>CAMAYC010000009.1 GCA_945862125.1 Reyranella massiliensis 521
AGCGGCGCTTCGACAAGATGCGAACAAGAAGCCACGAACAGGAAGCCACCCGGAGCCACCAGAGGAGCGGCCAGGCGCACCATCTTGCGATAGCCCTGGACTCCGACCTTGATATCCTTGCGGCTCTTCACGAAGGCCGGCGGATCGCAGATCACGACGTCGAAGTTGCGGCCGTTGGGTTCGAGTTTCTCCAAAGTGTCGAAGACCTCGCCCTTCTGGAAAGTCATCACACCGCTCACGCCATTCAGGGAAGCGGCCTTGGCGGCCGAGTCGAGCGCGGGCTGCGAACGGTCGAGACAGGTTACCGACTTGGCGCCGTGCTTGGCTGCAAGCACGCCGAAGCCGCCGCTGTAGCAATAGGCGTCGAGCACGCGTGCATCCTTGGCGAAGCGCGCCATGAAGCGGCGATTGTCGCGCTGGTCGTAGAACCAGCCGGTCTTCTGGCCACCGGACAAGTCGGCCACGAACTTCGCGTCGTTCTCGACCAGCTCGATCGGCCCGTCGAGTTCGCCCTTGGCGATCGTCGTCTCGCGCTTCAGGCCCTCGAGTTCGCGCACCGGCGAATCGTTCTTGAGCACGATCACGCGCGGCGACAGCTCGGCCTCGACGGCCTCGAGCAGGACCGGCGTCAGGTGATCCATGCCGACCGAATTCACCTGCATGACCACGGCATCACCGAAACGGTCGATGATCACGCCGGGCAGGCCGTCGGCCTCGGCATGGATGAGGCGATAGTAGGGAACGCCAACCAACCGGTCGCGCAGCGCTATGGCATTGGCGAGCTTGCGGCCGAAGAACAGCGCGTCGATCGTGGCCTCGGGATTCGAGGTGAGCAACCGGGCCGCGATCAGTGAATGCGGATTGAAAGTCGCGACGCCCAGCGCCTCGCCGCCCGGCGTGCGCAGGATGACCAGCGAGCCCGGCGGCAGCGCCTTGGTCTCGGCATCCATCAGGATCTCGTTGGAGAAGGCCCAGGGATGGCCCGACCGGACGCGGCGGTCCTCGCCGGCGCGCAGCAGGACACTCGGCAGTTTCTTCGCGGCCACACTATTCTCCCCGGGCAGTACCATCGCGACGGGGATCGGCACCGCCGTCCCACCCGTCGCCCGACCGGCGAATACCGGCGAGGCCACCCTCATGCACGCGGACTTGTACTTGATGCCCCAAGCCGCGCAAGGCGTCTGCCAGGCCGGCCACCGGCGTGGCCACTTCCAGTTCCGTGGCGCCATTGCGGTTGTTGACCCTGGGTTGCGCGAGGGCTGCAGCAACCGGCAGGTCCCAGTCGAGCATGCCGATCACGGCATGCAGCGCATCGCCGATGATACGGGATCCGCCCGCCGAGCCCGCGGCCAGGACGAGGCGGCGGTCGCGATCCAGGACCAGGGTCGGCGACATCGACGAGCGCGGCCGCTTGCCCGGCTCGACCCGGTTGGCGATTTTCTTGCCGTTGGCTTCGGGCTCCGGCGAAAAATCGGTGAGCTCGTTGTTGATCAGAAAGCCACGCAGCATGATCTGGGCGCCGAATGGGGCTTCGATGGTGGTGGTGAAGGCGACGGCATTGCCCCAGCGATCGACGATGCTCATGTGGCTGGTCCCGCGCTCGACATAGCCTGGCGGCACACCGGGGCCGACCGGACCCATGCTGCGATCCGTCGACATCAGCCAGCGGCGTTCCGAGAGGTAGGCCGGCGACAGCAGCCCCGCCGTCGGGACGTCCACGAAGGCGGGATCGGCGACATAGCGATCGCGGTCGGCAAAGGCCAAGCGGCTCGCCTCGGCGATGAGATGGATCGGGCGCAGGCTGTTGGGCGTGTCTCGCCAGATCTGGAACGGTTCGAGCAGCGCCAGCACCTGCAGGACTGCGATGCCGCCCGACGACGGCGGCGGCGCGCCGCAGACGATCCAGACGCGATAGGGCCCGCACACCGGCTCGCGCTTGATCGGACGATAGTTGGCGAGGTCTGCGAGCGAGAGCGTGCCCGGCCTCACATGAGTGCGCACGCGCTCGACCATCTCGGCAGCAATCGCGCCCTGGTAGAGGACGCCTGCGCCGCCATCGGCGATCAGGCGCATCGTGGCGGCGAGATCGGGGTTGGCGATCCGGTCGCCGACCTTCTTGGCCGAGCCGTCGGCATTGTAGTAGAGCGCGCGGATGGCGGGTTCATCCTTCAGCCACCGCATCCGGTCGAGCCAGCCCGCGAGCCGCGGCGCCACGGCAAAACCGTCGCGGGCGGCGGCGATTGCCGGCTCGAGCAGGTCGCGCCAGGCGAGCTTACCGTGTTCCTTGTGCGCGAGTTCCAGCATTGCCAGCACGCCCGGCACGCCGACGGAGATGCCGGAGGCGACGGCCTCGCGATAGCCGAGCGGCTTGCCGTCGCGATCTAGGAACATCGTCGGCGTGGCGCCCGCCGGCGCCGCCTCGCGGCCATCGTAGACGGCAATGGCCTGGGTCGCGTTGTCGTAGTGCATCAGGAAGCCGCCGCCGCCGATTCCCGAGGCGTGCGGTTCGACGACGCCCAGCACCATCTGCACGGCAATGGTCGCATCGACGGCCGAGCCGCCTCGCCGCAGCATTTCCAGACCGGCTTCGACCGCGAGCGGATGAGCCGCCGCCACCATCGTCTGCGGCGCCGCCAACGAGACCGGCACGCGGCAGGCAGCCACCAGCAGCACGGCAACGACGGCAAGGTGGCGGCCGATCCTCATGCGCGGCGCGCCACGATGAACAGCCGGCGGAACGGGAAGATCGTGATGCCGTCGGCGCGTGTCGGATAGGCCTTGGCGAGCAGAGCCGCATAGGTGTCGTAGAATGCCGTGCGTTCCGGCTCGGCCAGCAGATCGAGGAACGGACGCAGGCCGGTGCTGGCCGTGAATTGCGCAACCGGATCCTTTCCGGTGAGCGGCTGCTGGTAGATCGTCTCCCAGATTTCCAGATCCGAGCAAAGCGGCTTCAGGACATCGTAGTAGCGCTCGGGTTCCAGAACCGGCCGGATGGTGCGCACCTGGGCGAGTTTCTCGCGCCATGGTCCCGCTTCAGCCGCGGTGCGCATCAGTGCATGCGACGGCGCCTCGTGGTTGCGCGGCATCTGGATCGCAAGCTGGCCGCCCAGGGGCAGCAACTTCATCAGGCCGGGGAACATGTCGATATGTCCTTCGAGCCAATGATAGGCGGCGTTGCTGTAAAGAATTCCCGGCGGCTTGCCCGGTTTGAACTGCGCGAGGTCGCCCTTAGCGAAGCTCACGCGGCCATCGGCCGTCTGCGTGCGCGCCTTGGCCAGCATCTCCTCCGACGAATCGATGCCGATTATCTCCGCCGCGGGAAAGCGTTCGGCCAGGATGCGCGAGATGTTGCCAGCGCCGCAGCCAAGATCGTAGATCGCGTGGCCTGGCCGATTGCCGTTCGCCGGATCGAGCCGGCCCATCAGGTCGAGGGCCGGCCGCACGCGATGATCGGCAAACTTCAAATAGAGGTTGGCATCCCAGATCATCACTTCTCCTCGAACGCGGCATCGATCGGCACACGATACGCCGTCGCGATCTTGTTGCCCTTTTGCGCCGCCAGCACGACAGCCATGAATTCCCCGTACATCTCCTCGCTCATGCCCTTCTGGCGCGCCATGTAGCCGTGCGAATTGGTGCAGTAGTCGCACTGGTTGGCGACCGACACCGCGAGATAGATCAGTTCTTTGGTGAGGCTGTCGAGCTTGCCCGGCGCCATCACCGCCTTCATTTCGGCGGCAAAGCGCTCCATGACCTCGGGATGGCGGGCGAGCGCCTTCCACACATTGTTGATGCCGGCCGGATCGGTGCCGCGTGCCGCAGCGATGCCCTCGACCACCGCCTTCGCCCGCGGGTTCATGTCCTTGTATTCAGTCAATTTGGCCATCGGTCGCTCCCGCTAAAATGGAAAGGGCCGGCATGACGCCGGCCCCATCTTGGCGCTTTCGCACAGATTGTCAGTACATATGCTGGCCGCCGTTGATCGACAGGGTCGAGCCGGTGATGAAGCCGGCATCGTCGGCGATCAGGAACATCACGCCGCGCCCGATTTCCTCAGCCTTGCCGAGGCGGCCGACCGGGATCTTGGCCACGATCTTCTCCAACACATTGGCCGGCACGGCCGCGACCATGTCGGTCTCGGTGTAACCCGGCGCGATTGCGTTCACGGTAATGCCCTTCGAGGCGCCTTCCTGCGCCAGCGCCTTGGTGAAACCGTGGATGCCCGACTTGGCGGCGGCATAGTTCACCTGGCCATACTGGCCACCCTGGCCGTTGATCGAGCCGATGTTGACGATGCGGCCGAAGCCGCGCGTGTTCATGCCTTCCCACACCGCCTTCGACATGTTGAAGCAGGAGCCGAGATTGGTGTCGATGACGGCGTCCCACATGTCGCGCGTGAGCCGGCGCATGGTCGAGTCGCGGGTGATTCCGGCATTGTTCACCAGCACGTCGACCGGCCCCAGATCCTTCTCAATCTGCGTGATCACCGCCTGGCAAGCAGCAAAGTCACTGACGTCGAATTTGTAGACGGCGATGCCAGTCTCCGCCTTGAATTTCTGGGCCGCGTCCTCATTGCCGGCGTAGGTGGCGGCAACCTTGTAGCCCTTCTCTTTCAACATGCGTGAGATAGCGCCGCCGATGCCGCGCGTTCCGCCTGTCACCACTGCAACTCTTTGAGCCATTTTTTCCTCCCAAAACGTGCCGCCCGCACACTTTAGCCGGTTCCGTCCGAATTCACAGCCGGTGGCGGATAGAGACAAAAAATTGCCCCTCCTAGAAGCGCAATCATGAAGCCCTTCACCGCCCTCCTCGGCGCCGCCGCTGGAACCCACGCCGCCGATCAGCTGGCCCTCGCAACCCTGCCCTTGACTGCGACCCTGATCCTGGGCGCCGGCCCCGACGTGCTCGGCCTGTTGGTCGCCGCCCAAAGTGCCGCCTGGCTGCTGGTCTCGCTGCCGGCCGGGGCCTGGGTCGACCGCCTGCCGCGCCGCCAGCTGTTGATCGCGGCCCTCGGCCTCGGCCTGCTGGCCTCGGCGATCGCCGTAGTTGCCGCCGCGACGGGCGCCGCCAGTCTCCTCGGGGCCGCGGCCTTCGCCGGCGCATCAGGCACCGTCGTCTATGTGCTGACCTCGGTGTCACTACTGCCCAGCCTCGTGCCCTCGACCGATCTGCCCCGGGCCAATGCGCGACTGGAACTGGCGCGCGCCATCGTCAGCCTCGCCGCCCCCTTCGTGGCGGGCCTTCTCGCACAGCATCTATCTCCGACCTGGGGTTATGCCTTGGCCGCCCTCGGCGCCGCCCTGGCGCTCGCCTGCGTCCTCGCGCTGCCTCGCGTACCTGCCCCCTCCGGCACCGTGCGGCCCTCGTTCCTGGTCGCCATCCGCACCGGTGCTTGCTTCGTGCTTCGGCATGAGCTGCTGCGCGGCATCAGCCTCTGCGCGATCTTCTGGAATTTCGCCTTCTTCGCGCTGCTGGCGATCTGGGCGCCGTTGGCGCTGGGCCCGCTCGGCCTCGATCCGGCGAGCATGGGCCTGGCGCAATCCGCCTACGGCGCCGGCCTGATCCTGGGCGCTCTGGTGGCACCGATCGCCTCGCGCCGGCTGCCGCCGCTCGCGACGCTGATCTTCGGACCGGCCGTGTCGGTCGTGGCAGCGGGCCTGTTCCTGGCGGCTCCCGCGCACGGTGGCACCACCACAGGATTTGCGCTCGCCGCCGCCGGCTACTTCCTGGTGGGTTTCGGGCCGATGCTGTGGCTGATCTGCCAGACCACGGTGCGCCAGCTCGTGACGCCGCTCTCCCTGATGGGCCGGGTCAACGCCACGGTGCAGACGGCGATCTACGGCGTCCGTCCGCTCGGCGCCCTGGCCGGCGGTCTCGTCGCCGCCCAGGCCGGCCTGCAAAGCGCCCTGGTACTGATCGCCATAGCCTTCGCCCTGTCGGCGCTGGCGATCGTGCTGTCGCCGCTGGCCCGGCTGCGGACGATGCCCGCCCCCGCTTGCGCCGCTTGACCGAGAAGCGCCGCCGTCGGACGCTGGCGGCGGAGGTCGTTTTCATGATGAAGTTGTTGATCGCCGCTGCTCTGGCCCTGTCGGCCGCCGCCTGCAGCTCTGGTCCGGGTTCCGGGTCGGAATGGCAGAAGTCCTACGGCAAGACTTTCTACGAGCCGAACGAGGGCATGGCCGCGCTCTACATCATCCGGGACGAAGCAGGTGCGGATCCCGCGCCGATCGGCATTACGAAGGACCGGTATCCCGTCGGCAGCCTCGCCAGTTCGACCTGGATGCGCCTCGACCTGCCGCCGTCGGGCTACGACTTCCGCGCTTACGGCACCCAGGGCAGTACGGAACTCATCGTCACGGTCAATGCCGGACAGAGCCGCTTCTTCGTGGCCGAGCCCAAGACTCCAGGCAACGCGCAGCTGCGGGAAATCTCCCAGGTCATGGGACGCCAACTGGTGCGCAAGGGCCAGGCAGTCGCCAGCAATCCCTGATCGGACCGAAAACGAACACGGCCCCCGGACGAAGACCGGGGGCCGCTCTATTCGTATCGCTGTCGACGCAGCGCCTAGTCGCGTTGGACGCACATGGCAATGCCCATGCCGCCGCCGATGCAGAGGGTGGCTAGGCCCTTCTTGGCATCGCGCTTCTGCATCTCGAAGAGCAGCGTCGTCAGCACGCGCGCGCCCGAGGCGCCGATCGGATGGCCAAGCGCGATCGCGCCGCCGTTGACGTTGAGCTTGGTCGGATCGAGGCCAAGTTCCTTGCCGACGGCCAGCGCCTGAGCCGCGAAGGCTTCGTTGGCTTCGACGAGGTCGAGATCCTTCACCGTCCAGCCGGCCTTCTTCAATGCCGCCTGCGAGGCGGTCACCGGGCCGATGCCCATGACCTTGGGATCGACGCCCGTGGTCGCCCACGACACGATCTTGGCCAGCGGCTTCACCCCACGCTTCTTGGCTTCGTCGGCACTCATCAGCACCAGGGCCGCAGCGCCATCGTTGATGCCCGAGGCGTTGCCGGCCGTGACCGAGCCGCCTTCCTTGGTGAAGGCCGGACGCAGCTTGGCCAGCGCCTCCGCCGTCGTGCCGTGGCGCGGGAACTCGTCGGTGTCGACCACGACGTCGCCCTTGCGGGTCTTCACGGTGACCGGAACGATCTCGTCCTTGAAGCGGCCGGATTTCTGAGCTGCCTCAGCCTTGTTCTGAGAAGAGGCCGCGAAGGCGTCCTGTTCGAGGCGGGTGATCTGGTACTTCTGCGCCACGTTCTCGGCGGTGTTGCCCATGTGGTAGCCGTTGAAGGCATCCCACAGACCGTCCTTGATCATCGAGTCGACCATCTTGAGGTCGCCCATCTTGGTGCCGTCGCGCATATGGGCGACGTGCGGCGCCTGGCTCATGCTCTCCTGGCCGCCGACCACCATGATGCTGGCGTCGCCGTTCCTGATCGCCTGCCAGCCGAAGGCGACGGCGCGCAGGCCCGAGCCGCAGAGCTGGTTGATGCCGAGCGCGGTCTTCTCGACCGGGATGCCGGAATTGACGGCGGCCTGACGGGCCGGGTTCTGGCCCTGACCGCCGGTCAGGATTTGGCCCATGATGACTTCGTCGACTTCTTCCGGCTTCACATGGGCGCGCTCGAGCGCACCCTTGATCGCGGCCTTGCCGAGATCGTGGGCCGGGACGGCGCCAAACGCACCGTTGAACGAACCGATGGGCGTGCGCGCTGCGCTCGCGATGACGATATCCGTGCTCATGAAATCCTCCTTGAGGCCGCCCTGCCGGCTATTTAAGGCGCGCCGCAGGGCGGGGCAAGGACCCGAACCCTTCCCCGGACAGGGCCTTCATGCCGAAAAACGGCCGTACCCAGCGCCAGGGACGCACCAGACCTGCGTAAATCGCCCAGGTGCCGACGAAGGTCGCCACGATCGCCGCGAAGAATCCCAGGACCGGCGGCACCCCCAGGGTCAGGAGCCAGTAGACGGCGATCACCGTCACGGTCTGATGAAGAATGTAGAATGGGTAGACCGCTTCGGTCGCCTCGGCCAGGAACGCCGGCCGCGCGGTCAGATAGCGATGGGCAAAGCCCAGGATCGCGAACAACCAGGCCATGGTGTTGATCGCCGACAAGAGCGCAAAGGCAGGCCGTACCTCGGGTGAGATCACGGGCCTCACCGTTCCCTGGAAGAAGCCGGCATAGAGCGCGGCATAGGCCGCAATGCCGATGGCCAGAGAGAGCAATCGCTGGCGCTGAAGCGCATTGAGAAAGTCGGTCGAACCGAAGATGAAGGCGCCGTAGAGCAGCAGCGCGCCGTAGGAGACCAGACCGTTCCAGTCGCCGACCAGGCCGTTGATGTTGTGCGAGACCGGCACCAGCCACAGGGTCGACGCGGCGAGCGGCAACACCATCAGCCACTGCAGCCCGAAGCGGGCAGCCGTCAGGCCGGCACGCTCGACTGCGTCGCGCCCCGTCGGCGATCGTGCCCACAGGAAGACCGGCAGCAGCACGAGCGTCAGCACCAGCACGTAGGCCAGGAACCAGAGATGATGCCAGCTCAGGTTCCCGCTCGGGTAGGCGCCACCGGAGAAAGCCTGCGGCAGCCAGTCGAAGAACGAGCCCGTGAACTGGCCGCGATAGAGCCGCTCCAGGTAGACCTGCGGCGGCACGATCACCAGCATGCCGAAGGCCAGCGGCAGGAGGAGTCGCTTCAGGCGGTCCACGACGAAACCACCGGAGCTGCGGTCGCCCAGCGCCAGCATGATGGCCGCGCCCGATACCAGGAACAGCAGCGGCATGCGCCAGCGGTTGAGAAAGCGCATGGCCTCGCGCAGCCAGTCGATGCTGTCGGCACTGGTGACGTGCCAGGACCAGCCCGACCACGCCATGCCGGCGTGATAGAGGATCAGGAGGCCGAAGGCGATGACTCTCAGCCAGTCGAGATCGGCGCGGCGGGTGGTCATGACGATACCTCGGGAGGAGTTGCGGACGGCCCTTCCCTATCTTCCAAGATATTGAATTAGCTGTGTTTTGTGACGACCGGCGATCCCGGTGGGACGACCGGCAGCCGCTGAGGGCCGTCGTCAGCTCTTGACTGGCACCACGGCCTCGAAGCGCTGGCGATAGCGGCGGCTCAGGTTCACCTCGCTGCCGTCCTTCAGGCGGATGCGCCAGTCGCCGCTCACCCAGGGTGTCACCTCGACCACCCGGGCGACATTGACGAGGTGAGACTTGTGGACGCGCACGAAGCGCTTCGAGTCGAGTTCGCTTTCCAGCCGCGACAGCGAGGAGCGGATCTCGAAGGTCTCGCCACCGACATGGAGGACGGCGTAGTTGCCCGAGGCCTCTACCCGGTCGATATCGGCCACCTCGACCATGATCTCGGCGCCGCCGCGCTTGCGCACCGCGAACCGCTCGGGCAGCGGACCCGAAGTGGCAACGAGGGTCTCCACAGGTTCCGGCAAGCGCTGGAGCAACATGCGCAGCGCCACGGTGGCGGCACTCAACAGCCCGTAAGAGAATATGTCCTTGGCGAATTCGTAAGACAGCCGGTCCAAGGTCAGCGGGAAGACGTAGGCTTCGCCAGCAATGCCGCTGAACCAGAGGAAGCGGAGCGCCGCCATCCCCACGGTATGGGCGATGCTGTAGGGCACGACCCCCAGAACATGGAAGATCAGGTTGCGCGGCTGGCGGCTGATCGGCCAGCGTCGGTGCATCCAGTAGATGGCCGGCAACAGGGCGCCGACCACGAGATGACTGCACGCCTCGACGATCAGCACCCGCCCGAACGCGACCGGCTGGCCGATGCGGGCGTGACTGGCGACCTCGACATAAGCATGCACGAAGGCCGATGCCGTGAGCAGGACCGCCCAGATCGCCGGCACGCGCCAGTCGAAGGATTCTTGCCGCACCGACATCAGCGGCGCGCGGCCCGGATCTTGGCGGGAGTCTTGGGGGGAATGTCGCGCAACCAGTCGATCAGCGGCTCCCAGCAGAGATCGCGTGCTCGGCCACTCACCACCATACCGATATGGCCGAGGGGCACATCGCGCCGCGTTGCCCGCTTCAGTCCACGTATGGGATCGGTAAGGGCGGCGGCCGACAGCGGCGGCACGATGCGGTCGCCCGACGGGATCATGACCAGCGACGGCACGTTGATCTTGGACGGCATGATGCGACGGCCACCCACCACCCACTTGCCGCTGCCGGGAATATTGTCGCCGTACCAGCCGACCAGGCACTCGCGCGCGACAGGACCGGCCAGCGGCGCGCCGTCGTTCAGCCAATCCTCCAGCAGCACGAATTCGCGCGCGCTGGCGCCCTGCTGATCCATGCCGAGGAAGCGGCCGAACTTCTTCATGGCGAGCCAGGGATCGAGCGACCAGAAGAGCGTCTGCAGGATATCGACCGGCAATTCGCCGACCTTGTCGGCCACCTCCGCCAGCAACGGACCGGTCGACACCAGGAAGGCATGGCCAGTGCGGTCGGCGTGAAAGTCCCAGGGCGCGGCCAGGAGCGCGAGGCCGGCGACGCGACGGGGCTGGCGCGCCGCCAGCGCCACGGTGAGCGTGCCGCCCATGCAGTAGCCCATCACCGCCGGTGCGCGGCGCGCGCGCTTGGCGACGAAGGCGAGCGCGCGTTCGAGGCGCGCAACGTAGGCAGTCGTGTCGAACTTCCGCTCCTCGTCGTTGGGTGTCCCCCAATCGACGAGGTAGGGCCGCAGCCCCGATGCCGCCATGGCGCGCAACAGGCTCTTCTCGGCGGTGAGGTCGAGCACCTCCCAGCGATTGATCAGCGACGGCACCACCAACACCGCCCGTGTGCGCCTGACGCGGGCCGCCGGATGCGTGGCGCCATAGTCGAGCAGGCGCGTGTTGCCCTCGCTCCATACCGCCGGCGGATTCTCCAGGGTGCGATGCACCGCATGATTGCGATAGGCGAGCACGCCATCGGCCAGCCGATGCATGCGTCGCGCGATCTCGCGCTGCAGGGCGCGCTCGAATTCACCGGCGCCGGACCGCGCTTCTAGTGCTGCGATCTCGGGCAGAAGCGCCGCAATGGCTTCAGGAACGGGTGCGTCAGGAGCCGGAGAGTTTTGCTTCGAGCTCGGCGAGCCGGGCTTCCAGTGTTTCCACGCGCTTTCGGAGCTCGCCCACGTCATCAGAGCCGTGCCCAGATGCAGCGGCAGCGGCCGGGGTCCCAGCCTTGGCGGATGAGGGGGTGACGGCATGATGTGCTCCTTGGACGGCCTGCATTGCAGACGCAACCTGGGCGTTCGCGGCCGCGAACAATCGAGCGATCTGATCGGTCAGCGCCTGGTCAGCGGCAAGCCCGGCGAGCTGGCCCTGCCAAAGGTCGAGATAGCGCCGGGCCAGCCTGTCGAAATCGGCGCCAGAGTCGCTGCCAGCATCGACGGGCTTTTCATCGTTATCAGAGGCCATGCACCCACTATAGCCCATCACCCCGCGAACGCTGCTTTCGCAGGCGCAAACCCCATCTTGTCGCACTGCGGTATCGGCGCTAATGTGGCCTGTCCGAAGTAAACGAGCGTTTACCGCGCTCGGGAACTAGAGGAGCGACAGCGTAATGGCCGATCAGGCAGTACCCGAAGGCGGACCGAAGCCGGCGCCGGTGGTCATCAAGAAGTACGCGAACCGACGCCTCTACAACACGGCGACTTCCGCCTACGTGACGCTCGAACATCTTTCCCAGATGGTGAAGGACAAGACCGACTTCGTCGTCTACGACGCCAAGACCGGCGACGAGATCACGCGCTCGGTGCTGACCCAGATCATCTTCGAGGAAGAGAGCAAGGGCGGGCAGACGCTGTTGCCGATCCCGTTCCTTCGCCAGCTCATTTCCTTCTATGGCGACAGCCTGCAGGGCGTGGTCCCGCAGTATCTCGAAATGTCGATGTCGCAGTTCGCGCGCAATCAGGAACAGATGCGCAGCTACCTCCGGAACGCCTTCGGCTTCAACCCGTTCCAGCAGTTCGAAACCATGGGCAAGCAGAACATGGCAATGTTCGAGCAGGCCATGCGGGTGTTCAATCCGTTCCAGGCCGGCCAGTCGGGCCAGCCGCCGGCGTCCGCAAAGCCCGCCAACGGCCCGGACGCACCCAAGTCGGAAATGGCCAGGCCGGAAACGTCGGCCACTTCAGGCGCGGCGCCTCAGGAGGACGTCGTTATCGACGATCTCAAGCGCAAGCTGGACGAGCTACAGAACCAGCTCGCCCTCCTCAGCAAGAAGCCCTGATCCTTCCCGTGGCCGATTCTTCGATGTCGATGGTGCGGCGCGTGATGTCTCCGTGCATCGGCATCTGCAAGCTCGACCAGAAAAGCGGCTTCTGCCTCGGCTGCAAACGCACGATCGAGGAGATCGGCCGCTGGGCGATGCTCGACGACCCCGAACGCCAGGCGATCGTCGACCAACTGCCGGGCCGCAAGCTTTAGTCAGCGGCCCTTGAATACCGGCTTGCGCTTTTCGCGGAACGCCGAGGTTCCTTCCTTATAATCGTCAGTCAATCCGGTCAGGATGTTCTGATCGGCGTCCATGTGAGAGCCGAGATCGTCGAGCGCGTGGGCGAGGCGGTTGACCGTGCTCTTGGTCATGCGCACGGGAATCGGCGGCTGGCGGGCGATGCGCTCGGCGAACGCCATCGATGCGGCGAGCGCCTGTCCGTCCTCTACGACATTCTCGACGAGGCCCCAGGCCAGCGCGTCGGCCGCATCGATCCGATCGGAGGCCAGGATCACCGCCTGCTTGGTCCTGGCCGGGCCCATCAGCGCCAGCATGCGCGGGATCGAGCCCCAGCTCATGTTCATGCCGAGTTCGATCTCGGGAATGCGGAAATGTGCGGAGCGGCCGCAGGTGCGGAAATCGAGCGCCACGACCAGCGCCGCGCCGCCGCCGATGCAATGGCCCTCGACCGCGGCGATGGTGACCTGGTCCATGTCCTGCCAGGCCTTGCACATCTTGGGGCCGAGCCGCGCACGATGGCGGCGCTCGCCGAGCGGCAGACCGTCGCGCGCGCGCCCGTCTGGATCCTTCAGATCGAAGCCGGCGGAAAAGGCCTTGGCTGAGCCGGTCAGGATCACCACGGAGGTTTCGAGGTCGTCCTCGAAGTCTCGCGGCACATCGCGCAGCTCGCGCATCGCCTGCTGGCTGAGCGCATTGATGTTGTCGCCGCGGTCGAAGCGCACGACGGCGATACGACCTTGCGGGCCCAGGCCCTTCTCGACCTTTACGAACTGCCGCTCCATTGGCGCACTCCTCCTGTGTTCGCTTCACGGTAGCGGCTCGACTTTACAAGAGCGAGGGGCTTCGCTTGAC
Source organism: Reyranella massiliensis 521 (assembly GCA_945862125.1). Taxonomy (GTDB): domain Bacteria; phylum Pseudomonadota; class Alphaproteobacteria; order Reyranellales; family Reyranellaceae; genus Reyranella; species Reyranella massiliensis_A. The sequence continues at coordinate 13,320 of CAMAYC010000009.1, forward strand.
TGCGACCATGCCGAAAACAATCGAGACGATCGCCCTGGAACGCCGCGTCACCGCGCTGTTCTCCCGTTACCTGCAGCCGGGCTCACCCGGCGCCGTTGTGGGCGTCATGCGCGGCAGCACGATCGAGCTCTGCAAGGGCTTCGGCATGGCCAGCCTCGAGCTCAGCGTGCCGATCCGCCCCGACACGCGCTTTCGCATCGCCTCCGTCAGCAAGCAGTTCACGGTGACGGCAGCGCTGATGCTGGCGGCGGAGGGCAAGCTCAAGCTCTCCGACCCGCCGCACAAATACCTGCCTGAACTCGCGCCGCTGCCGGTCACCATCGACCAGATGATGCGCAATTCAAGCGGCCTGCCCGATTTTCTCGAGTTGCTGCGGCTGGGCGGCCATGGCCTCGACAAGCCGGCGCGGCCGGCCGACCTGCTGGCCGCCTGCCTGCGGAATCGCCACCTCAACTTCACGCCCGGCAGCCGCTTCCTCTACAGCAACACCAACTTCCTGCTGCTGGGCCTGATCATCGAGCACCTGACCGAGCAGCCTTTGGGCGAGGTTCTGCGCGAGCGCATTTTCAGGCCGCTCGGCATGGCGCAGACCATGCTGGCGGCGGAGATCGATTCGGTGATCCCGGGCCTCGCCACCGGCTATCTTGGCGACACCACCTCAGGCTTCCGCCGCGCAACACACGCCTATCCGCAGGGTGGCGAGGGCGGCCTCACCTCCACCGTCGAGGACCTGCTGATCTGGAGCAGGCATTTCGACCAGCCGACGCTGACACCCAAGACGCTGCCGGCCCAGCTCGCGGCCGTGGCGCCACTCACCGGCGGTCACGCCAACAGGTATCGCCGCGGCGTGCAGGCCGACGAGTTGCGTGGCCTCGCCACCATCGGCCATGGGGGGCTGTGGCCGGGTTTCCGCACCGAATTCCTGCGCGTGCCGGAAGCCGATCTCACCGTCGTGGTGATCGCCAATCTCGGCAGCATCGACCCCTGGCGCCAGGCGCGCGCCATCGCGGCACTGGCGTTGGAGAGCAACAAGAAGTTGAAGCCCGGCACAGCGCCGATCGTCGAGGCCGAAATCAAGCCGATCGCGGGCACATGGTTCAACGCCGACGAGCCGTCGCTATTCGACCTCGCGTGGCGCAACGGCGAGGGTGTCGTGACGCAGAACGGCCTGCCCTTCGCGCTCGGCCGACGGGCCGACGGCTGGTTCGCGGCCGAACGCGGTTCGTTCGAATTCGCGCTGAAGCCCGGCCGGGCAGGAACCCTGCGTGTCGATCTCGGGGCCGGACGAATCGTGACCTTCAGGAAACTCGGCCGCCGCAAGCCGGTGCCGGCCGCGATCGCCGGCACCTATGTCTCGGCCGATTCCGGCGCCATCTGGCATGTGAGGCGGGGCGGCGCGGACTATACCGTCGCCGTCAGCGGGCCCCTCGTTGCAGGCGGGCCGGCGTGGTCGCTGAACGGGATCGATGGCGACACGGTCGAGGTCGTCAGTCCGGCGGGCTGGATCACGGCAACCCAGCTCGCCCGCCTGCACCGCGACCGCAACGGCGGGGTCGAGGCACTCCTGGTCTCAACCGGCCGCATCAAGGCGATGCGTTTCGAGCGCACCGCATAAGAGATCAGCGGAAGGGAATGGCGTACATCAGCCCGCCCTTGGTCCACAGCGCATTCTGGCCACGGTCGAGCTTGAGGGGCGTGGCCGGGCCCACGTGGCGGTCGTAGCTCTCGCCGTAGTTACCGACCTGCTTGACGATGTTGTACATCCACTTCTCGTCGACGCCGACCGCCTTGCCATAGCCCGGCGTGACGCCGAGGAAGCGCTTGATCGCCGGATCCTCGCTCTTCAGCATTTCGTCGACGTTCTTCGACGTGATGCCCATCTCCTCGGCCTCGATCATCCCCATCAAGGTCCACTTCACGAGGTCGAGCCACTGGTCGTCGCCGTGGCGCACGATCGGACCGAGCGGCTCCTTGGAGATGCGCTCGGGCAGGATCGTGTGTTCGCCTTTGCCGGCGAGCTGTCCGGCGCGCACCGCGGCGAGGCCTGAGGCGTCCGTGGTGTAGGAATCGCAGCGCCCGGCAGCATAGGCCTGCAGCAGCTCGTCGAGCTTCTCGATCAGCACCGGCTTGAAGCTCATCTTGTTGGCGCGGAAATAGTCGGCGAGGTTGAGTTCGGTCGTCGTGCCGGGCTGCACACAGATGGTGGCGCCGTTCAGTTCCTTGGCGCTCTTGATGTTGCTCTTTGTCGGCACGATGAAGCCCTGGCCGTCGTAGAAATTCACGCCGGCGATGTTGAAGCCGAGCGCGGTGTCGCGCAGCAGCGTCTGCGTCGCGTTGCGCGTGATGACGTCGACCTCGCCCGACTGCAGCGCCACGAAGCGCTGCTGCGCCGTGGTCGGCGTGAACTTGACCTTCTCCGCATCTCCGAACATCGCCGCCGCAATCGCCTTGCAGAGATCGACGTCGAGGCCGGTCCACTTGCCCTGGCTGTCGGCGAAGGAGAAGCCCGCCAGGCCGGTGTTCACGGCGCACTGGACGAAGCCCTTGGCCTTGACCGCGTCGAAGGTCTGGCCGGCCGAGGCCGGCGCCGACGCGAACACGGCCGCACCCAGCAGCGCCGTCGCGGCGCCGATCGATTTCCCAAACATGTGAGCCCCTTTGGTTTGCCCCTGATGCCGGCACCATAGCAAAAGGCGCGCCGCAAGGCGCGCCTTTGCCGTTCGATGCAGGACCGCCCTAGATCGTGCGTTCGACCATCATCTTCTTGATCTCGGCGATCGCCTTGGCCGGATTAAGGCTCTTGGGGCAGGTCTTGGTGCAGTTCATGATGGTGTGGCAGCGGTAGAGCCGGAACGGGTCCTCGAGCTGGTCGAGGCGCTCGCCGATGGCGTCGTCGCGGCTGTCGGCGATCCAGCGGTAAGCCTGCAGCAGCACGGCCGGGCCGAGATAGCGCTCGCCACTCCACCAGTAGCTCGGGCACGAGGTCGAGCAGCAGAAGCACAGGATGCACTCCCACAGGCCGTCGAGCTTGGCGCGCTCCTCCGGCGACTGCAGACGCTCGCGCGTCGGCGGCTGGGTGCTCGACTTCATCCACGGCTCGATCGAGGCGAGCTGGGCGTAGGGCACGTTGAGGTCGGGCACCAGGTCGCGCACCACCGGCATGTGGGGCAGCGGGTAGATCTTGATGTCGCCCTTCACCTCGGAGATGAACTTGGTGCAGGCCAGCGTGTTGGTGCCGTCGATGTTCATGGCGCACGAGCCGCAGACGCCCTCGCGGCAGGAACGGCGGAAGGTGAGCGAGCTGTCGATCTCGTTCTTGATCTTGATCAGCGCGTCGAGGACCATCGGGCCGCAGCTGTCCATGTCGACTTCGTAGGTGTCGACGCTGGGCTTCTTACCGTCGTCCGGCGTCCAGCGATAGACCTTGAACGTCTTGATGTTCTTGGTCCCGGCCGCCGCCTTGTAGGTCTCGCCGACGCCGATCTTGGAATTGGCGGGCAGTGCGAATTCAGCCATCTGAGCCTCTAATACACGCGAGCTTTGGGCGGGAAGGACTGCACGTCGTTCGACATCGGCTGCAGGTTGACCGGCCGGTAGTCGATGCGGGTCTTGCCGTTCTCCTCGACCCACACGACCGTGTGCTTCATCCATTCCTTGTCGTTGCGGTCCGGATAATCCTCGCGCGCATGCGCGCCGCGGCTTTCCTTGCGGTTGGCGGCGGACCGGATGGTGCCCTGAGCCTGGACGATAAGATTCTCGAACTCCAGCGTCTCGACCAGGTCGGAGTTCCAGATCATCGAGCGGTCTTTCACGCGGATATCGGCGACGCCCTCGAACACCTTGTCCATCTTGGCGCAGCCCTCATCCAGGCTCTCCTGGGTGCGGAACACCGCGCAGTCGTTCTGCATGGTCCGCTGCATAGTGTTGCGGAGCTGCGCGGTGCCGGTGCCGCCCGAGGAATGGCGCAGGCGGTCGAGGCGGGCGATCGTGGCCTCGCCGGCATGCGGCATCTGGCGATGCGCCTCGCCCGGTGTCAGCACCTTGCCGGCGCGGATGGCGGCGGCGCGGCCGAACACGACGAGATCGAGCAGCGAATTGGAGCCGAGCCGGTTGGCGCCGTGGACCGAGACGCAGGCCGCCTCGCCCACCGCCATCAGACCGGGCACGACATGGTTGGGATCGCCGTCCTTCACCGTCACCACTTCGCAGTGAACGTTGGTCGGGATGCCGCCCATGTTGTAGTGGCAGGTCGGCAGGATCGGGATGGGCTGGCGCGTGACATCGACGCCGGCAAAGATACGCGCGGTCTCTGCGATGCCCGGCAGGCGCTCGTGGATGACCTTGGGATCGAGATGCTCGACGTGCAGCTCGATGTAATCCTTGTTGGGGCCGCAGCCGCGGCCTTCGCGGATTTCGATGGTCATCGAGCGGCTGACAACGTCGCGCGAAGCGAGGTCCTTGGCCGACGGCGCATAGCGCTCCATGAAGCGCTCGCCGCTCGCGTTGGTGACGTAGCCGCCTTCGCCGCGCACACCCTCGGTGATCAGACAGCCCGCGCCGTAGACGCCGGTGGGATGGAACTGGATGAATTCCATGTCCTGGATCGGCAGACCGGCGCGCATCGCCATGGCGCCGCCGTCGCCTGTGCAGGTGTGCGCCGAGGTGGCGGTGAAATAGACGCGACCGTAGCCGCCGGTCGCCAGCACCACCATGTGGGCGCGGAAGCGATGGATCGTGCCGTCGTCGAGGTTCCACGCCATGACGCCGCGGCAAACGCCGCCTTCGTCCATGATGAGGTCGAGGGCGAAATACTCGATGAAGAACTCGGCGTGATGTTTCAGAGACTGCTGGTAGAGCGTGTGCAGGATGGCGTGGCCGGTACGGTCGGCGGCGGCGCAGGTGCGCTGAGCAATGCCCTTGCCGAATTCGGTGGTCATACCGCCGAATGGGCGCTGATAAATTTTGCCCTCGGGGGTGCGGCTGAAGGGGACGCCGTAGTGCTCAAGCTCGACGATGGCGGGAATCGCCTCGCGCACCATGTATTCGATGGCATCCTGGTCTCCCAGCCAGTCCGACCCCTTGACGGTGTCGTACATGTGCCAGCGCCAGTCGTCGGGACCCATGTTGCCGAGCGAGGCCGAGATGCCGCCCTGCGCCGCCACTGTGTGGCTGCGGGTCGGAAACACCTTGGTGACGCAGGCGGTTTTCAGACCCTTCTCGGCCATGCCGAGGGTGGCGCGGAGGCCGGCGCCGCCGGCGCCCACCACCACGACGTCATACTCATGGTCGATGACCGTGTAGGCTCGACCGCCGACATTGACCGTCCCCGGCGCGGCGCCGTTGCTCTTGCCGCTGCTCGACTCCGCCATCTCAGCCTCCAAACCCGATACGCAGGATAGCTACGACGGCAGCCAGCCCGAAGATCACCGCCACGAACCTGACCGCGACGATCAGCGCCAGCTTCCAGCCGTCGCCATGGACATAGTCCTCGATCACGACCTGGAGGCCGAGCTGGCCGTGATGCAGGCCGATGACGATCGTCAGGATCAGCAGCACCATGACCAGCGGCGAGCCGATCCAGGCGCGCGCGATGTCGTAGTCGGCGCCGCTCAGCATCACCAGCGAGATCGCGAACCATACGACCAGCGGGATCAACGCGATGGCCGTGAGCCGCTGCGCCCACCAGTGCTTCACGCCCTCGCGGGCTGAACCGAGACCGCGGGCGCGGGCGAGAGGAGTCCTGAGATCGGTCATCGGTCGCTCCTCACACCAGCCTGAGGCCGACGATCCACGACACCGCCGTGGCGATCGCCGAGACGGCGACCACGATCCAACCGCTGCGATAGGCGTCCTTGATCTCGAAGCCGTAGCCTGCGTCCCAGAACAGGTGCCGGATGCCGTTGGCGAGATGATAGAAGGCGCAGAACAGCCAGCCGCCAAGCACGATGCGGCCCGCGATCGACATATTGAAGCTCTGGAACAGGGCGTAGGCCTTCGGGCTGGCCGCGGCATAGATCACCCAGGTCGCGAGATAGAGCGCGCCGACCGAGAGGGCGATTCCGGTTGCCCGGTGCAGAATGGACAGAACGGAGGTGAGCTGCGGCCGGTAGACCTGCAGATGCGGAGAAAGCGGCCGGTGGACCGGCCGGTTGGCGGCGCTCATCGCGGGGAAACCTCACTCGCCGAAATCGGCTGAGCTTTTTTAGCGCGCGGCGGCCCCAAGTCAACGAATGTCGGCTCTGCGCGTGTCTTAAGTCCCAGATTCCGCTGCGAAAATTCGCCTAGCGCCGCGGCATCAACAGCCAGTAGTCAAGGTCGAGCACGATGGCGGGATGGTACTTCCCGTCCGCTTGCTTGCCCGGCCACGAACTGCAGGGAAAATCCTTCGCCGCAATGCTTCTCATTCGCAACGCGCCGATATCCGCCCGGCCCGGCAGCGGCGCCGTCTCCAGCACCTCTGACCAGGCATAGATCGTGTCGCCGCCGAAGGTCGGTGCGACGTGGCTGCCGGCATTGATGGCCGCGACCCTGAAACCGTTGGCGAGGCCGTTGAACGACAGCGCGCGCATCAGCGAAATCACATGTCCGCCGTAGACGAGACGCCGGCCGAAGCGCGTGTCCTTGCCGGCGAAGGCATCGAAATGCACCCGCGCGGTATTCTGGTAGAGCCGCGTCGAGAACATGTGATCGGAATCTTCCAGCGTCATGCCGCTCACATGATCGATGCGCTCGCCTGCTTCGTAGTCTTCCCAGCGATACGTCGAGCCCGCGGCGACATCGTCGTAGCCGGCCAGCGAGAGGCCGGCGGGAACGACCAGGTCGGACGGCGCCACCGACGGCGCCGTCTTCGGTACCACGGCCGCCGCCACGGCCGCCGCAGGATCGCGCTTGTGCACCATCACCCAGCGCACGTAATCGATCACCATCTCGCCGCGCTGGTTGGTACCGGTCGAGCGCACCCAGACCACGCCGCTGGCGCGATTGGAATTTTCGCGCAGGCCGAGGACCTTCGAGTGCGCCGACAGCGTGTCGCCGGGATAGACCGGCACGCCCCAGCGGAACTCGGCGTAGCCGAGGTTGGCGACAGCATTCAAAGAAATATCGGGCACGGTCTTGCCGATCGCGACATGGAAGACCATCAGATCGTCGAGCGGCGCGCGCGGCAGGCCAACCGCGCGGGCAAAGACGTCGGACGAATTGATGGCGAAGCGCGATCCGTAAAGCCCGATGTTCAGCGCCGCGTCAGCCTCCGTCAACGTTCGCGGCGTGGCATGACGAATCTCCTGCCCGACGCGGAAGTCCTCGAAGAAATTGCCCGTGCTGGTCTTGCTCGTACTGGTCTTGCTCATCCTGCCTGCAGCTCCTTGATTGCCGCGGCCAACGCCAGTGCGCGCTCGGCCTGCTCGACGTGCAGGTTTTCGATCATGCGGCCATCGACCGTGACGACGCCCTTGCCCTCGGCCTGCGCTGCCTTGAAGGCGGCCACAACCTTGCCCGCCATCTCGAGTTCGGCCGGCGACGGCGCAAAGACCTCGTTGCAGGGCACGACCTGGCTGGGATGGATCAACGTCTTGCCGTCGAAGCCCATCTCCAGCCCCTGCTGGCAGGCCGCGCGAAAACCATCGGCATCCTGGATGTCGTTGTAGACTCCGTCGAGGATCGTGAGCCCGTAGGCGCGCGCCGCCAGCATGCCGATGCCGAGGGCTGCGATCATCGGCAGGCGCATCGGCGTGTGGCGCGCCCGCATGTCCTTCACCAGATCATTCGTGCCCATGACGAACAGCGCCAGCCTTGGATGCGAGCCCGCGATCTCCTCGGCACGCAGGATGGCCCGCGGCGTCTCCACCATCGCCCACACCGCCATCGATGCCGGCGCACCAGCGGCATCGAGCAACGCCACGACCGCGGCCACGTCAGCGGCACTCTCGACCTTGGGCACCAGGATGGCGTCGGCACCCGACGTGGCGATGGCCGCCACATCGGCCTTGCCCCAGGCGGTAGCGAGCGCATTGCAGCGGATCGCGATCTCGCGCTTGCCGTAGGCCTTGCTGCGGGCAGCCGCGACGACATTGGCCCGCGCCGCTTCCTTGGCGTCAGGCGCCACGGCATCTTCCAGGTCGAAGATCAGGGCATCCGCCGGCAGGGTCTGCGCCTTCTCGAGCGCGCGTGTGTTGGCACCCGGCATATAGAGAACGCTGCGGCGCGGACGGACGGTGTTCATTTAAAGGCTCCCGGAAACGCGGCGGACTATAATGACGGCCCTCCTTGTGGCAAGCTGACCGCGGCCATGCGCTTCCTCTCGCTCCAGAGCCATGTTGCCTACGGATATGTTGGCAATCGGGCAGCAACTTTTCCCCTGCAACGATTGGGCCACGAGGTCTGGGCGGTGAACACGGTCGAGTTCTCCAACCACACCGGCTACGGCGCCTGGCGCGGCCGGGCCGCCCCTGCCGACCAGGTGGGCGAGATCGTCCAGGGCATCGAGGCGCTGGGCCTGCTGCCGCGCTGCGACGCCCTGCTCACCGGCTATGTCGGCGACGCAGCCCTGGCTGACGTCGTGCTCGATACCGCGCGCCGTGTGCGCGCGGCCAATCCCAAGGCGATCTGGTGCTGCGACCCCGTGCTGGGCGACATCGACACTGGCATCTACGTGAAGCCCGGCATCGACACTTTCTTTCGCGAGCACGCCATCCCGGCGGCCGACCTCGTGACACCCAATCATTTCGAGTTGGAACACCTCACTGGCCGCCGCGTTTCAACCATGGGCGATGCGCTGGCAGCGGCCCGCACGTTATTGAAAGGCCCCAAACTGGCGTTGATCACCAGTCTGCGGCGCGCCGATGCGCCGGCCGACCAGATCGAAATGGTCGCCGTAAGCAGCGACGCCGCCTGGCGAATCGCCACGCCCCTGATCGGCTTCGAGATCGCGCCCAATGGCACCGGCGACGCGGTCGCCGCCCTCTTCACCGCCCACTGGCTAGCCAGTGGGGGGCCCGCTGGCGGCGACGTGGCCGACGCGCTGGGCAAGGCCGCCTCGTCGATCTTCGCCGTGCTGCAGGCCACGCATGAGTTGGGCGAGCGCGAGTTGCAGCTCGTGGCGGCGCAGGACCGGCTGGTCTCGCCGCCGCGCCGCTTCACGGCCGAAAGATTTTAGGCCGGCGATGAACGTTCCGGGCTTCGCCTTCAATCCCATCGCGCTCGCCGTCGAGGGTACGATCATCGGCTTCATGATCGCGGTGCCGGTGGGCCCGGCGGCGGCGCTCTGCATCCGGCGCTCGATCACGGTGGGCGCCGTGGCGGGCTATATGACCGGCATCGGCGCGGCCCTGGGCGATGCGGTGTTCGGCGCGGTGGCGGCCTTCGGCCTGTCCTTCGTCGAGGATTTCGTTGCCCGGCGCGAAGCCTGGCTGCTGGGCATCGGCGGCATCGTGCTGACCGTCATGGGCTGGACCACGATGCGCCACCGTCCGCGCACCGTTGGCGATCCGGTGGCCGACGATCTGGAACACCGGATCGCGACTCATTTCCACTACGCCAGTTCGAGCTTCTTCATCACCGTCTTCAATCCACTGACGGTGATGGCCTTTGGCGCCGCCTTCGCCGGCCGCAACCTCGCCGGCGTCGGCGCCAGCCTGCCCGACGCCGCTCTCCTGGTGGCGTCGGTATTCTGCGGCGCGCTGGCGTGGTGGACGATCCTCTGCGCCACCTCGGTGGCGCTCCGCGCCCGCTTCACCGGCACCGGCATGCTTTGGCTGAACCGCTGTTCCGGCGCCATCATCATGGGCTTCGGGCTGGCGGCGCTGATCTCGCTGGCGCCGCTGCCGTGGAAAGAGATCGCTGGGGTATTCCGGCTCTAGGCGAAGCTGCAGGCGTCTTCGAAGTTCATGCGCGGGCTGCGCGCGAAGATCTTCGTTTCGTCGCCGTAGCCGATGTTGCAAAGGAAGTTGGTCTTGAAGCGGCCGTCGGGGAAAAAGTTTTCGTCGACGACGGCATTGTTGAAGCCGCTCATCGCACCGCAATCGAGGCCGAGCGCGCGGGCGGCGATCATCAGATAGGCGCCCTGCAGCGTGCCGTTGCGGACGGCTGTCGTCGACGCGACCGCTTCCTTGCCCTCGCCCTTGAACCAGTGGATCGCCGACTGGTCGTGCGGGAAGTGCTTGGGCAGGTGCTCGTAGAACTGCGTGTCGTAGGCCACGATCGCGGTCACGGGCGCCGACATCGTCTTCTCGGTATTGCCGGCACTCAGCGCCGGCCGGAGCCGCTCCTTGCCTTCCTTGGTGCGCACGAAGACGAAGCGCGCCGGCTGCGAATTGGCCGAAGTCGGGCCCCATTTCGCCAGCTCATAGATGGCGCGGATCTGGTCGTCGGTGACAGGCTTGGACAGCCAGCCATTGTGGGTCCGCGCGCTGCGGAGAATTTTGTCGAGTGCCTTGTCGTCGAGCATAGTGGTCCCCTTGATCGTTGAGGAAACCGTATCGGAGGTTTTGCGCAGGGTCGAGGCGACATGATCACGCCGGAGTGACCAAGACTGATCCCGGCGTTTCCCTCCCGCTTGGCCGTTTGTGTTACGTTGGCACAGTCATTGCGCACGGGAACCCGTCGATGTTGCCTCTTCTGCTCGATCCGGCGAAGTTCAAGGACGTGATGGTGACCGCCAAAGGCGAGCAGCGGGCGCATGTCGCGCTGAAATCGCTCGAGACGCTGTGGTTCAACACCGGCACGCTGTGCAACCTCACCTGCCTCAACTGCTACATCGAATCCTCGCCCAAGAACGACCGGCTGGTCTATCTCAGCGCGGCCGAGGTCGCTTCCTACCTGGACGAAATCGAGCGCGACCGGCACGGCACGAAGCTGATCGGCTTCACCGGCGGCGAGCCGTTCATGAATCCTGAACTGCCGGCAATGCTGGACGAGGTGCTGTCGCGCGGCTTCAAGGCGATGGTGCTGACCAATGCCATGAAGCCGATGCACAAGATGAAGCGCGCGCTGATCGACCTGCATAGGCGCCACGGCCGCAACCTCACGATCCGCGTCTCGGTCGATCACTACGCTCCGGCGCTGCATGAACTCGAACGCGGTGCCCGAAGCTGGAAGCCGACGATCGAAGGGCTGGTGTGGCTGGCGTCGAACGGCTTCGACGTTCACGTCGCCGGCCGTCATTTCTCGGACGAGTCCGAGGAGGCGGTCCGCGCGGGCTATGCCGGGCTGTTTGCCCACCTCGGCGTCACCATCGATGCGCAGAACCCCGGTACGCTGGTGCTGTTCCCCGAGATGGACGACACGGTCGACGTGCCGGAGATCACGATCTCCTGCTGGGGCATCCTGAAGAAGTCGCCCGACAGCGTGATGTGCGCCACCTCGCGCATGGTGGTCAAACGCAAGGGCGCGGAGCGCCCCGCCGTCGTTGCCTGCACGCTCCTGCCCTACGATCCGCAGTTCGAGCTGGGCCGCTCGCTGGCCGAGAGCGTCGATCCCGTCCGCCTCAACCACCCGCACTGCGCCAAGTTCTGCGTCCTGGGTGGTGCTGCCTGCAGTCAGTGACACCAACGCTCGATGTCGTCATCCCGACGCTGAACGCCGGCGCGACGCTCGCCGCCACGCTGGCGTCCCTGCAGGCCGACCTGTCGATCGCGATTGCCATCTGTGACGGTGGATCGAAAGACGATACCGCAGCGATCGCCCGACAGGCCGGCGCGACTGTCGTGACCGCGCCTGCCGGGCGCGGCAGCCAGCTCGCCGCGGGCGCCCTCGCCGGCGACGCTTCCTGGATTCTTTTTCTGCACGGCGACACCGCGTTGGCGCCCGGATGGACCAACGCCGTCAAGGCCTTCACCTCGCGGCATGTGAACATCGGCAAGGCGGGCTACTTCCGACTGCGCTTCGACTCCGCCGACCCGCGCGCCCGTCGCGTCGAGCGGCTGGCGGAGTGGCGGTCCCGCAGGCTCGGCCTGCCCTACGGCGACCAGGGGCTGCTGATCGCGCGCGCGCTCTACGAATATCTCGGTGGCTTCAAGCCGCTGCCGCTAATGGAAGACGTCGACCTGGTCCGTCGCATCGGCCGAAAGAACCTGGTGCCGCTCGATGCCGATTCCGTCACCTCGGCGGCGCGCTACGAGCGCGATGGCTGGACGATGCGCCCGCTGCGCAACCTCTCCTGCCTCACGCTCTACTTCGCCGGCGTACCGCCCGCCGCCATCGCGCACCTGTACGGAAAATGAAGCGCCATCTCGTTATCTTTGCCCGCGCGCCGCAGTTCGGCAGGGTCAAGCGACGCCTCGCCCGCGAGGTCGGCGCCGCCGAGGCGATGCGCTTCTATCGCATGACCCTCGACCGCCAGATCGCGACGCTGTCGCGCGATCCGCGCTGGACCGTCTGGCTGTTCGTGACACCGGACAAAGAGACAGGCCATGCCACGTGGCGCGGCACCGTGCCGCCCGGGCGCGTGCGGCCGCAGGGCCATGGCGATCTCGGCCAGCGCATGCTGCTGCCGTTCCGGACATTGCCCGCAGGTCCGGTCGTACTGGTCGGCAGCGATATTCCCGCCATGCGCCCCATTCACATCGCGCGCGCTTTTCGCCTGCTGGGCCGGCACGACCTCATCTTCGGACCAGCGAGCGACGGCGGTTTCTGGCTGGTCGGATCGCGCCGCAGCAGGCCGATGCCTCACGGAATGTTCGCCAATGTGCGCTGGTCCTCGGCACAGACGCTGACCGACGCGCGCGCCCACCTGCCCGCGGCGATTTCCGTCGGCGAGGCCGATACGTTGGACGATGTCGATACCGCCGACGATCTGCGGCGTTTCAGGGCTAGGCGGACGGCGCCTGCTGCTTGAGCGCGGCGACTGCGGCGCGGACTTCTGTGAAGACCGAGTCCCAGTCGCCAGACCTGGTCTGACGAAACAGGCGGGCCGAGGGATACCAAGGCGCCTCGGTGCCACCCAGTTGCCACCGCCAGTCGGCGGTCGAGGGCAGCAACACCCAGGTCTTCATGCCCGTGGCCGCCGCCAGATGCGCAATCGGCGCGTCGATCGAGATCAGCAGGTCGAGCTGCGACAGCGCGGTGGCGGCTTCGGCGAAATCGAAGATGCCGCGACCGACATCGTGGACCAGCCCGCCCGCGCCATGCTGCTGGATGTCCTTCTGGTGCGCACCACCCTGCAGGCTGAACACCAGCAGTTCCGGATCGCCGGCCAGACCCAGGAAATGCGCGAACGGCACGGAGCGCTGGCGATCGAGGAGTTGGCCCGGCATGGCCGCCCAATAGATGCCGATACGCAGCCTGGCTTTGTCGCGGCGGCCAAGCTTGATCCGGCTTTCGGCCGGCGCGCGCAGATAGGGTGCGGCGGCGAGTGCGGCGAAACTGGCACGGCAGAGATGCGGCAGCGACACCATCGAGGCATGGGCGTCGAAGTCGGGCAGCTTCTCGCCTTCGGCCACCACTTCGTCGATGAAGTCGGCACCAGCCAGCAGCTCCTTCAGGAGTGCCTGGCACAACACGACGACCGTGGCGCCGCGGCTCTTGAGTTCACGCGCGAACCGCACGAACAGCAGTACGTCGCCGAGGCCCTGTTCGGGATAGAGCAGGATGCGCTTGCCCTGCAGCGGCCCGCCGTCCCAGGCCGGCTGGCTGAACTCCGGTGTCGGCGTTTCCGGAAGGCGTTTGCGTGTTTCGTAAGCGGCGAAGCCCTCCGCAAGCTCGCCGCGCATCAGGAGCGCGATGGCGAGTTCGACACGGGCGCGGCGGTTGTCGGGATTGAGCGCCAGCGCGCGGCCAAAGCAGCCGACGGCTTCGTCCAGGCGGCCTAGATCGCGCAGGCAGAGCGCCAGGTTGAAGAAGCCCTCGCCATAGTCGCGATTGAGCGTGATCGAATGGAAGTGGTGCTTTACCGCCTCGTCCAGCTGGTTGGCGGCGCGCAGCGCATTACCGAGATTGGAATGGAGCGCGGGATTGTCGGGATCAGCGGCGAGCGAGAGGCGATGATGCGAAACCGAGGCGTCGAGCTTGCCGACCAGCCTGAGCGCCACGCCGAGATTGTTGTGAAGCTCGGCGTGATAGGGCCGCACCTGGAGCAGCCGCAGATAAGAAGAGATCGCCTCGTCCAGCCGGCCCGAGCGATGCGCCTGTGCGGCCAGCCGCAGCTGCTGCACGAAGCTGTCGGCTTCGCTGCCGAACAGCGGCGTGGGCTGGGTGGAGGCCGTGGACTCCGGCTTCGTCGGATGGATGGTCGGCGTGTCGGTCACGGCGGGCTCGCGTGGGCGTATTGCTATATTACATCAAGCAAGATCAATAAGCATCTGGACTAAAATGCTTATCTGACCATCCGACAACCCCGGAAATGCCGCCGATTCGAGCCTTCCGGCGTCCCTGCCTACTAGATGTAGCCCTTGATCAGCTCCTCGGCGATCTGGACCGCATTGAGAGCCGCGCCCTTTCGCAGATTGTCGCTGACCACCCACATCGCGAGACCATTGTCGGTCGTGGGATCGGTGCGGATTCGGCTCACGAACACGCTGTCCTGGCCGGTCACTTCCTGCGGTGTGACGTAGCCGCCGTTCTCGCGCCGGTCGACGACCAGAATGCCCGGCGCCGCCGCCAGCACGCGACGCGCCTCGATCTCGTCGAGCGGCTGCTCGAGCTCGAGATTGATCGCCTCGGCGTGGCCCACGAAGGTCGGCACGCGCACACAGGTCGCATGCACCTTGATCCTGGGATCGAGGATCTTCTTGGTCTCGACCACCATCTTCCATTCTTCCTTGGTCGCGCCGTCGTCCATGAAGACGTCGATGTGGGGAATGACGTTGAAGGCGATGCTCTTGGTGAACTTCTTCGGATCCAGCGACTGGTTCACAAAGAAGCTCTTGGTCTGGCTCAAGAGCTCGTCCATGCCTTCCTTGCCAGCGCCCGACGTCGACTGATAGGTCGACACCACGACGCGCTTGATGCCGGCGGCCTCGTGGATCGGCTTCAGTGCCACCACCATCTGGATGGTCGAGCAGTTCGGGTTGGCGATGATGCCACGGCCCTTGTAGCCGGCGATCGCCTTGGGATTGACCTCGGGTACGACCAGCGGGACATCGGGATCCATGCGCCAGTACGAGGTGTTGTCGATCACGACCGCGCCAGCCTTGGCCGCGCGCGGGCTGTGCTCGGCCGACACCTTGGCGCCGGGCGAACTCAACACGATGTCGATGCCCTTGAAATCGAACTTGGCGAGATCCTGGACTTTCGTCGTCTTGTCGCCAAACGACGCCACCAGGCCCACCGAACGTGCGGAAGCCAACGCAACAACGTCATCAGCCGGAAAGTTTCTCTCGGCCAGGATATTCAGCATTTCGCGACCGACGTTCCCGGTCGCGCCAACGACGGCGACTCTGTAGCCCATGGCTATGTGCGCTTTCTCTGCGCGCTCCCCTGATTGAAGGACAGACGGGGATACGCGCCGGAACCGGGGCTGGCAACTACTCCGCCGAGGCGCCCGAAGCCTTGATGATGGGGAGCCACAGAGCGAGATCGTCCCGGACCAGCTTCTGCGCCGCCGCGGGCGAGCCCGGCGGCAGCATCTCGATGCCCTGGGCCAGCATCTTGTCGCGAATCTGCGGCAACTGACCGATGCGGTTGATCTCGCTGTTGAGCCTGGCGATCACCGGCTCGGGCGTGTTGGCCGGCACCGCGAACCCCATCCAGGTGTTCACCACGTAGTCCTTGACCCCCGCTTCGATCATCGTCGGCACGTCCGGCAGGAGGTCGGAGCGCTTCTCGCTGGTGACCGCAAGCGCCCTGAGCTTGCCGCCCTTGATCAGTCCGATGACCGTCGGCGTGTTGAACAGGCCCATCGCCACCTCGCCGTTGGCGACGGCCTGGATGCCGGCCGGCGTCGCGCGATAGGGCACGTGCTGCAACTTCACGCCGGTCCTGAGTTCGAGCAGGACGCCGGACATGTGATGGCTGGTGCCGACACCGCCCGAGGAATAGGTGAGCTCGCCCGGCTTGGCGCGTGCCTGGGCCAGCAGGTCGGCCACGGTCTTGGCCGGATTGTCGGGCGACACGATCAGGACGTTGGAGACGCCGCCGCTCACCGCCACCAGCGCCAGGTCCTTCAGCGAGTCGTAGCCCGGTGTCTTGTAGAGCCCGATGTTGAAGACCATCGTGCCCTGCGAGACCAGACCCATCGTGTAGCCGTCGGCCGGCGCGCGTGCCAGTTCGGCCGTGGCGATCGTTCCTCCGGCGCCGGTCTTGTTGTCGACAACGATTGTCTGGCCGAGCGACTTGCCGAGTTCATCGGCGAAGAGGCGGGCGACGATGTCGGCGGTGGCGCCGGGCGCCAGCGGCACGATCATGCGGATCGACTTGGCGGGCCAGGCCTGCGACTTCGCGGGACTCGACAAGGCTGCGAACGCCGACGCGAGAAACACTCTCTTCGTGATCACCATGACATGTCTCCTAGAGGCCGACGGATTGCGCAACCAAGGTCGCGAGCTTCTGGCGCAGGCGGGCCACGAGCCCGCCCTTGCCGCGCTTGCCCACGAGGTTCTTCATTTCGTAGGGATCGCTCTTGAGGTCGTAGAGCTCGTCGCACGCCACGCCATCGAGCGATTTCTGCGTCCAGTGGATGTACTTGTAGCGCCGGGTGCGGATCGCCTTGTAGCTCATGCCGATCAGCCACGGCATGGCGTTCTCGCTGAAGTATTCGCACATGAAGGCCTTGCGCCAGCCTTTTGGTTTGGCTCCCTTGACCTTCGCGGCTAGGGCCAGCGGCTTCAGCGACAGTCCCTGCATGGTCTCGAAGTCCTTGGCCTTGCCGCCCGCGAGATCGACCAGGGTCGGCGCGATGTCGAGCGCCAGCACGAGGTCGTCGTTCATCGTGCCGGGCTTGAACCACGCCGGATAGCGGATCAGGAACGGCGACCTGATGCCTTCCTCGTAGGCGAAGCGCCGCTCGGGTCCGAGCCCGTGCTCGCCGAAGAAATAGCCGTTGTCGCCCAGGAACAGGATGAAGGTGTTGTCGAGTTCGCCGCTCTCCTCCAATGCCTTGAAGACGTCACCCATGCCCTCGTCGACCGACGCCATCATGGCGGCGCGCAGCCGGATCTCCTCGTCGGTGCCGGCCAGAATGCCGTCGAGCAGCTTGCGCGAGGCCTCGCCGGTGCGCATCGCCAGCGCTTCGGTCCAGGCCGGCTTGTCCTTCACCACCTTGTCCGCCGGCAGCACGTTGGGCCGGCGCGGAAAATGCGCGCCCTTGTAAAGGTCGGCATGGCGCGGCGCGGGCCGGTAGCCGCCGTCGGTGAAATCGATCGTGCCGTCGGCCGCCTGGTAGGCGTCGGGATGCACGGCCTTGTGCGCGAAGAAGAGGGCAAACGGCTTGTCGCGCTTCTGCTTCAGGAAATCGACGGCGTGCCCGTTCAGCAAGTCTGTGATGTAGCCTTTGTGCTGCTTCTCATCGCCGTCGATGTTCAGCACCGGATCGACGATCGAGCCGTGGCCGGGGAAGCTCACCCACCTGTCGTAGCCCGGCCGCGGGCCGCCGGAATTGCCCATGTGCCACTTGCCAACATGGGCAGTCTCGTAGCCCAGCCGCTGCAGGATGACGTGGTAGTTGGGCAGGCGATGGCTGTGGGCATCGCGCGCCACATTGTCGATGATTCCGTGGCGGCTCGCATACTGGCCGGTCAGGATCGAGGCGCGGTTGGGCGAGCAGAGCGGCGTGGTGTGGAACGCCTGGGTGAACATCGCGCCTTCGTGGCCGATGCGGTCGATGTGCGGCGTCTTCATATAGGGATGGCCGCAGATCCCCAGCTCGTCGAACCGGAGGTCGTCGATCAGGACCACAAGAAAATTAGGTTTGCGCTTCTTCGCCACTGAAGTCCCCACTCTGAATTCTATGAAGCACGCCGCGTGCCGAAACCACGCTACCGGGCGGTCTTGACGGATACTAGAGGGTCGCGCCCATATCGGCGCAAAGGGGACATTAAATGACCGAGACAGCCCTGCCCTTGGCCGGATTGCGCGTTCTGGACATCAGCTCTTTCATCGCCGCACCGGCCGCCGCCGTGGTGCTGGGAGATTGGGGCGCCGACGTGATCAAGGTAGAAGGGCCGGAGGGCGACCCCAACCGCCGGATCATGCACGATTCGTCGAACTATCCGAAAAGCCCGGTCAACTATCCCTGGCAGATGGATTCGCGAAACAAGCGCTCCATCGTACTCGACCTCAAACAGGCCGACGCGCGCGCCGCGCTCGACAAACTCATCGCCAAGTCCGACATCCTGATCTGCAACTTCCCGCCGCCGGTGCGCGACAAGCTCCGCCTCGCCTACGACGACGTGAAGAAGATCAACCCGAAGCTGATCTATGCGTCGCTGACCGGCTACGGCGAGAGCGGTCCCGACCGCGACCGGCCGGGCTTCGACGCCACCGCCTACGTCGCCCGCTCAGGGCTCCTCGATGCGCAGCGCTACGAAGGCGGACCGCCGGGCGTGCCCGGACCGGCGCAAGGCGATCGCGCGACGGCGATGACGCTGGTATCGGCCATCCTGATGGCGCTGATGCATCGCACCAAGACCGGCGAAGGCTCCTGGGTCGGCACGTCGCTCCTCGGCAACGGCCTTTGGTCGTGCGGCGTGATCGCCCAGGCCGCGCTCGTCGGCGCCTTCCTGCCACATCGGCCGCCGCCCGACCGGCCACGTTCGGCCCTGGGCAACATCTACCGCACCCAGGACGACCGCTGGCTGCAACTCACCATCGTGCGCGCCGACAAGCTCTGGGCGCCGCTCTGCCGGGCGATGGGCCTCGAAGCGCTGATCGAGGATCCGCGCTTCGCCACCGAGCCCGAGCGGCGTGCCCGCGCACCCGAACTCGCCGCCCTCCTGAGCGACACCTTCGCCACAAGGCCTTACGAGCATTGGCGTGAGGCGCTGGCGGCGCATAGCGTCACCTTCGGTGTCATCAGCCGCCCGCAGGACGTGCCCGATGACGAACAGGCCGTGGCCTGTGGTGCCGTGGTCGAGACCGCGATCCCCGAGATGCCGCGCACCCTGGCCGATCCGATTCGCCTGAGCTTCGCCAGCCAGCGCATCGCACATGCCGCGCCTGAGCTCGGCGAACATGGCGAGGCAGTGCTGCGCGAGGCGGGCCTCAGCGCCGCAGAGGTCGCGACCCTGAAGGCAAGCGGCGCCCTCAAATGACCACGGGGGCGATGACCAAAGACGAACCGCTGCCGCTGGCAGGACTGCTGGTCCTCGACATCAGCTCGTTCATCGCCGCCCCGGCGGCCGCGGCGGCACTGGCCGACTTCGGCGCTGACGTGATCAAGATCGAGCCGCCTGTCGACGGCGACCCGCACCGCAACAGTTACAAGAACGCGAGCTACCCGCAGAGCGACCATAATTTTCCGTGGCAGCTCGACGGCCGCCTGAAGCGTTCGCTGGCGCTCGATCTGAAGACCGACGGCGCCCGCACCATCCTAGAGCGTCTGTTGAAGCGCGCCGACGTGATGATCGTGAACTTCCCGCCGCCGGCCCGCGAGCGGCTAAAATTGCGCTGGGAGGATATCGAGCCGCTGAACCCGCGCCTCGTCTATTGCTCGCTCACCGGCTACGGCGAGACCGGCCCTGACCGCGACCGGCCAGGCTTCGACATCACCGCCTATTTCGGCCGCTCCGGCATCCTCGATGCAGCGCGCTACGAAGACGGCCCCCCCGGCGTCTCGCTGCCGGCGCAGGGCGATCGCGCCACGGCGATGACTCTCGTCGCCGCGATCCTGATGGGGCTCCGCCGTCGTGATCAAACCGGCAAAGGCGGCTGGGTCGGCACCTCGCTCTACGCCAACGGCGTTTGGGCCAATGGCACCTCCGCCGCCGGCGCGCTGATCGGCGCTAAGCTGCCGCCGCGCCTCGGACCCGACAAGCCGCGCAACGCGCTTACCAATCTCTACCGCACCCAGGACGATCGCTGGCTGCAGCTCCTGATGGTGCGCGACGACCGGCTCTGGGAGACGTTCTGCGCCGTCATCGATCGACCCGAACTCCTGATCGACGAACGCTTCGCCGGCCGGCCCGAACGCCGCGACCATGCGATGGATCTCTACGCAATCCTCAAGCCGGTCTTCGCTGCCCGCCCCTACGCCGAGTGGGAGCAGGCGCTCGCCGGCACCGGCATTCCGTTCGGCGTGATCGGCCGCCTGGCCGACGTGATCGACGACGAGCAGGCGCGCCATGCCGGCATCTTCGCCGACACCACCAACCCCGACATCCCGCGCACCGTGAACACGCCCATTCGCCTGGGCTTCGCCAAGCCGCGCACCGCAGGCCCGCCGCCCGCCGTCGGCCAGCACAACGACGAGGTGCTGCGCGATGCGGGCTTCTCGGCCGACGAGATCGACACGCTGAAGAAGTCCGGAGCGTTGGGCTGAGACACGGGAGTCCCCGTCATGCCGCACCTGAACCTCGTTGCCCTGATCGTGAAGGAGTACGACCCGGCCATCGACTTCTTCGTTCGCGTCCTGCATTTCGAGCTGGTCGAAGACGTCCCCTCGCTCACCAACGACGGCCGGCCGAAACGATGGGTCGTCGTGCGCCCGCCGGGCGCGGCAACGGCGATCCTGATCGCAAGGGCCGACGGCGAGGAACAGGAGCACATCGTCGGCAACCAGTTCGCCGGCCGTGTCGGCTTTTTCCTCCAGGTCGAGGACTTCGGCGCGACCTACCGACGAATGGTCGCGGCGGGGGTCAAGTTCGTCCGGCCGCCACGCACGGAGGCCTATGGCCAGGTCGCCGTCTTCCTCGACCTCGCGGGTAACAAGTGGGACCTTCTCGGCCCGGCGCCGAAGGCGGTATGATGGTCCCATGGCCGCACGCTTCCAGACCTACGCCGAGTTCTGGCCGTTCTATCTTCGGGAACACGCCAAGCCGTCGACGCGTGCCATCCACTACGTCGGCACCATCGGCTCGGCCGCATTCCTGGTCTGGGCGCTCGCCACCCAGAACTGGTGGGCACTGCTGGCCGTGCCCTTCCTCGGCTACGGCCCCGCTTGGTTCAGCCATTTCTTCGTCGAGAAGAACAAGCCCGCCACCTTCGAGGCGCCGCTGTGGTCGCTGATCAGCGACTACCGCATGTGCGGCCTGTTCCTTACCGGCCGCCTCGGCGACGAGCTGATGAAGCACCAGATTCGCGACTGATCACACGGCTTTGCGATCTCCCTCGAGCTCGCGTGGCCGCATGAACAGGAAGGCGGCGAGCGCCAGCGCCATCAGCACCGCAACGACGAGGAACGCTAGTCCCCAGGCCATCGGCGACATGCCGCCAGCGAGATCGAGCGTAAAGCCGACGACCAGAGGGCCGACGAAGCCGCCGGCATAGCCGAGCGTCGAATGAACCGCGAGGGTGGCGCCGCGCCTTGAAGGCTCGGCATTGCCCGCCGCACCCGCCGTCACCGACGAGGAGTCGAGCCACACCACCATGCCGTAGACGACCAGCAGGACCACGGCGAGCCAGTAGCTGAGCGATCCGAGAAAGCCGACGGTCGCCGCGAACAGGATCGACAGAATCATGGCCGTCGCCACGAGGCGGCGGCGGCCGAAGCGGATCGAGGCCTCGTTGCCCACGATGCTGGTAAAGGTGCCGAGCAGCGCCAGCACGGTAACGACGAGGGCCGGCGACAGCGTCTCATCCGAAAAGCCGGTGTAACCCGCCACGAAGGCGAGGAAGGCCACGCCCCAGCCGCGCAGCGCGCTCATCTCCAGCGTGTGCACGCAGTAGACGACGGAATAGGCAAACGCCGATGTGTTGCGCACGACGGGACGGAAATCGAACAGCGCGGCCTGCTTCCCCTTCGGGTCGTGCGCACGCGGCGGAGGGGCCGCCCGCCAGGGCACGACGAGCGCCACCATCAGCCAGGCGATGAGGGCCGTGCCGGCGGAGATCGTGAAGGCCGCGCGCCAGCCGAAGTGGTCGGCCAGCACGTCGCCCAGCAGGAACGAGACCGCCCCCGAGATGCCGATGCTGGCGGCGTGTCCGGTGACGGCGCGCGACATCATCCTGGCATCGACCTGGTCGGCCAGCAGCTTCAGCCCCGTCATATAGGTGCCGGCCCAGCCCATGCCGGCCAGCGCCCGCGTGGCAAAGGCCGACCAGAAGCCATCGGCATAGAGGCCGAACAGCAGGTGGCCCGCCACCGTGCAGGCGACGCCGAACAGATAGACGCGCTTGGCGTCGATCCGGTCGGTGAGCGTCACCAGCACCGGCACCGAAACCATGTAAGCGCCAAAGAAGATGGCGGTGATCCAGCCCGCTTCGCTGTTGGAAAGCTGCCAGAGCTGCATCATCTGCGGCAGCAGTGCCGGCCAGAAGCCGGCGCCGATCTGCACGAAGATCTGCGCCGTGCAGACGACCGCGACCAGCTTCGCGCCCGAACTTGTTCTGCTCGTCTCCGTCACGTTTTCTTGACCCCGAAGCGCATGGCGACGAGGCCGAGTGTGGCAGCAACGGCGGCGATCCCCAGAAAAATCGAATAGGCCATGGCCGGCGACAACAGGAACGCCAGCGGTCCCGCCGCCGCACCGGACACGCCGACCACGAACAGGGTGCCGCGGATAGTACCCAGGTGTTTCAGGCCGAAAGCCTCCGCGAGGCCGGCCGAATAGACGATCTGCAGGGTGCCGATCATGGCACCCAGTGTCGCCGCATAGGCAATTCCGCCGCCGAGCGCCGGACTGTTCCAAAGGCACGTAACGGAAAACCCGAGAAAGCACAGACCCAGAAGGCCGACCGGCCGTGCCCCGAAGCGGTCGATGAGCGCGCCGCTGCCGAGTGTGGCGACAGCCTGTGCCGTCGTCATCGCCCCCAGCAGGCCGATGGCACTGTCGCGCGCCAGGCCGGCCGCTGCCATGGCGCGGACATGGTCGAGCATCAGCGCAGTGCCGACCCCGTTGGAGAGGATCGTGATGGCGCTGAAATACCAGAAAGCATTCGTGTGCAGGCTCTCCGCCAGCGTGAGGCCGACTGCCGGTATCGAAGTGCCGCCGGCCACGCGCCGGCCGAAATCGCGGGCAGCGCCGCTTTCCTCCGGCCGATTCCGGTAGAACGCCAACCCGACCGGCAGCATGACCGCGAGCACGCCGGCTGCCTGCACGAGATAGGCTGTCCGCCAGCCTTGACCCTGGATGACCGGCTCGATCAGCGGCGGAATGACGAGACCGCCCAGCGCCAGGCCCATCATGGCGAGCGCGGTGACCCGGCCGCGGAAGCGGTCGAACCAGAGGTTGACCATCTGCATGGTGACGAGGCTCAGGCCGGCGATGGCGGCGGCGCGCAGGACGAGGAACCCCGCACCCAGCGACCAGGCATTGTTGGCGAGGCTCATGACGCCGCAGGCCGCCGCTACCGCAACGACCACGGGAACGATGAGGCGGCGCGGCCCGAAGCGGTCCACCAGCTTGCCGACGAAAGGCGCCGTCAGGATGCCTAGGAACGTCCCCAGGCTGTAGAGAAGCAGCACGTGCGCGCGGTCGAGGCCGAGATCGGCCACCATGGGATCGATGAAGGCCGACACGCCGACGGTCTGGCCGGGCGTGGTGGCGAACACGCCGATCAGCGCCGCGATGGCGACAAGGCCGCCGCTGGTGGCCGAGGAAGCGCCCCGGGCAGAACTTGTCATCAGTAGGCTGGTGTCTCCGGCTCGAGGGGCACCACCCATTCGCGGTCCGGCGCGATCACCGCACCGCCGCGCAAGCGCCCGCGTTCGATCACCGGCCACTTGGCGAGAAGCGCATCGGGCAACTCGCGGCCGTCGGCCGCCGACAGCAACGGGGTCATCGGCGGTACGGGGTTGTGAGCGACGCTGTTGGTGGCGGCTTCCATGCGCTCCTCGCTTACGCCTTCGTGGAGGGTCCGCAGCAACCGCTGGCCACCGGCGCGGGCGTCACCGCCGGCGTGGCCTTCGGCGCACAGCATCCCGATGCGGCGGGCACCGGCTCGATGGCCGTTGCCGCAGCGGGCGCCGGGCAGCAACCGCCGGCCGTCGTCGCCCCGTCAGCCGACACCGACGGCGCCGGGCCGTTGCACACGCCGGTCTCGGGCAGCACCAGCTCGACGCGGCGCGACGCCTCGTGATCGCCCGCAATTTCGGCGGCGATCGAACGGACCTGCTCGTAGCCCGTCATCATCAGGAAGGTGGGCGCGCGGCCGTAGGACTTCATGCCGGCGATGTAGAAGCCCGCCTCGGGATGGGCGAGCTCGCGCGCACCGTGCGGCCGCACGGTGCCGCAGCTGTGCAGGTTGGGATCGATCATCGGCGCCAGCACCGGCGTGCTCTCGACCGCGGGATCGAACGACAGGCGCAGCTCGCGCAGGAAATCGAGCTCGGGCCGGAAGCCCGCCGCGACCACCAGCTCGTTCACCGTGACGTAGCGCCCGCAGCCCGAGCCTGCTGCGATCCGCAGGTGATCGCCATCGCGCGTGATCCGGGTCACGCCGACCGAGGTTTCGCTGCAGATCTTGCCGCCGCCGACGAGGGCGGCGAAGGCCGAACCGAGCGCCCCGCGCGCGGCGAGCTGGTCGGCCGAGCCGCCGCCGAACGACTTTGACGGATCGTTGCCGCGCAGCAGCCAGACGATCTCGGTCGTCGGCACTTCTTCCTTGAGTTTGGCGAGGTCGATCAGAGTGCCGATGGCGGAGTGTCCTCCCCCCAGCACCGCGACGCTGCGGCCGGCATAGCGCGCGCGGTCACGGCCCAGTACGTCGGGCATGCCGTAGGCGATGCGGTCCTGGACCTCGCGCTCGCCCAGCGCCGGCAAACCGTTGGCGCCGGCCGGGTTGGGCGAGAACCAGGTGCCGGTCGAGTCGATCACCGCGTCGGCGGTGAGCCGCTCGGGTCCCTTGCCGTTCTGGTAGCGGATCTCGAAGGGCGCGGCTTCGCGGCCCTTGGTCTTCACCTTGTCGAAGCCCACCTTGCCGACACTCGTCACCATGCTGTTGGTGCGGATGCGGTCCTTCAGTCGCGTGCGCGTGGCCAGCGGCTCGAGGTACTGCTCGAGCAGTTCGGCGCCGGTCGGATAATGATCGGGCTGCGGCTTGTTCCAGCCGGTCTCGGCCAGCAGCCGTTCGGCCGCCTTGTCGATATTGTATTCCCAGGGCGAGAAGACCTGGACGTGACTCCATTGGCGCACCGCATGGCCGACGGTCGGGCCGGCTTCCAGCACCACCGGCTCCATGCCGCGCTCGAGCACGTGCGCGGCGGCAGCGAGGCCCACGGGGCCAGCACCCAGAATTGCGACGGTCTTGGTCTTGGTGATTGAATCGGGCATTGGACTACTCCAGTTCTCCTAGAATCATCGAAATAGCTGGACAAAAAAACTCAGGCGACCTTCGGCAGCACGACGGGCGCGCAGCTTCCCTCGGCACAGCATTCCTCCACCATGTAGCCCAGCAGCTCACGCATGATGTCGTAGTTGGCATGGCAGACGAGCGTCGTGCCTTCGCGCGTCTGGGTGACGAGGCCCACGGTCACCAGCGACTTCAAGTGATGCGAGAGCGTCGAGGCGGCGGCATCAAGTTTGCTTTGCAGGCGACCGACCGGCAGGCCCTCGGCACCCGCACGCACCAGGGTGCGGTAGATCTTCAGGCGCGTGGGATTGCCCAGGGCTTCGAGGCGGGCAGCGGCGTCGTCGAGTTTCATGACAGCCAATGTAGGGCGGCGGGCGACCGAGTCAAACGGTATTTCCAGAAATTTAGAAATAACTCAGGCAGGCGATCCGGCTGCCCGTCCGCCGGCGCGAGTCGGCAACATGAAGGTGATTGCCCAGCACGCCGCCAGCATGACCGTGGACCCCACGAGGCAGGCCGTCATGCCCGCCACCTGGTACAGCGCGCCGGACAGCAGGATGCCGAGCAGACGGCCGGTCGCGTTGGCGGCGTAGTAGAAGCCCACGTCCTCCGCGGCCTTCTCGGAACCGGCGTAGGCAAGGATCAGATAGGAGTGCAGCGAGGAATTGACCGCGAACGGCAGGCCGAAAAGTGCGAGGCCCAGGACCACCACGATGTCGGGGCGCCAGAGCCCCGGACTCTGCAGCAGAAGCGCGAGCACCAGAGGGACGGCAACGAGAAGACCGGCCCACAGTCGCGCGTTCGGCACCTCCCGGCTCAGCCCATCGGCACTGCGGGTCACCAGGTTGGGCGCCGCCGCCTGGATGCCGCCATAGGCGATGGTCCACGCCGCCAGAAAGGCACCGACTTCGACGAAGCGCCAGCCGGCGGCGTAGAGAAACACCGGCAGCCCGACCACGAACCAGACATCGCGCGCACCGAACATGAAAATTCGCGCCGCCGCGAGCAGATTGATGCTGCGCGACTTGGCAAACAGCTCGTGCATGGTCCTGGACGATTTCGCCTTGCCGAGCTGGCGCGGCAACAACAACAGTCCGGCGACGAGAATGACGCCGATCAGACCGGCCATCAGCCACAGCGCGGACTTGAAGCCGACGACATCGAGCAGCAGACCGCCGACGAAGAACCCGATGCCCTTCATCGCGTTCTTCGAACCGGTGAACCAGGCCACCCACTTGAAGAGCTGGCCCGAGCCCTCCGCCGCCGTCGCCTTGATGGCCGACTTCGACGCGGTCTTGGTGAAGTCCTTCGCCAGCCCGGCGATGCCCTGGGCCGCCACCACCCAGGCGACCGAAGCGGCGGCCGTCCAGGCCGGGTCCAGCACCGACAGCATGCCGAGGCCTGCGATCTGAAGAATCTGGCCCACCGCCAGCATGCGCGGGATGCCGAAGCGCACGGCCAGCCAGCCGCCGGCGAGGTTGGCCACGATGCCGGCGAACTCATAGAGCAGGAACAGGAATGCGAGCGTGAACGGCGAATAGCCGAGTTTGAAGAAATGCAGCAGGACGAGCATCCGGAGCGCACCGTCCACCAGGGTGAACCCCCAGTAGGACGCCGTGACGATCAGGTAGTCGCGCACCGCCGGGGCCATCATGCCTCCGCTTCGATCACCATGTTGGCGAGATCGACCATGCGGCAGACATAGCCCATCTCGTTGTCGTACCACGCGTAGACCTTGAGCAGCGTGCCATCCGTCACCATCGTGCTCTGTGCATCGACGATCGAGCTGCGCGTGTCGTTGCAGTAGTCTGCCGATACCAGTGGCCGCGTCTCGTAGCCGAGAATACCGGCCAACGGCCCTTTTGCCGCCGTCGCGAACAGCTCGTTGACCTCGGCTTCCGCTGTCGAGCGCTTCAGTTCGAACACACAGTCGGTGAGACTGGCATTGAGCACCGGCGCGCGCACGGCATGGCCGTTCAGCTTGCCCTTGAGTTCGGGATAGATGACCGTGATCGCCGTGGCACTGCCCGTCGTCGTGGGCTGCAGCGACAGCATCGCCGAGCGGGCGCGCCGGAGGTCCTTGTGCGGCGCATCGACCACGACATTGGTGTTGGTCGGGGCATGGATGGTCGTGATCTGGCCGTGACGGATGCCGATCGACTCGTGGACGACCTTGACGACGGGCGCCAGGCAGTTGGTCGTGCAGGAGGCCGCAGTCAGCAGATGGTGCCGCGCCGGCTCGTAGAGATGATCGTTGACGCCCACGACGACGTTCAACGCGCGCTCGTCCTTGACCGGCGCGGCGACGATCACTTTTTTCACGCCGCGATCGAA
This sequence comes from Reyranella massiliensis 521, assembly GCA_945862125.1. GTDB lineage: Bacteria > Pseudomonadota > Alphaproteobacteria > Reyranellales > Reyranellaceae > Reyranella > Reyranella massiliensis_A. The sequence goes on from CAMAYC010000009.1 coordinate 40,971, forward strand.
ATAAGCCTGGAGTTGCTCCGGCTTCAGGAACTTGCCGGTGCATTCGAGGACGATGTCGCAGCCCAGCTCGCCCCACTCAACTTCGCCAGGAGAGGCGGCCGCGCTGAAGCCGAGATACTTGCCGCTGATCGCAATGCCCTTGTCGGCGTCGACCTCGAACGGCGCGTGCCAGCGGCCATGCATGCTGTCGAACTCGAGAAGATGGGCCGTTACCGCCGCACCACCCTTGATTTCGTTCACGTGGACGATGTCGAGGCGGTTGCCCCGGCGAGGATCATCCGCAGGGCGATGAACACCGCCGAACGCCGCCCGGAGCGCGAGCCGCCCCATGCGGCCCATGCCATTGATGCCGACTTTCATCACGTGCCCCGTCAGGCCGGCAGCCGGGCAGAATCGCCGATCTCGTCGAGGCGCTTCTTCAGTGCCATCCGGTCGAGCGACGCGTAGGGCAGGTTGACGAAGATCTCGAGCCGCCGGCGGATCATGCCGTAGAGTTCGTTGATCATCGTGGCGCGCTCGATCGCCGACCCGGTGAACTTGGCGGGATCGGGCAGCGGCCAGGCAGCCGTCACCGGCTTGTCGCCAAAATCCGGACACTGCTGGCCCTGCAGTACGTCACAAAGCGTGATGACGAAATCCATACGCGGGGCGTCGGGGCCCGTGAAGTCGTCCCACGACTTGCAGCGCAACCGCTCGACGTCGTGGCCGAGCGCCCGCAGCTTGGTGAGTACTTCCGGCATCGGCCCGGCCGCCGGCTCGGAGCCTGCCGAATAGGCGTTGAACTTGCCCTTGCCGACCTGGCCGAGGATGGCCTCGGCCATGATCGAGCGGGCGGAATTGTGCGTGCACAGAAACAGGACATTGAAGGCGGGGGTCATGTGAACCTCGGGTTGATCCTCGGGGAGGAGTCGCGCCAGGTCGCCGCAGAGGTCGGCTCGTCCGCCACAACACGTCTCGGTCAGGAAGCTGAAGAGAGCGCGCAAGCCGGCGAAGCGAACCGCATAGATGATGTGACGGCCTTGCCGGGTGGACTGGACGAGGCCGGACTGTTCGAGGGCGGCCAGATGGAACGACAGCGTCGAGGGCTGTTGCCCCAACCGGCTGGCGAGTTCGCCGGCCGCCATGCCGGAGGCACCCCGGGTCGCCAGAAGCCGCATCAGGTTGAGGCGGGTTTCCTGCGAAAGGGCACTGAATCCGGCGGCAGCGTCCGATGATTCCATACTTCTCGAATAGTCCAATTGTGTGACATACGTATTACGCAGTCGGCTGTTAGATGTCGACAGGCAAGGACCAGCAGGACCCACGCGGGAGACGGCAGGAATGTCCCTTTTCGAACGCTACCTGACCCTCTGGGTCGCGCTCTGCATCGTCGTCGGCATCGCGTTGGGGCATTTCTTCCCGGCCGTCTTCCATGCCGTCGGCACGGCCGAAGTGGCGCATGTGAACCTGCCCGTCGCGGCGCTGATCTGGCTGATGATCATCCCGATGCTGATCAAGGTCGACTTCGCAGCCATCGCCGAGGTGCGCGAGCATTGGCGTGGCATCGGCGTGACGCTGTTCATCAACTGGGCGGTAAAACCCTTCTCGATGGCGGCACTCGGTTGGCTGTTCGTGGGCTACCTGTTCAGGCCCTGGCTGCCGGCCGACCAGATCGACAGCTATATCGCGGGTCTCATCCTGCTCGCCGCCGCGCCCTGCACCGCGATGGTGTTCGTGTGGAGCAACCTGTCGGATGGCGAGCCCGACTTCACGCTGACGCAGGTCGCGCTCAACGACACGATCATGGTGTTTGCCTTTGCACCCATCGTGGGGCTCCTGCTCGGCCTCTCCGCCATCACCGTGCCATGGCAGACGCTGCTGCTGTCCGTCGGCCTCTATATCGTCGTGCCCGTGGTGCTGGCGCAGCTCATTCGGCACAGGGCCGTGGCGACCGGAGGCAAAGCCGGCCTCGACCGCTTGCTGGCGCGCCTGCAGCCGGCGTCGCTCCTGGCACTGCTGGCAACGCTGGTCCTGCTGTTCGGCTTCCAGGGCGAACAGATCATCGCGCAGCCGCTGATCATCGCATTGCTGGCCGTGCCGATCCTGATCCAGGTCTATTTCAACTCCGGCCTCGCCTATCTGCTGAACCGCGCGACGGGCGAGCAACATTGCGTGGCGGCCCCCTCGGCGCTGATCGGCGCCAGCAACTTCTTCGAACTGGCGGTGGCGGCGGCCATCAGCCTCTTCGGATTTTCGTCGGGCGCCGCGCTCGCCACCGTCGTCGGCGTGCTGATCGAGGTGCCGGTCATGCTCTCGGTCGTGAAGATCGTGAACGCGAGCAAGGGCTGGTACGAAAGCGGCCCAGCCGTCGCGCGCCGCCGATAGACTCCCGCGGATTTCCACCGCGAGACTGTTTCGGTTCGCAACAGTCGGCCCTCGACCGACCAAGGTGAATGTAGGTAATTTGGAATAGCTGGCGCCCGGCCTCTGCCCTCTTGTCTGAAAGCGATGAACCGATGCTCTTGGAGCGCCCGATCCGACACGAGATTCGCGCCGCCGCCAGGTGCGGCCTGCGCCGACTGGCGCCGGCCCTGATCCTGATGCTCGTATCCGCCCAGACTGCCCTCGCCCAGACGAAGCCCGCGGAGAACGCGCCGCCGGTCGTGCTGGTGCAGCCGGCCGAGCTGCGGCCGCTGGCGCCGCAGTCGGAGTATGTCGGCCGGGTGGCAGTGTTCGACAAAGTCGAGCTGCGCGCACGCGTGAAGGGGACGCTGGGCAAGCGCGAATTCACCGACGGCAGCAAAGTGACGGAAGGCCAGCTCCTGTTCACCATCGAGCCCGCGCCCTACCGGATCGCCGTCGACCAGAAACGGGCGCTGCGCGACGGCGCACGCGCCGCCCTGATCAACGCCGAGGCGCAACTCAAGCGGACGGCCGAGCTACTGCGCTCGAACACCGCCTCGCAGGGGGTCTACGACCAGCGGCTGGCCGAGCAGCTGCAGGCCAAGGCGACGCTCGACGACGCCGAGGCCCAGCTCGAGGATGCCGAGCTGCAGCTCTCCTACACGAAGATCGCGGCCCCGATCGCGGGCCTCATCGGCCGCGCCACCGTCTCGCCCGGCAACATCGTCGGACCGGAGTCGGGCACGCTGGCCACGATCGTGAACGAACGGCAGATCCGTGTGCTGTTTTCGGTGTCGCAGGCGGAGCTGCTGAACGTGCGCCGCGACCTGCGCGCCGGCGAGCAGCTGCCCGTGCGGCTGCGCCTGGCCGATGGCAAGCTCTATCCCGAGAAGGGCAAGGTCGACTTTATCGACGTCGCCGTCGACCCCAGTACCGACGGCCAGATGGCGCGCGCGGTGTTCGACAATGCCGACGAACTGCTGACCGACGGCCAGACGGTGCGGGTGATCGTCGAGGGCAATGCGCCCGCCAAGGCGCTGGTGGTGCCCCAGCCCGCCCTCGCCATCGACCAGACCGGCCCCTATGTCTACGTCGTCGACAGCAGGGGCGTCGTCGAGCTGCGCCGCATCACCATCGACTTCGTGCGCGACGGCATGATCGCCGTGGCGAGCGGCCTCAAGGAGGGCGACCGGGTGATCGTCCAGGGCCAGCAGCGGGTGCGCGCCGGCATGATGGTCGAGGCCCAGGCGGCGCCGCCCGCCGCCGGCCAGCCGAAGCGCTGACCCCGTGGGCATCACCTCCGTTTTCATCCGCCGCCCGCGGCTCGCCTTCGTCGTCTCCGCGGTCATGGTGATTGCGGGCGTGCTGGCGCTGGGCAGTCTGCCGGTCGCCCAGTTCCCCAACATCGTGCCGCCGGAAGTCACCGTCACGACAAGCTTTTCCGGCGCCTCGGCCCAGGTGGTCGAGGAGAGCGTGGCCCAGATCATCGAGCGCAATGTCAACGGCGTCGAGAACATGATCTCGATGAAGTCGACCTCGGGCAGCGACGGCAGCTACAGCCTCAGCGTCTATTTCAAGGTCGGCTCGAACCCGCAGGACCACACGGTCAACGTCAACAACCGCATCAACCGGGCAATGCCGCAGCTGCCCGACGAGGTGCAGCGCAACGGCGTGCTGGTGAAGAAGCAGTCCTCGGCGCTCTTGCAGGTGGTCGCCGTCTATTCGCCCAAGGGCAGCCGCGACGCGCTGTTCCTATCGAACTTCGCCACCATCAACGTGCTCGACGCCATGCAGCGCGTGCCGGGCGTGGGCTCCGCCGGCCTGTTCGGCGGGCTCGACTACTCCATGCGCGTGTGGCTCGACCTCGACCGCATGTCGAGCCTCGGCATCACGGCGCAGGACGTGGTCAAGGCGATCGAGGCCAAGAACATGCAGGCCGCTGTCGGCCGTGTGGGCGCCGCACCGCTGCTCGACGGCGTCGACTTCCAGCTCAACATCACGGCCAAGGGCCGGCTCACCTCGGCCGAGGAGTTCGGCAACATCAGCGTGCGCGCGACGCCCGACGGCGCGCTGCTGCGCATCCGCGACATCGGCCGCGTCGAGCTGGGCTCGAACAACGCCGACGTCACCACGCGCTACAACGGCAAGCCGGCGGCCGGCATCAACATCTACCAGCTGGCCGGCGCCAACGCGCTCGCCACCGCCGAGGGCGTGCGCAAGGTGTTGAAGGATCTCGAGGACCGGCTGCCGGACGACGTGGCCTTCGACGTGATGTACGACACCACGGTGTTCGTCGAGGCGACGATCCATAGCGTTGTGAAGACGCTGATCGAGGCCTTCGTGCTGGTGGCCATCGTGGTCTTCCTTTTCCTGGGCAGCCTGCGGGCGACGCTGATCCCCATCGTTGCCGTGCCGGTGGCGCTGATCGGCACCTTCGCCGTGATGCAGGTGCTGGGCTTCTCGCTCAACACCGTCTCGCTGCTGGCCCTGGTTCTGGCCATCGGCATCGTCGTCGACGACGCCATCGTCGTGGTCGAGGCGGTCGAGCACATCCTGGAGAAGGAGCCCGGCCTCACCCCGGCCCAGGCCACTGAGAAGGCCATGGCCGAGGTCACCGGCCCGATCATCGCCATCACCCTGGTGCTGCTGTCGGTGTTCGTGCCGACGGCCTTCATGCCCGGCATCGCCGGCAAGCTCTACCAGCAGTTCGCGGTCACGATCTCGGTCGCCATGGTGATCTCGGCGATCAATGCGCTGTCCCTCTCACCGGCGTTGTGCGCGCTGCTGCTCACCCGCCGCGGCGCGCCGCGCGGCCTCATGGCCCGCGTCCAGCGCGGCATCGATGCCACGCGCAGCGGCTACCTGCGGCTCGCGCGGCCGCTGATCCGGCGCGGCGTGCTTGCGGTCGGTCTGGTCGCGCTGTTCGCATTGGCTACCGGCGGGCTGCTGCGCATGGTGCCCACGGGCTTCCTGCCCGAGGAAGATCAGTCGTCCTTCATGGCGGAGATCCAACTGCCCGACGCCGCCTCGACCAGCCGCACGCTGGAGGCGGTGATGCAGGTCGAGGGCATGCTGGCCGGCCAGCCGTGGCTGCAGAATTTCTTCACCGTGAGTGGCAACAGCCTGCTCGACGGGCTCAACCTGCCGAATCGGGCGATGATGATCGTCTCGCTGAAGCCTTATGCCGACCGCCCCGGGCACGATCTGTCGGCCTTCGCCGTACTGGAGCGACTCAACAAGGCGTTCCAGCGCGTCGCGGTCGCCAACGTCTATGCCTTTAACCCACCGCCGATCGCCGGCCTCGGCAATTCGTCGGGCTTCGAGTTCGAGATCCAGAGTCTCACCGGCGCCCCGCCCGAGGAGATCGTCGCGGTGGCGCGTGGCGTGCTGAACGCGGCGCAGGGCGCGCCGGAGCTGGCCGGGGTGTTCACCACCTACAGCGCCTCGACGCCGCAGATCCGGCTTGAGCTCGATCGCGACCGCGCCGAGACGCTGGGCGTGGACATCCCCGACATCTTCTCGGCCCTGCAGACCGCGATGGGCAGCCGCAACGTCAACAACTTCAACATGTTCGGCCGCACCTGGACCGTCCGCGTGCAGGCCGACGCCGCCGACCGCCGCACCATCGAGGACATCAACCGCGTGCGCGTGCGCTCGGCCAGCGGCAAGCTCGTGCCGCTGCAGGCGGTGGCGACCCTCGAGCTCACCACGGCGCCGGCCACCATCGTCCGCTACAACAACCTTCGCTCGGTGACGCTGAACGGCGCGCCGGCGCCGGGTTATTCGTCAGGCGAGGCGATCACGGCAATGGAGCGCGTGGCGCGCGCCAGCCTGCCGCCGGGCTATGCCTTCCAATGGTCGGGCACGGCGCAGCAGGAGAAGGAAGCCGGCAGCCAGACCGGCTTTGTCCTCGCCCTCGCGGTGCTGTTCGCCTACCTGTTTCTGGTCGGGCTCTACGAGAGCCTGGCGCTTCCGGTCGCCGCCCTGCTGTCGGTAATCGTCGGGCTGTTCGGCGCGCTGGCAGCGCTCTGGCTCACCGGACTCGCCAATAACGTCTATGCCCAGATCGGCATCGTCGTGCTGATCGCGCTTGCGGCCAAGAACGCCATCCTGGTGATCGAGGTCGCCATGCAGGAACGCGCCGGCGGCGTCGACCCGGAGACGGCAGCGACGACCGCCGCGGGGCAGCGCTTCCGTGCCGTGATGATGACCTCCTTCGCCTTCATCCTGGGCCTCGTGCCGTTGGTGATCGCGTCGGGGGCCGGTGCCGCCACCCAGCGCGCCGTCGGCACCGCCGTGTTCGGCGGTATGCTGGCGGCTGCGTGTCTCGGCATCTTCGTCATCCCCGGCCTCTACGTCGCCTTCGAGAAGATGCGCGGGGCGGTGCCTGGCCTGTTCCGGCGATCCTTCCTTGCCCCCAAACGCCCGGGCGGCCGCGACGGCGCGTGACTGCGTGAAAACGCATGGCCGGATTGAAATAGGATATTTGCAAGTTTAACCAGAATTATCCTATATTTCCTATATCGTCACACGAACTCCGTCTTTCGTCTCAGCGCCCTCATTGGCGCAGCAGGGGAGGCGGCGGCTCGCTTGGGCAACATCGAGACTGTTGCCCCCCTCCCTGCCCTTTCCCCAAGACGGGAGAGGGGAAGAAGCGCCCGGGATCGCCCGGTCGCTTCTGTCCCGATATCCATGAAGTCGCAGATCCCAGGATCGGCGACCCGAACCTTTGACCATGCCCCGCCCGGCACGCCCGCCGGGTACAATCCCTGGAGGATGAGGGGCCGTCCCGCGGCCTTGCCCTGACCGGGTACTGAGCCGTGCGTAGCAAGCACAAGGACGCTCCCGCCGACGATCCGTCCGGCAGTGGGGTGGACCGAGGCGCGAAAAACGCGTCCGAGGACTGAGTTTTGACGGTCGTTTGCGGTCGCTCGAGCTAGGGCCGCAGGGTCAGAGTCCCGCGAGGGCACGGGTGGGCGATTGGCCTGTGTCACAACATTTGTCTCAACTTGGTGTGACACCTTCGGGTGTGACATTGGGCCGGCCCGTCTCCTCCCCTGGCGTCACCGGGGGGCGGGGGCCACATTGCGACCGAACCGAAATTTCCCCATCCGAGGACACATGGAAACGATGCTGACGGGCGCCGCGCCGCAGGCTGCCCCCGCCGATCTCATCAAGGACAGCGACCAGACCAAGTTCGCCAAGGACGTGATCGAGGCGTCGCGCACCGTCCCGGTCATCGTCGATTTCTGGGCGCCGTGGTGCGGGCCGTGCAAGACGCTGCAGCCAATGATCGAGAAGGTCGTCAAGGAGGCCAAGGGCGCGGTCAAGCTGGTCAAGATCGACATCGACAAGAACCAGATGCTGGCCCAGCAGCTGCGCATCCAGTCGATCCCGGCGGTCTACGCCTTCTTCGGCGGTCGCCCCGTGGACGGCTTCATGGGGGCAGTCCCCGAGAGCCAGGTGAAGGCCTTCGTCGACAAGCTCATCCAGGCGGCCGGCGGGGCCGCGGGCGGCGCCGGTGCCGAGATCGCCGAGCTGCTCGAGCACGCCAAGGCGGCGGTGGCGCAGAACGACATGGACACCGCGGCGCAGATCTACAGCGAGATCCTGGGCGTCGATCCCGAGACCGTGCCGGCGCTGGCCGGCCTCGCGCGCTACCACACGATGGCTGGCGACTTCGAGCAGGCGACGGCCCTGCTCGACCAGGTCCCGGCCAAGGAGAAGGGCCACGCCGACATCGTGGCCGTGAAGGCCACGATCGATCTTGCCGCCAAGGCCAAGGAAGCGGGCCCGGTCGATGCCCTCAAGGCCAAGGCCGCCGCCGATCCCAAGGATTTCCAGACCCGGCTCGACCTGGCGCTGGCCTATTGGGCTGCCGACCAGAAGCAGGAGGCAATCGACGAACTGCTCGCCATGATCAAGGCCGACCGCGCCTGGAACGAGGCGGCGGCACGCACGCAGCTCCTGAAGTTCTTCGAGGCGCTGGGCTTCGGCGATCCGCTGTCGGTGGACGGCCGCAAGCGCCTGTCGACGATCCTGTTTTCCTGAGGCCTGTTTTCCTGAGGGACATGAGCGACCAGAGCCCCGCCCGCAATCCGTTCGAGCCCAGCTTCGAGCAGCTGCCCGATACGCTGCCGATCTTCCCGCTGTCGGGCGTGCTGCTGTTGCCCGGCGGCAAGCTGCCGCTCAACGTCTTCGAGCCGCGTTATCTCGCCATGGTGTTCGAGGCGCTGGCCGGCCACCGCATGATCGGCATGGTGCAACCGCTGCAGCCCGGCGGCTATGCGGGCGACGGCATGCCGACCGACGACGGCCGCCCGCCGGTGCACCGCATCGGCTGCGCCGGCCGCATCGTGAGCTTCAACGAGACCGAGGACGGCCGCCTGCTGCTGGCGCTGAGCGGAGTCAGCCGCTTCGAGATCGTGCGCGAGCTCGACCTCGCCCAGGGCGGCTATCGCCGCGTGTCGTCGGTGTTCTCGCCCTTCCGGGCCGACCTCGATCACGCCGACGACGACGTCGAACTCGACCGCGAGCGCCTGATGGCGGGCCTTGCCGCCTTCTTCCGAAGCCGCAACCTGTCGACCGACTGGGATGCGGTGAAGCAGGCCGCCGACGCCAACCTGGTGGCATCCCTCTCCATGGTCCTGCCCTTCGGTCCGGCCGAGAAGCAGGCGCTATTGGAAGCTGCCGACAGCACGGCGCGCGCCAAGCTGCTGGTGGCCTTTCTCGAAATGAACGCCTTCGCCCCGCCGTCCGACGAGACGCCCGGCAAGGCCAATTGAGTGGTATGATCCGCGCATGACCGACCAACCCGCACCGCCGCGCCGCGCCGGCATCGACCCGAAGCTGCTGGAGATCCTAGTCTGTCCGGCCACGCACGGACCGCTGGAATACGATGCGGCCGCCGGGGAGCTGATCAGCCGCAAGGCCGGTCTGGCCTATCCGATCCGCGACGGCATTCCGATCATGCTGGTGAGCGAAGCGCGCCAGTTGCGGGATGTGCCGTGAACGACGGCTTCACCAAGTCGGTGCCCGACGAGGGCAGCTACGAAGCGACGTCGGCGCCGTGGCCGGAGGAACTCAGGGTCTTCAAGGAAGAGGGCCGGATCGAGATCGATTTCTCCGACGGGCGCAAATGCTCGCTGCCGGCCGAGTATCTGCGCGTCGAGAGCCCGTCGGCCGAAGTGCAGGGCCATGGCCCCAGCCAGAAGAAGATCGTCTCGGGCCGCCGCCACGTGAAGATCGAGGCGGTCGAACCGGTCGGCCACTACGCGATCCGCATCGTGTTCGACGACCGCCACGATTCCGGGATTTACAGTTGGGCCTACCTGCGCGAACTCGGCGACACTCACGCCGAACGCTGGGCCGCCTATCAGGCCGCGCTGCTGTATCGCGGATTGAGCCGAGACGCATAGGTTTGAGATGAAGATCGTCATTGCAGGCGCCGGCATCGGCGGACTCGTGGCCGCGATGTGCCTCCATCGCGCCGGCTTCGATGTTAAAGTGTACGAGGCGGTCGGCGAACTGAAGCCGCTGGGCGTCGGCATCAACATCCAGGCCGGTGCCGTCCGCATCCTGTGCGGGCTCGGCCTGGAACCGGCGCTCGCCGCCACCGCCATCGAGACGCGCGAGTTGCGCTACGCCAACCGCCATGGCCAGACCATCTGGGCCGATCCGCGTGGCCGCCATGCCGGCCTGCCCTGGCCGCAGTTCTCGATCCATCGCGGCGAGCTGCAGATGATCCTGTTCAATGCCGCGCGGGAGATGCTGGGCGCGGACCGTCTCCGCTTCGGCCGGCGCATCACGCGCTTCGCGCAGCATCACGGCAAGGTCTCCGCGCAATTCGTCGATCGCGACGGCATGCCTGTCGAGAACGCCGAGGCCGACATCCTGATCGGTGCCGACGGCATCCACTCCGCCGTGCGCGGGCAGTTCTATCCCGACGAAGGTCCGCCCAAGTGGCAGGGCATCCTGATGTGGCGCGGCGTCACGGTGGGCAAGCCCTACCTCGGCGGCGCCACCATGGTGCAGGCGGGCCATCACACCCAGAAGTTCGTCTGCTACCCGATCAGCCGCGTCCATGCCGACCGCGGCGAGGCGCTGATCAACTGGATCTGCGACCTCCATATGGGCGACGGTGCGCTCCCCTCGCGCGAGGACTGGAACAAGCCAGGCAGGCTCGCCGACTTCCTGCCGCGCTTCGCGGACTGGAAGTTCGACTGGCTCGACGTGCCGGAAGTCATCCGCACCGCGCACACGATCCTTGAATTTCCCATGATCGATCGCGATCCGCTGCCGCGCTGGAGCCACGGCCGCATCACGCTGCTGGGCGATGCCGCGCATCCGATGTACCCGATCGGCTCCAACGGCGCCTCGCAGGCGATCATCGACGGCGAGGCGATCACGCAGGAGCTGTTGGCCACCGCCGATCCGGAGATCGCGCTGAAGCGTTACGAGGAGCGCCGACTGCCGCCGATGGCACGCATCGTCGACAGCAACCGGCGCAAGGGCATCGACATCATGCTCGACATCGTCGAGCAGCGGGCGCCCCAGGGCTTCACCGACCTCGAAAGCGTGCTGCCGGCCCAGGAGCTCGAGCAGATCGTCGGCGACTACAAGAGACTGGTCGCCCAGGATCGCGAGACGCTTCTGAAATTGGCGAATGCCCAATAAAAAACCGGCCCCTTTGGGGGACCGGCCGTGGTGGCGGTTTAAACCGGCCATCACATCGCCGGCCACCACCGGGAATGACTATGGCAGCCGGCGATGACAGAATTAAGGCGATGAGTTTCGGTCGCGCCATCGCCACCGTCGGCGGGTTCACCCTGCTGAGCCGGATAGTGGGCTTCGTGCGCGACATCGTATTCTCCGCCTTCCTCGGCTCCGGCGCGGTGGCCGATGCGTTCTTCGTGGCCTTCAAGCTGCCGAACTTCTTCCGCCGGCTATTCGCCGAGGGCGCCTTTTCGGCAGCCTTCGTGCCCCTGTTCGCCCGCGAGCTTCACGACGGCGGTCGCGCCGAGGCGCTGGCCTTCGCGCGCCAGGCGCAGGCAGCACTCCTGCTGGTGCTGGTGCCGTTCACGGTGCTGCTGATCCTGGCCATGCCCGGCGTGATGGCCGTGCTGGCGCCCGGCATGCGCGACGATGCGCCGACTTTCGCCATGGCCGTGGAGTTCGGCCGCATCGCCTTCCCCTATCTCCTGTTCATCTCACTCGCTTCGCTCTATGGCGGCGTATTGAACAGCATCGACCGTTTCGCCCATGTCGCGGCAACGCCTGTCCTCCTCAATCTCGCCCTGATCGGCGCCGTGCTCGGCCTCACCCCGCTGCTGCCCAACAGCGGCTATGCCGCCTCGATCGGCGTGGCGATCGCCGGAATCCTGCAATGGCTGTGGCTGCTGGTCGCCTGCGCCCGCGACGGCGTCGGCATGAAGCTGGTGCGGCCGCGCTGGACGGCCAGAGTTGCCCGGCTGGTCAAGCTCGCGACGCCGGTCGCCATCGGCGGCGGCGTGCAACAGATCAGCGTCATGCTCGACGTGGTCTGGGCCTCGCTACTGCCGGTCGGCACGATCTCGGCACTCTATTATGCCGATCGCATCGCGCAGCTACCCCTCGGCGTGGTCGGCATCGCCATCGGCACCGCGCTGCTGCCGCTGCTCGCCCGCGAGCTGCGCGCCGGCCAGACCGCGTCGGCGATGGCCAACCAGAATCGCGCCATCGAATACGGCCTGCTGTTCAGCCTGCCGGCAACACTTGCGCTGTGGCAGCTGGCCGAACCCATCATCCGCATCCTGTTCGAGCATGGTCGCTTTACCGCCGACGACACGTTGCGGACTTCCAGCGCACTTGCGGCCTTCGCCGTCGGACTGCCGGCCTTCGTGGTGGTGAAGGCGCTGACGCCGGGCTTCTTTGCCCGCGAGGACACCAGGACACCGCTCTATATCGCCATCGGCGCGATCACGGCCAACATCGCGCTGAACATTGTCTTCCTCTACGGCACGAACCTCGCCCAGGTCGGCATCGCGCTCGCCTCGTCGCTCTCGGGCTGGCTGAACGCCACCCTTCTGGCCGCTGTCCTGTTGCGGCGCGGGCAATGGGCCCCCGATGCGCGCCTCGGCTCGCGGGCGCTGCGCGTGGCACTGGCGACGTCGGGAATGGGCGTCGCGCTGTGGGGCGCGCTGGCCGTTCTGGGACCGTCGCTGGCAAGCGGCAATCTTTTGGGCATCGCGGCCCTGCTCGGCGTTTGTGCGCTGGGTGGCGTCGTCTATGGCGCGCTGGGGGCGCTGCTCGGCATCGTCAGGCCGTCGGAACTGCGCTACGTGCTGCGCCGCCAGCCTGGACTCAAATCAAGCGACCCAGGCGAACAACCGTGACGCCGGCCCTGAGCGGGCGGTTCACGGCAGGCATGATCAGCACACAATCGTCGTAGGGCGTCGTCACCGGCTCGCCATCGTCGTGGCCGAGCAGGGTGCCCGCCTTGGCGATCACTTCCTGCCCCTCGAAAGCGCGCGCCGGATTGAAGTTGCCATGCTTGGTCGCGACGGCATGTGTGACCTGGACCACGCGCTGCTGCGCCGGCGCCGGCTGCTTCCAATCAGCCGGCAGGTCGGATGGCTCGACGATTCCTGTTTCGGCCAGGAAGCGTGCCGTCACGTCCTTGGCCACCACCACGGACGAGGCACGCCAATGCTGGCCGGTCTCGATCAGCAGCGCTGTCCTGTCACTCTTGGGATCCCCGAAGGCGCCGTAGTCGCGCATGCGCATGCCGGCGGCATGGCCGCGGTCGCGAACGATGTCGGCGGGCGCGCCGAGCTTCCTGGCCAGCGCCACGCCGCGATCGAGCGGCCCGCACAGCATCAGCGGCACGCAATCGTCGTGCATGGAATGAAGGTCGAGCAGTAAGTCGGCGCGTTCGACGTAGGGCTTCACCACCTGCGCCCGCCGTGTCTCGAGCGTGGTCGCGGGCCGGTCGAGCCGGCCCCAGGTACGGTTGAAGTCCTCGTCGACCATGCGCGACTTGAAGGGATTCCTGGCATCGAAGCGCTGATAGGCCTCGATGTTGTTGAACGAGAAGATGAGCGTGCCCTGGCGCGGCTTCAGTCCCGATGCGAGCAGGTCGTCGACCACGATGGCGCCCGACACCTCGTTGCCATGCGTAAGGGCCGCCACCATCACCGTCGGCCCCGGCTTGCCGCTGTCACGCACGTGGATGTAAGGCGCATCGCCCTTCTCCCAGCGCCCGAGGTCGGGAAAGGCGAATTCGATCGGCGGATTATCGGACATCGTTTTCAAACCGTCACAGGGATCGGATCGATCCTTCGCATGCTACCCTGCGGAGGACAAGGAGCGGCACATGACGCGCACGCGGTATCGGTGGTTCATCGTCTTTCTCTTGTTTGCGATCACCGGCGTCAACTACATCGACCGCGCCGCCATTTCCTATGCCATCCCCGCGATCCAGCGTGATCTCGGCCTTTCGCCCGGCGACACCGGCACTATCCTGGGGGCGTTCGGCCTGGGCTATGCACTCACCACACTTTTTGGGGGCTTCGCCGTCGACCGCTACGGCGCGCGCATCGTGCTCACGGTCGCGGCCATCCTGTGGAGCCTGTCGATCGGCACGACGGCGCTGGCCAGCGGTTTCGTCATGCTCTACGCCGCGCGCATGCTGCTGGGTGTCTCGGAGGGTCCCAACTTTCCCGCCCTGACCGGCGCCGTCAGCCACTGGCTCTCGCCGCACGAGCGGGCGACCGCGCTCGGCAACGCGCTGTTCGCCGTGCCGCTGGCGCTCGCGGTCGGCGGACCTATCGTCACGCAGCTCCTGGGCTGGCTCGACTGGCGCCTCACCTTCGCGGCCCTGTTCGTGCTGTCCGCCGCCTGGGTGCCGCTGTGGTATTTCCTGTTCCGCGACGAACCGGCGGAGTCGCGCTTCGTGAACGCGGCCGAGCTCGCGCACATCCACAAGAAAGACCCGTCGGTCACGGCCGCGCCGCATGCCGCGCTGAAGTCCTGGCCCGAACCCGGCGTTCTCCGGAAGCTTCTCACCAACAAGACGCTGCTCGCCAACTATTGGGCCTTCTTCGTCTTTGGCTACTTCCTGTTTTTCTTCATGACCTGGCTGCCGAGCTATCTCGAGCGCAAGTATGGGCTCAATCTGCAGACCGTGGGCCTGTTCACGGTGCTGCCCTGGCTGTCCGCCGCAATCCTGCTGTGGCTGTTCGGGCGCTGGTCGGACTATCTGCTGAAGGCAACCGGCCGCCTGCGCGTCGCCCGCTCGTACCTGATCGCCGGCAGCCAGCTTGTCGCCGCGGTCGCGGTCATCCCGGTGGCGCTCACCGACGACCTCACGGTGGCCATTGCCGGCATCACGCTGGCGGTCGCGGCCTCGATGGGCGCCAACGCGGCCTACTATGCGGTGAATGTCGACATCGTCCCGCACCGGGCGGCGACAGCCCTCGGCATCATGGACTTCGCCTTCGCCATCGCGGGTTTCTTGGCGCCCGCCGTCACCGGCTGGGTGCTGAACCTGCGCGGGTCGTTCGCTGACGGCTTCCTGCTGATGACGGCGCTCGCGCTCTCCTCGGTTCTGGTCGTGCTGCTGTTCCACCATCCCGACCGGGACCGCGAGAGCACCTGACGCCTCAGCTATCGCGGTACCAGTTCGCCAGATCCCAGGTGTTGTTGTCCCAGCCTGTGAGCTCCAGCATCAGCCCGTTTCCTACGCCCGCGGTGCCCGGGCGCATCACCAGGGGGATGACGACGACGTTGTTGATCACAAGCTCGTTCAGCTTGATCAGCATCGCGGCACGCTTGATAGGATCGAGCTCGACCTGGGCGGCCTTGTGGATGTCGTCGTACTCCTGGTTCTGCCAGCGCGTGATGTTTCGGCCCTGCCACTTGTTCTCCTTGGTAGCGACTTCCCACGAACAGAACTGGCGCAGGAAGACCTCGGGGTCGGGCGCGTTCATGCCGTTGCTGTATTCCTGCAGGTCGGCATAAAACTTGGTGTAGGTGTCGGGATTGGCGACGTCGGACGAGAAGAACACCGCAGCCGTCACCGACTTCAGCTCCATGTCGATGCCGGCCTTCTGGGCGGCCTGCTTGATGATCGCCTGGGTCTTCTGGCGCGGCTGGTTGATCGAGGTCTGGAAGACGAACTTCAGCTTCTTGCCGTCCTTGGCACGGATACCGTCGGCGCCGCGCACCCAACCCGCCTTGTCGAGGAGGGCGTTGGCCTTGTCGATGTTGAACTCGAATTTGGTCGTCTTCGAGCGGAAGCGCTCGGGATTGTTGATGTAATTCGCGGTCGCGATCCCGGTGCGGCCATAGATGTGATCCTGGATCGAGTTCTTGTCGATCAGCAGCGACAGCGCCTGGCGCACCGCGGGATCCGACAGGGTCGGATGCTTGGTCTTCAGGCTGGAGCGCTCGCCGTCGACTTCGGTCCATGGATCGGTGTTGTTGAGCTGCATGTGCTCGATGCCGCCGCTGGGGGTGATGGCGACCTTTCCCTTGCCGCCCTTTTCCATCCGCAGAAGAATCTCGTCTTCGACCTGCAGGTTCCAGGCGAAGTGATATTCGCCGGTCTGCAGCACCGCGCGGGCCGCCGAGACAGCATCGCCGCCGCCTTTCATCTCGATGGCGTCGAAGTGCGGCCGGTTGGGTTCGTGATAGTCCATGTTGATCTCGCCCGTGACGAGATCGCCTGGCTTGAAGTCCTTGAACTTGTAGGGGCCGGTGCCGACCGGCTTGAGGTTGGTCGGCGCGTCGCGCGACTTGGCACCGACATAGTCGCCGAACAGATGGCGGGGGATGATGCCGCCGGCCCAGCCGACGAAAGTGTCGGCCCAGAACGGCGTAGGCTGCTTGAACTTCACGACCACGGTATACTGGTCGATCTTCTCGACAATAACATCCTTGTAGGAACCGCTGCTGACGGTCGCCGTCGCGGGATTGCTGGAATATTCCCAGGTGAAGAGGACGTCGTCGGCAGAGAAGGGCTTGCCGTCGTGCCAGGTCACACCCTGCTTCACTTTCCAGATGACCGACTTTCCGTCGGCGGCGAGCGTGCCGTCCTCGCGGTTGGGGATCGAGGCGGCGAGCTTCGGGCGCAGGTTGCCGTCGCGGTCCCATGCGGCCAGCGGTTCGTAGAACAGGCGGCAGGCATCCTGGTCCTTGGTGCCGACGGCGAAGTGCGGGTTGAGCAAGGTCGGGCCTTGCCACCACATGACCTTCAGCAGGCCGCCGCCGCCTCGTTTGGTTGGCTTGTAAACCGACCGGGTTTGCGCCATGGCGACGCCCGAAAATGCCAGGAGCTGGGTCGCCATCGGCGCCGTGAGCCCCACTGCCGCCATCCGTCGCACGAAGGCGCGACGGGACATGCCGCCCGCCTTCACCTGGTCGATCAGACCACGCAAGCCACGTTCGTCCATTGGATGCCTCCATCCGGGTGTCAAAGCCGTTCCCCTGACGCTCCTGCTATCCTGCAAGATGCGTGCAAGCCGATGGGAACAGCCGCGACCGCTGCCGTCAACGTCGTCTTGATTAACCCGGCGGTCTGCGCGATACCCGCCCACCCTTGGCCTTCCACCGGCGGGGTGCGCGGAGGTCCAAACCCCGCGCCATCGACCTGAACCGGAGTCCACATCCATGACTGACACGATCATCGGCGCTCCCGGCGCCCCCAATCCGCACCTGCTGCCCTACGCCGCACGCGGCCTCAAGGGCCGGATCCTTTCCGGGGTGCAGCCGACCGGCAATCTCCACCTCGGCAACTATCTCGGCGCGATCCGCAATTTCGCGCGACTCCAGAACGACTACGAGTGCCTCTATTGCGTGGTCGACCAGCACGCGATCACCGTGCCGCAGGACCCCAGGATGCTCGCGGCCCAGACGCGCGAGATCGCCTCGGCCTTCCTGGCGGCCGGCGTCGACGGCCATAAGCAGATCATCTTCAACCAGTCGATGGTGCCCGAGCATGCGCAGCTCGCCTGGATCTTCAACTGCGTGGCCCGCATGGGCTGGATGAGCCGCATGACTCAGTTCAAGGAGAAGGCCGGCAAAGACCGCGAGAACGTGTCGCTCGGCCTGTTCGCCTATCCAGCGCTGATGGCGGCCGATATCCTGATCTACAAGGCCACCCACGTGCCGGTCGGCGAGGACCAGAAGCAGCATCTCGAGTTGACGCGCGACATCGCCATCAAGTTCAACAACGACTTCGCGCAGCCCGACTTCTTCCCGATCACCGAGCCGCTGATCTTCGGCGCCGCAACCCGCGTCATGAGTCTGCGCGACGGCACCAAGAAGATGAGCAAGTCCGATCCGTCGGACTACTCGCGCATCAACCTCACCGACGACGCTGATGCCATCGCCCAGAAGATCCGCCGCGCCAAGACCGATCCACTGCCGATGCCGGATACATTGGAAGACGCGGAGAAGCGGCCCGATGCCGATAATCTGCTTGGCATCTACGCCGCCCTCGCCGACCAGGAAAAGGACGCGGTCGTTGCCCAGTTTGCGGGCAAGCAGTTCTCCGAATTTAAGTCGGCGCTGACCGAACTCGCCGTCGCCAAGCTGGGGCCGATCGGCGCGGAAATGCAGCGGCTGATGAAGGACCCGGGCCACGTCGATGGCGTGTTGCGCAACGGCGCCGAACGCGCCCGCGCGCTGGCCGGCCCGATCCTGGCCGACGTCTACAAGACCGTGGGCTTCCTGAAGCCCTAGTTTTCGGGGTCCCGGAGGGGGTCTAGCCTTCCATCCGGGTGAGGGCCCACTTCACGGTGCAGCCTTCCATGGGAACCTGGCCGACCAGGACGATCTGCTCGGTGCGGCGGACGCGGCCCTCCTCGCCGAGATAGATGCTTTCGGCGAGGCCGATGCCGGCGCCAGTAGCGCGCAGCCGCCAGCCGCGGCCGCTCGGCAGCCGCATCAGCACAGCCTGTCCGCTCTGCGCGAGCGTTGCCTTCACCGCCGGATGGAGATGAAAGCGCACGATGAAGCGCTGGTCGGGCACCGTCACCGGCCGGCCCTCGGGGCCGACGAACGTGTCCTCGCCGCGCAGGTCCCCACCGTCGGGCGACAGCCACAGGCGGCGGCGATGGATGATGCCGTAGAGCGAGCGATAGCCGTCGTGGCTCATGTCGAGCCACTGCGCGCCCTCGTTGTCGGCACGATCGACCAGCACATTGCCGGCGCGATATTCCAGTGCGCCGTGGTTGGTGATCTCGGTCGAGTTGGTGTCGTCGACCACCGCGGTGCTGTGCGCCGCCGTATAGCGCATGAAGTGGCGCCAGTCGCGCAACGCGCCGGGGTAGGTGCCGCAGTTCACGATCAGCCGCTCGTGCGCGGCACTCATCTCGAACGACAGCGTGCCGGCGTGCGCGATGCCGTCCATGCCGCGGCCAGGTGGGCTGCCGGCATCGGTGATGACCAGCGACGTCCCGGCGGCCAGACGCTGGAAGCCGCTCGCCAGCGCCATCATCGGCGCACCCTCGTTCGAGCCCGACCGCCCAAGTATCAGATCGATCAACGTGCGATCGCCTTCCCAGGCGCCGTTGAAGAGCGCCAGTCCGCCGTCGCCATGGCGGAAGAAACGCAGCATCGGCGCCATGCGGTCGATCGCGGCGATGAGTTCGGCAGGAGCCCGGCGCTCGGCCGATGCCAGGGCGGCGCGCACGTCGAGCAGGTGCCGCAGCACCGCGACCTGGAGATGCGGCGCGCGCTCAGCCACGATGCCGTCGTGCATGACATAGCGCTTCACGAATTTGGCGAGCCGCGCGAGGGTCTGATCCAGGCTTTTCTCGAAGCGCTTGCCGTCGCGCAGGAAGGCGATGTCGGCGAAGATCATCGCCTTGAGCGCAGCGACCGCCTCATGACCGACCAGGCCGGTCCGCAGCGCACGCTTGAGATGGGTGCGTTGGCGGCCGAGCGAGAAGACGAAGCGGGCGGCGAAGCCCGGATCGGCGGCGGCGGCCAGCCAGTCGTAGTGCCGGATCCAGGCCACCATGCGGGCGGCCAGGACGTCGCGCCTCCAGATGCGCGGCGACCAGCGCCATTCGCGGTTGGTCCAGTCGTCGACCAAGCGGGCGGCAAGCACGGCACCGGCCGGATCACCGCAATCGCGCAGGTCGCGCAGCCAGGCGAAGCCGTTCAGGGCGTCGATCCAGAGGGGCGCAGCGCCTGCCCGCTGCCAGGGCGGATCTTCCGACTCGGGCGAAACCGGGCCCGCGGTGCCATGTGCAGCGAATTCGCCGCCCAGCATGCGCTGGCCGAGCGCGGTGTCGCCGGGCCAGGAATCGGGCGCCACGGCAAAGAAGCTGCGCGGCGTGCCGTAGCCAAGTGTCAGGGAATAGAGGGCGGAGCCCAGGAACCAGCGGCCGAATTCACGGCCTTCGGCCGACGCGCCGGAGGAGCGGGCGGGCACCGAACGGATCGGCCGGGCTCCGGGGACCAAAGGTTCACCGGGCCGTCGGGTCTCTGAGGCGACCAGCGTCATTTTTCTGTTCTTTGGCCCCGCGATGGGCTGCGGGGCGGTGGAGGGGGTTTCCCCCAGTTTACCCGAGCCGGAGGCCTATGGCGATGGCCTGGCAGGGTCTGGCAGGGCGTGAGCCGCCCCTTGAACCCGGGCGGCGGCTCCCCAGATTTACCCTCAAGGGAAGGCCTAATTGGCTTCCCGGCCACTCGCTCCTCGGAGGAGGGTTTCATGAGTCGCGTATCGATGTTCAATTCACCCTTGTTGCTGGGCTTCGACCAGCTTGAGCGCACGCTCGACCGGCTGGCCAAGAATGCCGAGGGCTATCCCCCCTACAATATCGAGCGGATCGGCGAGAATGGACTGCGGATCGTCCTTGCCGTGGCCGGCTTCACGACCGGCGACCTCGCGATCGAACTGGTTGAAAGCCAGCTCACGGTGCGCGGCAAGCAGTCCGAGGACGCCGACCGCATCTACCTCCATCGCGGCATCGCCGCGCGCCAGTTCCAGCGGGCCTTCATGCTCGCTGACGGCATCGAAGTCACGGGCGCCCGCCTGGACAATGGCCTGCTGTCGATCGACCTGATCCGCCCCACCGCCGAGCCCCGCATCCGGACCATTCGAATCGACGCCGGCAAGACAGACACCGGAGCCACCAATGCCGTCGATATCACCGCGCGCCGTACGCAAACGCGCTGATGCTGCCAAGGAGGTAGCCATGGAAAACAACCAGACCACTTTTACCCGCCTCGCGGACGAGGCCTTTCTGAGCCTGGGCGCCGAGCAGGTTGCCTACGTCAAGGCGATCAACCTGCCCGACGGCGCGCACGCGATCGGCATCTTCTCGGCCGACGGCAAGCCGATGGCGGCGGCACCTTCCATCGAAGTAGCGCAAGCGTTGATCCGACAGCACGATCTCGAGCCGGCGCTGGTCCACTAGAGGCGGGAGAAAACTGCGGCGGTTCAGGCCGCGCTTTGGGCCTGGACCGATTCGACGAGCAGGGCGTAAAGCGCTTCGGCGCTTTCGGTGGCGCGCAGCTTGTCGACGAGGCCGCGGTCGCGCAGCAGCCGCGAGACCCGCGCAAGCGCCTTTAGATGATCCGCACCGGCACCCTCGGGCGCCACCAGCAGAAAAACGATGTCGACCGGACGCTCGTCGATCGAATCGAAGGCGATGGGATGGGCGAGCCGGGCGAACACGCCGCGCGGCGTGGTGAGCGAGGGCATGCGCCCGTGCGGGATGGCGATGCCGCCGCCGATGCCGGTCGAACCCAGCGCTTCGCGCTCGATGAGACGGTCGAACAGGCGGCGCTCCTCGAGGCCAAAGACATTGGCGGCGCGGCTGGCCAACTCGGCCAGCAGGGCCTTCTTGCCGGACGTCTTCACGCTGGCCAGAACGGCCTCTGGGCCGGTCAGCAAATCAGCGATTTCCACAATTACACCAATGGGTTAGCGAGCGAGAACAATCTTCGCCCGGCGAGGGGTGCGCCCCTATAGGCGCCTCCTTCGAGCCGGTCAAGCCGCCCCGTGCGGGGGCCATCGCCGTGGCCTCAGTCGGCCGGGCCGGTCAGGGCTTGCGACGCCACGGCAGCGCTCGGCATGGAGGCCGGAAGACTGCGGCTCATGCCCAGTCGGCCGAGGCGTCGGCGCTCGGCCGACGACGGAATGCGCATGGCCTCGCGATACTTGGCGACGGTGCGGCGGGCGATCTCGACACCCTCGCCCTTCAGCAGATCGACGATACGATCGTCTGACAGGGGCTGGTGAGAACTCTCGCCGCCGACCAGCAGACGGATGCGCGAGCGCACCGACTCCGACGACACGACAACGCCAGGCGTGCGCGCCGGCAGGGACGAGGTGAAGAAATACTTCAGCTCGAAGATGCCGCGCGGCGTGGCGATGTACTTGTTCGAGGTGACGCGGCTCACCGTGCTTTCATGCAGCTCGGTGGCGATGGCGATGTCGCGCAGCACCAGCGGCTTCAGCGCGCTGACCCCGTGGCGGAAGAAGCCGTCCTGCTGCCGCACGATCTCGCGCGCCACCTTAAGGATCGTGGTCGCGCGCTGCTCCAGCGTCTTCACCAGCCAGTTGGCTGACTGGAAGCGTTCTGCGACGAAGGCACGATCGTTCTTGGCGCGCGCGCCCTTCATGAGGGTCGCGTGATAGTTGCGATCGACCAGGACCTTGGGCAGCGCGTCGGTGTTGAGTTCGATGAACCAGCCGTCTTCACCGGTATCGGGATCCTTGGCCGGGGTCAGGTAAAGATCCGGCGCCACCGGCTGGATCGGCTCGAAGTCGAAGGCCTGGCCGGGGCGCGGATCGAGCGTGCGCAGCTCGGCAAGCATGTCGCGGAGATCCTCGTCGTCGACACCGCAGCGCCGACGCAGCTGGCCGAGTTCGCCGGCCGCGACGAGGTCGAGATTGTCGAGCAGCGCCTTCATCGCCGGATCGAGGCGGTTGCGTTCGGCGAGCTGGGCGCCGAGGCATTCGGCGAGCGTGCGGGCGAAAAGACCGGCCGGTTCGACCTGGCGCAGGCGCGCCCACACCGTTTCGACAGCCTCCGTGCTGGCGCCCGTGGCCTCGGCGACGCCTGCGACGTCCAGCCGGCAGTAGCCGGCTTCGTCGAGGCCTTCGGCGAGCTTCAGGGCGATCCGCCGGTCGTCGACGCGGGCGAACAGCAGGTCAATCTGTTCGAGAATATAGACTGCGAGCGAGCGCGGGCGGCCGGCGACGAAATCGAGCGCGTCGGGCGCGCCCTCGCGCTGACCGATCTTGTTGGCCGTGGCGTCGCCGCCGCGGTCGGCGTGTTCACGCGTCCAGCGGTCGTCGGCTTCGGCCAGCGCCGGCGCTGCCGCCGCCAGGGCCTCGGCCGTGTCGGTCGGCACCTCTTGGATCGGAGCGTCGGGCTCGGCGATGGGGCCGTCATCGGAATGACCTTCCGACAATAAGGGATTCTTTTCGAGTTCCTGCTGGATGAATGCCGCGAGTTCGAGGTGCGAGAACTGCAGCAGCTTGATCGCCTGCTGAAGCTGCGGCGTCATGGCCAGCGTCTGGCGCGACGCCAACAGGAGACTCGGACCGATACGCATCGTTACCCCCACCCCGAGGATCAATGACCCTCGCCGGAAGTTCTAATGCAATAGTCGTGCCAAGACCATC
>CAMAYC010000010.1 GCA_945862125.1 Reyranella massiliensis 521
GGATTGACGGCGGCGTTGATGGCGCCGGCGCGCGAGACCTTCGCCGTCCAATGCATGGGCGCAAACGCGTCGCCCGCTCGTAAGGAGTCTGTAAGGTGGACGCGGAGTACCGCGCGGCCCCAATCGCTCGTCACCTCGGCGATGTCACCATTGCCGAGGCCGCGCGCGATTGCATCGCCGGGATACATCTCGATCAAGGGCTCCGGCCGGTGCCCGGCCAGACGTACCGACTTCCCGGTGCGGGTCTCGGCGCGGGCAGGATTGTCATCGATCAGAAAGACAGACAGGGCCTTGGTCACGGGGTCTGACAGGATCTCGGGTTGCAGCCGTTGGGCGCAACTTCCGTGCCAGCGAACTCAAGGCGTTGAATCAACTAGCTTTCCGTCTTCCCACAAGCCCGCCCGGACCACGCCGTCGGCACCCTTGGCCTGGCCGTACCCTTGGCGCCGGCCATTGCGAAATCCGCCCTCATAGCGCTCGCGGTCACCGATCGTCTCGACGCCGGGTCCATCCAGCACGTCGGCCTGGAACTCACCGGACTGCACGACGTTGGGCTCCGTCAGCGTCCGGCGAACGCCAAGGCCTTCCAGGCGACCAGCGACGAAATTGCCCTCGCTCCGCTCGACACCGGGCTTCTCGCGGACGCCCAGCCCCGTCGACTGGCCGTCATTCCATTGACCGGCATAGCGGGAGTCGTCGCCCAGGCGCACGATGCCGAGACCGTCCAGGCGATCGGCGTCCCAGTCGCCGGCCTGCCGCTCGCCGTTTGCAAGTTCGGCGACACCTAGACCCTGCCGCTTGCCGGCCACGGCCTGACCGACATAGCTCGCGCCGCCGTCGTACGACAGCCGCTCGGCGTTCTCGAGATCGGGGCGCGCCGCGCGGGCGGCCACGATCCGCGCCTCGCCGGCCATCGCGCGGGCCGCCTTGGAAGCTTCGTCGGCACGATCGAGCAGGGCGCGCGCTTCGGTCGTCGCACGCTGAGCCTGGTCGATCAATGTCTTCTGCGCCGACTGATCGGGCGCGGCTGGCGGCACCGCAGCAGGAGGAGCGGAGGGCGACGCTACAGGCGGCAGTGTCGCTGGTGCCGCGGGAACCGCGGCCGGCGGTTGAATGCCTGCGGGAGGCGATGGCGCTTCCACCACCGTCGAACCTGACGGCGGAGTTCCCGCGAGCAAGCCACGAATCTCTGGCTGATACCGCCACAGCGCGACAGCAGCGGCGGCAATGAAAGCGACGAGCATCCAGACGCCCACCTTCGATCTCTGCCGATCCGGCGGCGGAGGCATCGAAATGGGCTCGAGGTGTTCGCGACTGACGCCGCTCAGCCGCGGCGCAGTGGTCACCCCCGGCAGGCGTTGCGTCGGCGCATCGTCGACCTGCGGCAAAGCCGTGCCGAACTGAACACTCCAGTCGGCGACGGTCTGCGGCCGCTGCTCCGGCGCGAAGGCCAATCCGCTGTCGATCGCTGCCAGCAACGTCTGGTCGAAGCGATCTGCCTGCGTCACCGACAGCGGCCGGTAAGGGTCCACGCCGACACGACTCACGGCTTCGGGCGGCGGGCTGCCGGCTATGGCGTGGTGCAGTACGGCGGCGGCCGAGTAGATGTCGGTCCAGGGCCCCTGCTTGCCGTCGAGGGCGTACTGCTCGATGGGCGCATATTGCGGCGTCAGGATGCTGGTGAGCGTGCGCGTGCGGCCGCCCATGGCCTGACGCGCCGCGCCGAAGTCGATGAGGACAGGGACGCCGTCGTGCCGGACGATGATGTTCGACGGCTTGATGTCGCGATGGAGAAAGCCCTGGGCATGAACGGCGCGCAGGCCGCTCAGCAATCCCTCGGCCAGCCTGCGCACCTCATCGGGCTGCAGGCGGCGGTTCGGTGCGCGCAGCAGCTGCGCCACGCTGCGGCCGTCCTCGAACTCCATGACCGTGTAGGCCGTGCCGTTGGCTTCGAAATAGCGCAGCACGGGGACGATATGAGCATGCCGGAACCGCGCAAGGGCCCGCGCCTCGTCGAGAAAGCGTTCGCGACCCCAGACGAAATCGTCGGAGAAGCGCGTCCCGCGCGCGCCGACCTCGCCATCGGTCCGGCGCACGGCGAACTCGACAGGAAAGTACTCCTTGATGGCAACGAACTTGGCGAGCTGGGTGTCAAAGGCGCGATAAGTGATACCGAACCCGCCATGCCCGATGATTGCATCGAGCCTATAATCGCCGAGCCGCGTACCGAGCGGCAGGGCTTGATCGTTTTCGGATGATGTGGGCACGCGCAACCTTGCGCCCTAAATGCGCGTTCCTGGGCGGACGCACAAGCGCCCCCCAATGACTGGCGTGAGCTAGCGCGCTCCGGCAACGACGGTGGCGGGCACCCGGCTGGAGGCCATGTCTCGTATGTCGGGCACGAGCTGCATGACAATGATCATCGCGCAAAGACCAATGGCGGTCAGCATCGTGGCGGGGCGTGTCTTCAAGAGAGGCGTCGGCGCGTGCGCCTGGCGGTCGTCCGGCATGGCGAACCACTCCAAAATTGCTTCGTCAAAAATAATGGCCTGCTGCCCGAAATGTTGGGCTAGGCCTACAGGAAATCTAGCGGAATTGCTCTTTTATCTCAAGGAAAATATTTCAATCACAATGAGTTAACAGACAATGTGACTATCTGACTAGAATATACAACAGGTCGCGGTGCGGCCCACTGCCGGCCACTTCCTGTAGCCGCAACATCGGCCGCGATAATGACATCGAGGCAGAGTAAGATTGTCTTTCACTCCGTTGGGAATTTAATCCGCCATGAAGCCCGCGACCCAATTCGACAATGCCCGAACCTTGGTCCTGACCGGGGCCAGCCGCGGCATCGGGCACGCGACCGTGAAGAAATTCAGTGCCGGAGGTTGGCGGGTGATCACCGTCTCGCGTCAGCCCTTCAGCGCGCTCTGCCCATGGCCGGGCGGCGACAAGAATCACGTCCAGATCGATCTCGCGCAGCCGAACGACGTCAGCCGCGGCATCGACGACATTCGCGAGCGCCTCGGCGGCGGACGGCTCGATGCGCTGGTCAACAATGCTGCGATCTCGCCCAAGGACGAGACCGGAGGACGGCTGGGCGCCATCGATACGCCATTCGATCTCTGGCAGCGGGTGTTCAACGTCAATTTCTTCGCGCCGGTCGCACTGGCGCGTGGCCTGATGACGGAACTGGCAGAGGCGCGCGGCTGCGTCGTCAATGTCACCTCGATCGCCGGCAGCCGTGTCCATCCTTTCGCCGGGTCGGCCTATGCCACATCGAAAGCCGCACTTGCCGCACTAACGCGCGAGATGGCGCATGACTTTGGGCCGCGCGGCATTCGCGTGAATGCGATCGCACCGGGCGAGATCGACACTGCCATTCTTTCGCCGGGCACCGAGCAGATTGTCGAAGAGCAGATTCCGATGCGCCGCCTGGGCACACCGGACGAAGTGGCCGACGTCATCCACTTCCTCTG
Organism: Reyranella massiliensis 521; assembly: GCA_945862125.1. Lineage (GTDB taxonomy): Bacteria > Pseudomonadota > Alphaproteobacteria > Reyranellales > Reyranellaceae > Reyranella > Reyranella massiliensis_A. Next base: position 3,480 of record CAMAYC010000010.1, read on the forward strand.
CGAGAAGGGGGCAAGCTACGTTTCCGGCGCCGAGATTCAGATCAACGGCGGCCAACACGTTTAAGGCGCACGTCTAGGAGACCGATATGGATACGATGACCAGCTTCAAGGGCGAGACCGGCCGCGACGCGCGGCGCCGTATCCGCGGCGGCACCAATCTCGCGCCGACCTCGGGCATGGCGCCGGGCTATGTGCAGGGCAATCTTGCCGTCCTGCCCCGGGAATTCGCCGCCGACTTCGCGCGCTTCTGCCAGCTCAACCCCAAGCCCTGCCCGCTGCTCGCTTCCTCCGAGCCCGGTGACTGGCGCCTGCCGACGCTGGGCGAGGATCTCGATATCCGTACCGATATCCCGCTCTACCGCGTCTGGAAGAACGGCGTGATGGTCGAGGAAGTCACCGACCTCAAGAAGGTCTGGCGCGACGACCTCGTCTCCTTCGTGCTGGGTTGCTCCTTCTCCTTTGAGGAGGCGCTGGTCGAAGCCGGCCTCGAAATCCGCCACCAGACCTGCAACGTCAACGTGCCGATGTACCGGACCAACATCGAGTGCAAGCCGAGCGGCCCGTTCCATGGCCCGATGGTGGTCTCGATGCGCCCGTTCAAGCCCGCCGACGCGATCCGTGCCGTGCAGGTGACGACGCGCTTCCCCTCGGTACACGGCGCGCCGGTCCATCTCGGCAAGCCCGAGCTGATCGGGATCAAGGATATCGCCAAGCCCGATTACGGCGACGCGGTGCCGGTGCGCGACGACGAATTCCCGGTGTTCTGGGCCTGCGGCGTCACCCCGCAATCGGTCGTGGCGACGGTGAAGCCCGAATTCTGCATCACCCATGCGCCGGGCTATATGCTGGTGACCGATCTTCTGAATTCGCAGCTCGCCGTTCTTTGACGATGGCGCGGCTGGAATTCGAGGGCCACGCCAAGGGCGCGGTCGAGAAGGTCGTTGTCGACATCAACGATCTGGTGATCGCCGGCTGGACCGGGCGCGATGTCGCCGCCCTCAACCATCACATCGAGGAGCTGAAGGCGATCGGCGTGCAGCCACCGTCGCGCGTGCCGATCTACTATCGTGCCGCCGCGCAGATGCTGACCCAGGCCGGCAGTATCCAGGTTCTGGGCGACGACAGCTCGGGCGAGGTCGAGCCCGTGCTGATCGGCGCGGCCGACCGCCTCTGGGTCACGGTCGGCGCCGACCATACCGACCGCAAGGTGGAGAGCTACGGCATCGCCATTTCCAAGCAGATGTGTGCCAAGCCCATCGGCCGCACCGCCTGGCGCTTCGAGGAAGTCGAGCCGCACTGGGACAAGCTCGTGCTGCGCAGCTTCGTGCACGAAGATGGCAAGCGCGTGCTCTACCAGGAAGGGACGCTGGCAAAGATCCGCGACCCGCGCGAGCTGATCCTTGGCTGGCGGGACAACAAGCGCCTCCCCATGGGAGCCGTCATGTTCTGCGGCACCATGCCAGCCATCGGCAAGATCCGGCCGTCACCGCGTTTCGAGATGGAACTCGACGATCCGGTGCTCGGCCGCAAGATCTCCCACGCCTACGAGATCGAGGCGCTGCCCATCGTCGCCTGAACCGGCGCGCATGGCTTCCCTGCAGGGTGGACCTTGCGCTGAGAGCGTCGGTAAACGTACGTTCAGGTTCTGGGAGGATACCGCGACCATGATCAAAGGCGCTTACGACGGCGTTACCGTTCTTGATTTCACGCAGGGCATCGCCGGGCCGCACGCCTCGATGCTGCTCGCCCTGCATGGTGCCGATGTCATCAAGATCGAGCCGCCCGAGGGCGACTGGGGCCGCGCGCTGGGTGAGCTCAAGGGCGACCACTGCGCCCATTCCGTCGCCTTCAACCGCGGCAAGCGCAGCATCGCCCTCGACCTCAAGTCACCCGACGGTATCGCCGTGGTGAAGAAGCTCGCCGCCAAGGCTGACGTGGTGATGGAGAGTTTCCGTCCCGGCGTGATCCAGCGCCTCGGCTTCGGCTACGAGGACGTCAAGAAGATCAATCCCAAAGTCGTCTATTGTTCGGTCTCGGGTTTCGGCCAGACCGGCCCCTACAGCAAGCGGCCCACGGTCGACGGTCTCATCCAGGCTTTCAGCGGCATGATGGTGATGAACAAGATGCCCGACGGCACGCCGTGGCGTCAGGGCATGATCGCCGTCGATGTCACGACAGGTCTTTATACCTTCCAGGCGCTGGCGCCGGCCCTGATGCGTCAGTTCCGCTACGGAGAAGGCTGCTTTATCGATTCGAGCCTGATGCGCGCGGCTGCCGCCTTCCAGGGGGCCAAGCTGATGGAATGGGTGTTCTCCAAGGGTGCGCCGCCGGTGCTCTACATGCCTGCCGGCAGCTACAAGTCGAAGAACGGCTACATCATGGTGAGCGCCATGCGCCCTCACCATTTCCGCCTGCTGTTCGAACTGATCGGCCGCCAGGATATCGCCGACGATCCAGAGCTGCAGAGCCACAGCGACCGCATCAAGAACGCCGTCAAGATCATCAAGGCGCTGAACGAGACAATGCCGACCAAGACCACCGAGGAATGGATCGCGATCCTGCAGCCCAAGGACGTGTTCTGCGAGCGGGTGAACAACTACACCGACTATCTCGACCACCCGCACGTGAAGGATTCGGGCGCTATCGACTGGATCGAGCAGGACGGCTTCGCGCGCGTGCCGGTCGCCAACATCCCGGGCCTGCCGCCCGCCAGCGAGCACGCACCGCAGCAGCATGCCCCCCATATCGGCGAGGACGGCCCCGATATCCTGCGCGAGTTGGGATTCAGCGCGGCCGACGTGGACGCGATTTTTTCCCGCGGCGGCGTGCGTGCGCCGGCGCCGGCGGTCAAAGCGGCGGACTAGCCAGGAAGCTCTCGACCTCCCGCGCGCTGCGCAGGCAGACGACATTCTTCTCCTGAGCAAGGAGTTCGCATTCAAGGGCAAAGCGCTGCCGGTTACGACGATGAGTCTTGAGTGCCCATAGCAGGATCGAGTCGCGGCTGAAGAAAGCGCCACGCAGCGATTCGCGGTTGCCGGTGTCCCACAGTTCCTCTTGTGTCGCGATGCGCCGGATCGTGCGCCGCAGCAGGCGCCACATCACCAGCGGCAGCGGCAGGTCGAGCCAGATCAGCGTGTCGGCCGGTTGCCACACCAGATCGCGCACCTGGCCGTAGTTGCCGACCACGATCCAGCCCTCGCCAACGGTCTCGCGCTCCACGCGATGACGGAACAGTTCGACGGGCGCGGGCTGCCAGTCGCGCCCCCAGTAGAGAGCGTCAAGTTCCACCACGCGCAGGCCGATGCGCCCGGCCAGCCTTTCGGCGACCGTGCTTTTTCCCGACCCCGTCGTTCCGAAGACGACGACCCGACGCATCCTGAAGCTATACCCCTCTAACCTTCCCGGACCTTAGCGCCGGCCACGGTGTTCCCGCAGGACCACTTTTCGTCACACCCGCGCCCGCCGCGGCGTTGCCGAGGGCTCACCGATCAGGGAGAGTCCGGCCATGCATATCGGACTCATCGGCGGCATCGGGCCCGCCGCCACGGACTTCTATTATCGCGGCCTGATCGAGCGGCACGTCGCCTGCGGTATCCCGCTCGACGTCACGATCTGCCATGCCGACGTCCGCGAGATGAGCCGCAACCTCACCGGCAAGAACCCCGGACGGCAGGCCGAGATTTTCGCGAAGCTGGTCCATCGCATGAAGGCCGCCGGGGCGGCGGCAGCCGCCATCACCTCGATGGGCGGCCATTTCTGCGTCGAGCAGCTCACTGCGATCTCGCCGCTGCCCATCCTCAACGCCATTCCCGAGGTTGACGCCGCGCTCGCGCGCCGCAAGTTCAAGAAGGTCGGCATCATCGGCACGCGCACCGTGATGGAGACGAAACTTTACGGCGGCATTCCCTCGGTCGAGGTCGTGCCCACCGAGGGTGAGGATCTCGACCGGGTCCACAATAACTATGTCGAGATGGCCACGGTCGGACATGTGAATGAGGCGCAGCGCCAGGTCTTCTTCGAGGCCGGCCGGAGGCTGACGGCGCGCGGCGCCGAAGTCGTCATGCTGGGCGGCACAGACTTGTTCCTCGCGTTCGCCGGCCACGATCCGGGCTTTGCCGTCATCGATTGCGCCGACGTCCACGTTGACGCGATCTACGCCAAATCGGCGGCCTGACGCCGGAGGAGCCAGACCATGGCCGAAGACAACCGCCTGCGCCGCTTCGCCGTCCTGATCGACGCCGACAATACCTCGCCCCGCATCGCCGCGGGCCTGTTCGAGGAGATTGCCAAGTTCGGCGAGGCCAGCGTCCGGCGGATCTACGGCGACTTCTCGAGTCCGCGCCTCAAGTCGTGGGCCGATATCCTGCAGAAATACGCGATCGATCCCTACCAGCAGTTTGCCTACACCTCGGGCAAGAACGCCTCCGACATCGCCTTGGTGATCGACGCCATGGACCTGTTGCACAGCCGCCGGTTCGACGGCTTTTGCCTGGTCTCGTCGGACAGCGATTTTACGCGCCTGGCTTCACGCCTGCGCGAGGAAGGCGCCGACGTCTACGGCTTCGGCGCGCAGAAGACGCCGGAGAGTTTCCGGCAGGCTTGCCGGAGGTTCATCTACACCGAGAACCTGTTGCCCGACGCCGAGGTATCGACGCCCGAGGAAGGGCCTTCCCTGAAAGGCCGGCAGCCGGCCAGTGCGGCCGTTCCCTTCCTGACCAAGGCGATTGCCCAGATGGAGACCGAGGATGGCTGGGTTGGTCTGGGTGTGGTCGGCCAACGCCTGGCCAACATCGCCTCCGATTTCGATCCCCGCACCTATGGCTTTCGCAAGCTGAGCGATCTCGTCCGCCAGACCGGCGCCTTCGATATGGATCAGCCCGAAGGCCGGGCCGTGCGGATCAGGGTGAAGCCGACGACCACGTCCAGGGCTCGGGCCAAGACGGCAGAGGGGGCCGCCACACGACGGCCACACTCGGGCTGAAGGCACTCTATTTCTTTGCGTCCTAGGCCACTTCGCTCGTTGCTTTTGTCGCTGCCGCCGCCTAAGGCCGAAGGGACGGTGCGCGCCATCGCCGACGCCGTTGCCCCTGGCAGGAAAGTTCGCTCGATTGGGAAACAGCCAAGATACTGCGGGTTCTGCGGCGACTGATGCTCGTGCCTGGACACAGGTTCTTGCACGCTATCGGCAACCCAGCACCGGCCGCAGCATCGTCGAGATCGCCATCACCGTCGTGCCGCTGGCCGCGCTCTGGGCGCTGGCCTGGGCAACACTCGATATCGGCTACTGGCTGGCCCTGCCGCTGGCCATCGCCGCGGCCGGATTCCTGGTCCGGCTTTTCGCCATCCAGCACGATTGCAGCCATGGCGCCTTCTTCCGGCACAGGCTGGCGAACGACTGGATCGGGCGAATCGTCAGCGTGGCGACGCTCACGCCGCACGATGTATGGCGGCGCACGCATGCGACGCACCATGCCTCCACCGGCAATCTCGACCGCCGTGGCCTGGGCGACGTCGACACGCTCACGGTCGACGAGTATCGCGCGCGCGGATTCTGGGGACGACTTCGTTACCGGGTGTACCGCCATCCGTTGTTCATGTTCGGCCTGGCGCCGGCCTATCTGTTCATCCTCCAGCATCGCCTGCCGGTTGGCCTGATGCGCGACGGCTGGCGTCCCTGGATCAGCAGCATGGCGACAAATCTCGCCATCGCGACGATCGCAGCGCTGCTGATCTGGCTGGTCGGCATCAAGGCGTTCCTGCTCATCCACCTGCCGATCCTGCTGCTGTCGGCATCGGTCGGTGTCTGGCTGTTCTATGTACAGCATCAGTTCGAGGACACGGTCTGGGCAAACGACGGCGACTGGAACCTTCATGACGCCGCCCTGCACGGCAGCTCGCACTACGACCTGCCGGCATTCCTGCGCTGGTTCACCTGCAATATCGGCGTGCACCATGTGCATCACCTTTGCAGCCGTATCCCCTACTACCGGCTGCCGCGCGTGCTCAAGGATCATCCCGAGCTCCGCAATGTCGGCCGGCTGACGCTCCTCCAGAGCTTTCGCTGCGTAAACCTCGTGCTGTGGGACGAGACGGAACGCCGCCTGGTCTCGTTCCGCGAAGCGCGGGCGTCGCGCTAAAGCGCGGCACCGGTTCAGCGGTTCAATCGCAGCTCTTCAGCAGGTTGGTCGCGGCCGGGTCGCCCGGAAGAAGCGCCAGACTGGCCTCGAAATGCTGGCGAGCAGTCTTCGTGTCGAGACGGACGAGCGCCTGGACGCCGAACAGAAGATGGTCCCGCGTCCGGGTCTTGGCCGCCCGTTCGGCCGGGTCGTCCCGGTTGAAGACCTCGAAGAGCGTGACAGGTCTCGTCTTGCCCTTGACGATGACGATGTCGATCGGCCGGATGTCGTAGGCTTTCGGATCGGCGAGATGGTCGTAGGTGTTCTGTGAGATCAGGATGCCGACGCGATAGACTTTGGTCAGACTCTCGACCCGGGAAGCAAGATTGACCGCGTCGGAAATGACCGTGCCGTCCATGCGGTGCTTTTCACCGATAGTGCCCAGCATGAGCGACCCGGTGTTGAGTCCGACACCGATGCCGACCGGGCCGAGTCCAGCCGTCCGGCGCGCCTCATTGAAGCGCTCGAGAGTCTCGAACATGGCAAGGCTTGCGCGCAGTGCGTCATCGGCATTCTCGAACAGAGCCATGATGGCGTCGCCGATGTACTTGTCGATGAAGCCGTTGTGGTCGCGGATGACCGGACCCATGCATTCCAAATAGGAGTTGATGAAGGCGAAATTCTCGTCCGGCGTCATCTGCTCCGACAGGGTCGTGAAGTTCCGGATGTCGGAGAACAGGACAGTCATTTCCTGCCGCATGTTGTCGCCCAGGCCGACCGAGACGATGGACTGCTTGCCGATCATGGCCAGAAAGGCACGCGGCACGAACCGCTCGATCGACAGATTCGTCTCCTTGAGATCGACGATGGTGTTGCGAACGGCGCTACGCATCGCGTCGAAACTGCGGGCGAGATGTCCGATCTCGTCGTGCCGGTCGGTGTTGGCAATACTGTGTTCAAGGTCGCCCTCGGCGATCGCGCCAGCTTCTCCGCGCAAATTGAACAGCGGATCCAGGATCTGGCGTTGAAGAAGGCGGGATGCAATCCAGAATACGATCGGCAACATGAGAGCGAGCACGATCATCGAACCGAGGAAGACCTTGATGACCGCCTCGCGGGCCAGGCCTGTGTCGTAGGTGATCTGCCAGATCACGAGCTTGTGCGAGAGGGGATCGTCCTTCCCCGTCCCGCCGACCGGCGTGTAGCGGCTATAGATCGTGACATGCCGCCCATCGGCGGCCATGACCTCATCGCGACCGAACTTGCCGACGCGTTCGACGAGATCCGGAGCGAGCTTCCTGCCCACGTGCAGCAGGGACCATGTGCCCGACGGCGTGACCAGGTAGATATCGACATCCTTGACGTACTCGTTCGAACGAACGGCATCGGTGAAGATGTCCTGGAAGAAGTATTTGCCCATCCAGCCGAAGTCGCCGTCGCTGAGGCTCTGGCGAACCTCGGTCGAGGTTTCGACGATGAAATCCTTGTCCTTGGGTCCGTAGTAGCTGTAGGTCCGCAACGTGCCGGTCAGCGACGACATGTCGATGCCGTCGCTCATGACCTTGCCGTTCCCGTACACCGTGTCGAGAAACTTGGTGAAGGGGCTCTCCGGAAAGACGAGGTTCATGTCTCCCGGCAGATTGGTCTGGAACACCTTGTGCGCCCGGTCGATGAAGTAGATGTGCTCGACGTCATACTTCCGGGTGAGCGCGTTGAGCTCAGCGGCCGACAGGCTGGCGGGGTCACGGCCGAGGCCCTCCAACTCCGCCGCGATCTCCGGCAACACCTTCTCCATGTGGGCCTTGATGCGGCCGTGCTGGCTGCGCAGCAGGACCTCGAAGATCGCGAAGCGGTCGGTGAGGCTGGCTTCGAGGCTGCGAATTTCCTGGGCCTGCTTGTCGGAAACCAGGCGATACATCGCCAGCGACACGACCACAGTCGCGCCGAGGGTGACGGCCATCATCACCAGCAGAAGAAATAGCCCGACTTTACGCTTCACCGAGCAACCCCACCGGGACGGCTAGCTATTCTGCCAGAGGCGCGTGGTGTAGGCGCCCTCGACACTGGCATCGATCTGCGCCGCGACGTCGTCGCCTGCCCCGACCCGGGGCGCGATGATCTTGCCGAACGACACACGACCGGGCGCGGGCCAAGCCTTGGGATCCCACAGCTTGGCCCGCACGATCGAGCGGGCGCAGTGGAAATAACAGTGCTGGATCCTGACTCTCATCGCCAACAATGCTGGCTTGCCGAGGGAACTCAGCGAGGCCAGTAGGTCGGGATCGTCGTAGATCTCGGCCGTGCCAGAGACGCGCAGCGTCTCGCCGGTCGCCGGCACCAGGCAGATCATGCCGATCTTGCCATTGGTGATCATGTTGGAGAGGCCGAAGGCCAGGTTGTTGCCGACGCGCTCGGGAATCAGCAGGGTCCTCGGATCCTCGACCCGGATGAAGCCGGGATCGTCGCCCTTGGGCGAAACCTCAATCGTGCCATCCGCGGCTGTGGTGCCGACCAGGGCGAACGGGCAGCGGGCCAGGAAGGCAATCGACTGTTCGTCGAGCGCATCGAGGATCTTGGACTTGGTCGTCGCCCGCGGCTCGGAGATGACTCGGCGCAGGTCTTCGAGTGATTTCAGCTGGCCCATGTAAACGCCTCCTAGCTCCTTCGTAAGCCATCCATATTGTCGAAGAGCCGGCGCAATGCTGTCTTCAACACCGTGGCTTCAGCCTCGCTGAAGCCCTGGAGCGCCACTTTTTCGTAGCGCTCGGCAATCGGCAAGATCATTCGCGTCATCCGCCGGCCGGCCGGCGTCGCATGGAGGGTGACGGCGCGGGCGTCGGCGGCGTCGCGGCGGCGGGCCACCAGCCCCTCGTTCTCCATGTTGTCGACCAGACGGGTAAGCGTCGAGACCTCGATGGAGGTGGTTTCCGACAGGTCGCCCATACGGCGGCCGTCACGCTCGCGAAGGGCCGCCAGCACACGCCATGTCTGCAGGGTGGCGCCCAGCGGGCGGACCTCCTTGCTGAATGCCGTGGCGATGCGCGCACCAGCCCGGTTCAGCAGATAAGGCAGATAGCCGTCGAGCGGACCCATGGCATCAGGCCGCAAAGTGCGGCGCCACCTCGCGCATGAAGCGCTCCATCTGTTCCTTCACCAGCGCATGCGGTTTTTGCCCGTAGTTGAAATAGAGGATCACCTCGGCGATGCCGGCCGCCTCGACCTGCTTCAGCGTGTCGACGATATGCTGCCCGCTGCCGCAGAGGATCGATTTGTCGGTAAGCTTCTCCGGCCGCATGTCACGCAGGATGTTCACGATCTCGACGAAGTATTTGTAGGTCGGTGGCACGTTCTCACCCGACGAGGACGGGAAGGCGGCGATCAACGCGTCCTGGAAGTAGCGCACCAGCGCCTGCTTGCCATACTGCTCCTCCTCGGGCGTGGATGCGATGTGCACGAAGTAGGAGCACATGGCGCGCCGCATCGGCCGCTTGAACGTAGTCTCGCAGGTCTCACGATAGACGCGCACGGCATCGGCCAGTGAGCCGTAGACCATGGCAGCGGCGAACGGCGCGTAGATGACGTTCCAGTCGTTCCTGGCCGCAAGCTCCATCGATGGCCGCGAGAAGCAGGCGACGTAGGGCCGGAGCGGTTGCTGGGCCGGCCGGGGCCGTATCTCGACGTCGTCGAACTGGTAGAACTTTCCCTTGTGCGACCACCGCCCGGGTTCGGTCCAGGCGCGCCACACGATCTCCAGCCCTTCGGCGAACAGCTCCGCCGAGTCACCGAATGGCGCCTGGAACGGCTCGTACTCCTTGCGGTCGTAGCCGCGGCCGGCGGCAAAATCGACGCGACCACCGGACAGGAGATCGAGCGTCGCCCACTCCTCGGCAACATGCAGCGGATGATGCACCGGCAGCAGCGTGACGGCGGGTGCCAGCCTGAGCTTGGTCGTGGCGCCCGCTAGCTGCGCCAGGATCGCGAGCGGCGAGGCGTTGACGCCCAGGAGATTGAAGTGATGCTCGCCGATCCAGGCCGAGTTCAGCCCGACCTTCTCCGCCCACAGGGCCTCGGCGAAGATGTCCTTGATGAACTGCTCGGGCGCGCGCGGATTGTTGGGATAGCGATTGTCGCTCAGCGTGAAGTAACCGAATTGCATAGCGTCCCTCCAGAGCCGGAGGATCGTTCGGCACGAATTATTTGTAAATGCAAATAACTGCTGGACCCTCTTAGGCGCCGCGCGGACCGAGGTCGGCCAGCGGCATCAGCCAGTCGCGGAACGCCTTGATCTTGCGCCGGCGGATCGCCTCCTGCGGATAGACGAGATAGTAGGCGAACTCGCTCGACATCTTGAAGTCGAACGGCACCACCAGCCGGCCGGCCTTGAGGTCCGGCGCCACCAGCGGATGGCGGCCGAGCGCCACGCCCAGCCCGTCGATCGCCGCCTGATAAGCAGCCACCGCGAAGTCGAACGACACGCCGCGCGAGGCATCGACGCCCTTCACGCCGGCAGCCGTCAGCCAGACCTGCCAGTCGTCGGGAAAATTGCCGATGTGGATCAGGGTGAAGCGCTTGATATCGGCCGGCTTCTTGAGGGGATGCGGCCCCTTGAGCAGCGACGGCGCACAGACCGGCATCACATCCTCGCTGACCAGCCGCTCGGCCGTGAGCCCCGGCCAGTTGCCGCGGCCATAGCGGATGCCGATATCGACATCCTCGCGGCCAAAATCGATCAACCCGGTGCCGGTGCTGATGCGCACGTCGATCTCGGGATTGGCGCGCTGGAAACCGCCCAGCCGCGGCACCAGCCATTTCATGGCGAACGACGCCGTGGTGGTGACGGTGAGATGGCCGCCGCGATCCTTCTGCAGCAGTTTCTCGGTCGCCTCGTTCAACTGGTCGAACGCCCCGCGCACCGCCGGCAGATAGGCCTGGCCTGCTTCGGAGAGCAGCAAAGAGCGATTCCGGCGCACGAACAATTTTAATCCGAGCCGTTGTTCGAGCCCGCGCACCTGATGGCTGATCGCGGCCTGGGTGACGCTCAGCTCCTCGGCGGCGTCAGTAAAGCTCATATGGCGAGCCGCGGCCTCGAAGGCGCGCAAACCGTTGAGCGGCGGCAGGGTTCGCTTCATGGCCAATCCTTCACATGAGTTAATCTTATCAAAACAGGACAAAGGGTCGTTTGTAAAGGTGCGGCCCGGGGCCCATTTGCAGGTCACACAAGACGCAAACCCCTTCCGGAGAAGTCCGATGGCCGACATTTCACTGCACTACAGTTCCAAGGCGCCGCTGGCCGGCACCTTCACCGCGTTCAACCAGATTCTCGAGACCTGGCGCCGCCGCGCGCAGGAGCGCCGCGAGCTGGCCAACCTCGACCACCGCACGATCCGCGACCTCGGCCTCAGCCCGAGCGAGATCCGGTTCGAGGCCAACAAGCCCTTCTGGCGCCTCTGATCTTCGAATCCGGAGCTGGGCCCGTTTCCCCTACCCTGCGCGGGCCCTTCCCTCTCCGGACCCTGGCCGGCGGTCGACCCTCAGCCTCCCTGTCGACCGCCGGCTTTTTCTTTCTCACCTGAGCCTTTGCGCCCGCTTGATGCTCTGCTAGAGCCCGCGCGTGGCACTTTCCGACCAGAAAATCCAGGCGCTCGGCCGCGACGGCCTGCAGCTGGCAGCTCGCGGCGATTTCGCCGGCGCCGAGGCCCTGTTTGCGCAGGCCGTCGAGGCGCGCCCCAATTCCGGACAGCTTCTCCATCTCCTGGGTCAGGTCCGCCTGAAACTCGGCCGCTTCGCCGAGGCCCACGAGCCGCTAGAGCGTGCCGCGTCTTTCCTGCCGCGGGATGCCGCGGCGCAGATCAACCTCGCGGGATGCCTCGGGCAACTCGGCCAGCATGACGCCGCCCTCGCAACGCTCGACCGTGCGGCACGGCTGAAGCCCGGCGATGCCGCCATCGCCTACAACAGAGGCCGCGCCCTCGAGGCACTTGGCCGATCCGAGGAGGCGGAACACGCCTACGACGAGGCACTGTCGATCGATCACCGCCTGATACCGGCGCTCAGCGCACGCGCCAGCCTGCTGGCAGTGCGCGGCGATTGGGTCGGTGCGCTGGGCGATCTCGACAGGGCGCTCGCCACCAGACCCGAAGAGCACGCCCTGAAACTGCGGCGCGGCGAATTGCTGCTGCGGCAGGGCGACTGGTCGCGCGGGCTGATCGACTACGAGGCCCGCCTCGACATGCCGGGAGATCGCTATACGCCCGCGCTACCCCGCTGGCAGGGCGAACCGCTCGACGGTCCGCTGCTGGTCTACCCCGAGCAAGCCGACATCGACGGCGACGAGGCGGTGCGCGACACGCTGATGCTAGCGCGCGGCCTCGATTTCGTGGTGCAAGGCGGCGCCACGATTGCCGCGCTGATCGAAGGCCCAACCGTGCACCGCGACGCACCGCTCCCCGGCTTCGTGGCGGCGGCGCCGCTCCGCAGCCTGCCACATCTGCTGGGCTGGACGCTCGAGTCCCTCCCGCCGCCCGGCGCGCTCCGGCCAAAGGCGCAACCATCGACCCGCATCGGCTGGTTCGCCCGAACCGCACCACCTGATGGCACGATTGTCGAAAGCGACCCGGCTCAGGTTGCGAACTGCGGCTCCGTCGTCGGCAACGACAGCGCCATCACGCATGTCGCGGCCTTGCTGGGCATTCCGACGCTTATGCTGGTGTCTTCTTCCGCAGACTGGCTGTGGGGGCCGCGACGCGGACCTTCTCCCTGGTATCCAAGCCTCGAAGTCGCGGGCGAGGACGACTCCGAGACACTTGCTGCGTGGCTTGGAAGGCGCTGATCCCTACCGACGCCGCAGGCACGACGTTGTTACATAGTAGGGTGCGTTTGTTTCTTTTCCGTTGAGGGATTTTGCCCAATCCTGGCCCAACTTGATGCGCGCCTCCGAGCACAGTTGCTCCGTTGCAAAATCAACCTGATGCACGAGAACCGGCGCCGGGGGCGTATTGTTCGCCGTCAGTCCGATGTAGGCGAAGAGCAGCAGTGTCCAGTCCATACGGCTTCTCCCCGATGATTGCCGGCGTCGTCAGCCGGTACGATGGCAGGCCGGCAAGCGGCGCGCTATGCTTCGGGCCGAACAAAATCAACGTGGTTGTGCGAGGCTAACATCCGCACCCACAGAGGAACGCCAAATGGGCAAGACACTTTTCGACAAGATCTGGGATAGCCACGTCATCACCGATCTCGGCAGCGGCTTCGTGCTGCTGCACATCGACCGGCTGCTGCTGCACGACATGTCCGGCGGCAAGGCGCTGAAGGAAGCCATCGACAAGGGCTATCCGCCGGCACAGCCGCGTCTGACCTACGGCACGCCAGACCACACCATGTCGACCAAGCCCGGCCGCACCGACAAGACGCATCCGCCGGGGGAACCGCTGATCCGGTCGATGCGCGAGACCACCAGCGCCTACGGCATAAAGCTGTTCGACCTCGGCCAGGACGGACAGGGCATCGTCCACGTCATGGGCCCCGAGCAGGGCCTGACCTTGCCCGGCACCACGCTGGTCTGCGGCGACAGCCATACGTCCACTCACGGCGGCATGGGCACGCTGGCCTTCGGCATCGGCTCGTCCGAGCTGGTCCACGTAATCGCCACGCAAACCATGGTACAGCGGAAGCCCAAGCGCCTGCGCGCCAGCTTCGAGGGCGCGCTGCAGCCCGGTGTCACGGCCAAAGACATGATCCTCCACCTGATCGGCGAGCTCGGCACCGCCGCCGGCACGGGCTTCTCGGTCGAATACGCCGGCTCCGGCGTGCGTGCGCTGCCTGTCGAGGCGCGCCTCACGCTCTGCAACCTCACGATCGAGATGGGCGCGCGCACCGGCATGGTGGCGCCCGACGACACGACCTACGAATACCTCGCCGGCCGCGACTACGCGCCCAAGGGCGCGATGTGGGACCGCGCCGTCGCCCATTGGCGCACCCTGCCGACCGATCCCGACGCCGAGTTCGATCGCGAGCACACGGTCGACATGAAGAACGTGGCGCCGCAGATCACCTGGGGCACCAGCCCCGAACATGTCATCGCCGTGGACCGCGCCATTCCCGATCCGCGCACGGGCCCAGAGGAGAAGCGCGGCGCCTGGGAAGCCGCCCTCAAGTATCAGGGCCTCGAGCCCGGCAAGCCGATCGAGGGCACCAAGGTCGACTGGGTGTTCATCGGCTCCTGCACCAATTCCCGCATCACCGACCTGCGCGCCGCCGCCTCGATCGTGAGAGGCCGGCACAAGGCCGACCACGTCACCGCCTGGGTGGTGCCCGGCTCGGTGCGCATCAAGGCCGAGGCCGAGGCCGAAGGACTCGACCGCGTGTTCCTCGACGCCGGCTTCGAATGGCGCGAGCCCGGCTGCTCGATGTGCCTTGCCTCCAATGGAGAACGCGTGCCGCCCGGCATGCGCAGCGTTTCGACATCCAACCGCAACTTCGTCGGCCGCCAAGGCCCCGGCGCGCGTACCCATCTCGCCAGCCCCGCCATGGCGGCAGCGGCAGCGATCAAGGGCGCCATCGCCGACGTCAGGAAGATCTGATCATGGACAAGTTCACCAAGGTGACGGGCGTCGCGACGCCGCTGATGCGCCAGAATGTCGATACCGACCTGATCATCCGCATCGAGCGCCTGGTCGACAACGTGACCCGCGAGGGCCTCGGCCCCTATTGCTTCGAGCAGATCCGCTTCAAGCCCGACGGCAGCGAGGACCCGGACTGCATTTTCAACCAGGAGCCCTATCGCGGCGCCCCGATCATCCTCAGCCGGGAGAATTTCGGCTGCGGCTCCAGCCGCGAGGGCGCGGTGTGGGCGCTGAAGGGCATGGGCATCAAGACGGTGATCGCGCCCTACTTCGGCGACATCTTCAACAACAACTGCTTCCAGAACGGCATCCTGCCGGTGCCGCTGCCGATCGACGAGATCGAGCTGCTAGCCGACGAGATGAAGGCCTCACCGGGCAATGCCCGCGTGACGGTCGACCTGGAGAACTGCACCGTCGTGTCGCCCACGGGGCGCGTCATTCCCTTCCAGGTCGACGCAAGGCGCCAGCACGCCATGCTCAATGGACTGGACGATATCGCCCAGACCATGAGCCGCAAGGGCGAGATCGAGGCCTGGCAGGCCGGCGACAAGACGGCGCGTCCGTGGGTTTGGCTGTAGCCTTGTGAAACCGCTCCACGCCGCCGCGGCGCTTCTCATCGTGGCGATGTGGGGTCTCAACTTCACGGTCATCCGCTTCGGCCTCGACGAGTTCCCGCCCTTCGCCTTCGCGACCTGGCGGTTCGTGCTGTGTGCGCTGCCCGTGCTGTTCGTGGCCCGGCCGCAGAACATCTCCTGGGCGACGATGGCCGGCATCGGCGGCTTCATGTTCGGTGGCCAGTTCGTATTTCTGTTCTTCGCCATGCAGGCGGGCCTGCCGCCCGGGCTCACGTCGGTTCTGGTGCAGTTGCAGGGCCCTCTCACCGTGGTGCTGGCCGCTCTCTTCCTGCGCGAGCACGCCACGCGCGCCCAGTGGCTGGGCCTCGCCGCCGCGGCAGTCGGCGTGGTGCTGATCAGCCAATCGGTGGATGGCACGGCGAGCGTGCTGGCGGTCGGCCTGGCGCTTCTCTCGGCGCTGACCTGGGCCGTCGGCAACCTCTTCTTCCGGTCGGCGCGCGGCGCCTCGATGTTCGCCGTCACGGTATGGGCGAGCGTGCTGCCGCCGATCCCGTTCGCGCTGATGAGTCTCGTCGTCGAAGGACCTGACGCGCTCCTGATACCGATCCTCGACCCGACATGGCGCGGCTGGTTCGTGCTCTTCTATACGGTCGTGCCCGTGATGTGGCTGGGCTACCTCATCTGGGGCACGCTGCTGCGCACCTATCCCGCCGGCAAGGTCGGGCCCATCTCGTTGCTGGTGCCGTGCGCGGCGCTCCTCTTCGCCTCCCTGCTGGTCGACGAGCCCATCGGTGGTCTGCGCCTGCTGGGCGTCATTGTCGTGCTGGGCGGCGTGGCGATCGGCGTGTTCGCGTCAGGCCGGCGATTGCGCTGAGGGGGCACTGGCGGGGCATTGTGCCCAAAATCACGGCCAAGCCCCTGACCCAGGAACCCAATCGCCCTCCGACATGCTGTGCCACCGGCCCCGGCCGCCTTTGGAGATGAGTGTCCGGAACCTCAATTTCGCCAGACCACAAAAGCGCCCGGCGAATCGTGAAGACCGACGCCACCTGGTTCGCGGGCGACAGGGCGGGCTGGAGGTAGAGTTGCACATCGGACGTGGCCAGGAGGGTCCTGCAGGTCGACCACGACCAGTAGGCTTCGATCATGGTCTCGCTCGGCCGCGCGAAAGCGCCCGAGAATTGAGGGCCATGTTGGTCGCATTTGAGGCCTCCCCCTGCTTCTCCGCGTGTGGTGCGACGATCAGTGAGTGCAACGTTATGACGTGCCCTATTTTAGGACCGCAATCCTTCCAGCGAGGTCCTTGACTCCAACTATCCATAGAATTATGTATTGATGGAGTTAAGGGAGGGCCGGATGGCCAAAGCGGCCGGCGATCGTCACCTCGAAGATGCAGCCGACATGTTCGACGCCTTATCTGACGTGTCGCGACTGCGGACGTTGATGCTGCTGGCCGACAGGAACCTAAGCGTTTCGGAAATCGCCGCCCTGGAAAGCGAGAAACTGACCACCGTTTCGGCGCGCCTGCAGATACTGCACGGCGCCCGACTGATCGATCGCCAGCGAGACGGCAAGAGCGTCATCTACCGCATCGCCGACGATCACGTTCTCTCTCTCGTCAGGAATGCCATCGCGCATGCCGCCGAGAGACACTGAGGTCTCTGTCACGAAAGGATGAATGTCATGTCAACGCACGACCATAAGATTCACGCCGACCACCCGCACCAGCATGGCCCATCCTGCGGCCATACTGCGATCAAGCATGGTGATCACGTCGACTATCTGCACGACGGCCATCTCCATCACCCGCACGGCGGCCATGTCGACGAGCATGTCCTCGAGGTGAGCGCCCGCAATCCCGGCGCCTGCACGCCCGATCACGTCTGCGCCGGTCA
Organism: Reyranella massiliensis 521; assembly: GCA_945862125.1. Lineage (GTDB taxonomy): Bacteria > Pseudomonadota > Alphaproteobacteria > Reyranellales > Reyranellaceae > Reyranella > Reyranella massiliensis_A. The sequence continues at coordinate 20,684 of CAMAYC010000010.1, forward strand.
CGATAAGAGCCACCGGCACGGGCCGGGCTGCGGCCACGAGGCCGTGCCGCACGGCGACCATGTCGACTTCCTTGTCGACGGCCACCTGCATCATCCTCACGGCAACCATTGCGACAACCATGGCCCGGTGGAGATCGGCCGCGCGAGTGCCTGACACAGTCCATGGTGGCGGACTTCGCAGAGGGCGGGAGGCAACTTCCGCCCTTTTTCATGGAAGCCTAACGATCGACCTCCAACACTAGAGCCTCATGAAGGCGCAAGAAGCGCGCTATCCAGAGGACTCGCGACCTTGCGGACCACGAGCCACGCGACTCTGCTCGCCTCTAGGCCTTTTGCAGGCCGCACCAGTCGGCGATGAACAGCGCCGTGGACTGGGTGATCTTGCGGATCGATTCCATGTTCACGCGCTCGTCGAAGCCGTGGACGTCGTCGGACTCCGGCCCATAGACCAGGGCCGGCAGGCCGGCATAAAGGCCGAAGAAGCGGGCATCCGTCGTGCCCGTGGTCCTGCGATCGTCGAGGTCGGCACCGAACACCGTCTTGTGAGCGGCCGCCAGCAGTTCCCGCACGTGCTCATGGTTCTGCAGCACATAGGGCTCGGCCTGGAAGCCCTCCCAGCTCACGGTCGGCAGATTGTTGCCGAGGAACGGATCGGCCGCCGCGGCCCGGTGAATCGTGTCCTCGATCTCCTGCCGGCACTCCTTGAGGGTCTGAGACGGCAGCACGCCCACGCGCATGTCGAAGGTGCACCAGGCCGGCACCGAGCTCGCCCAGTCGCCGCCGGCAATCTTGCCGACGTTGAAGTTCACCGGATGGTGGTGGTCGCAATAGTGCTTGTCGTGGACTTTCTTCTCGTTCCACTTCTTCTCGAGCTCGCGCAGCTGCTGGATCAGGCGATAGGCGGACTCGATGGCGTTCGAGCCGGCATCGGCCTTGTAGACATGGACCGGGTGGCCGGTGACCTTGACCTGGAACCACATCACGCCGACCTGCGCGACGGTGAGCGTGCAGCCCGACGGCTCGGGAATCAGCGCAGCCTCGGCGCGATAGCCACGCTGCAGGCAGGCCAGCGCGCCGTTGCCGGTGCACTCTTCCTCGACCACCGATTGCTGATAGACGTCGGCGGCCGGCATGTAGCCCAGCGCACGGAGCGCGCGGAGCGCAAAGACATTGAGGATCAGCCCCGCTTTCATGTCGCCTGAGCCGCGACCGTACATCCAGCCGTCCTTTACATAGGCATCATATGGATTGCGCGACCACATCTCGGTCGGGCCCTCCGGCACGACGTCGATATGGCCGTTCAGGATCAGGGAGCGGCCCTTCGGATTGGACGGCCGCCAGGCGCCGACGACATTCCAGGCATCGTCGTAGTCGAGCGAATGCGGCGAGTAGCCCGGCAGGTGCTTCAGGTCATCGATCTTGATCTGCCAGCGATCGACGCCGAGCCCATCCTCCTTGTACAGGCGGGCCATCATGTCCTGCGCCGGCGCCTCCTGGAAACGCGTCGACGGGATCCTCACCAGGTCCTGCAGCACCTTCGTCTGGTCGTCGAACCGGCGGTCGACCTCGCTCATGATCTTGGTTTTGGTGGCTGCATCGAGCATGGGCGCTTACTCCTGAACTGAATCCATATCGACATTGGCCGACGCGAAATGACTCGTCAAAGCGGGGCCAGCCTTCTATTTCACGCCGCAATGCCGACGCTGCGCACCTTGCAGGAACTGGACCGCGAAGGGCTTTTGGCCCCCGACCCGCGGCTGGCGCAGGCTGCCCAATCCATGGCCATCGCAATCACGCCCGAGATGCTGGCGCTGATCGACCGCGCCGACCCGTTGCACGATCCCGTCGGCCGCCAGTTCGTGCCGAGCGCGGCCGAAACCGAGGTGTCGGCGGACGAGCTTGCCGACCCGATCGGCGACGAGGCGCTCTCGCCGGTGAAGGGCATCGTGCACCGCTATCCCGACCGCGTGCTGCTGAAGCCGCTCCATGTCTGCCCGGTCTACTGCCGCTTCTGCTTCCGGCGCGAGAAGGTCGGGCCCGGCGGCGAGGCGCTGTCGGCGGCCGAACTCGAAGTGGCCTTGGTCTATATCCGCGCCCATCCCGAAATCTGGGAAGTGATCCTGACCGGCGGCGATCCGCTGATGCTGGCGCCGCGTCGGCTGGGCGAGCTGATCGCGGCCCTCGATGCGATCCCCCATGTCGCGGTCGTCCGCATTCACTCGCGCGTGCCGGTCGTCGATCCCGGTCGGGTGACGGCGGAATTGCTGGCCGCGATCAAGCCGCAGCGCGCGGGCCTCTGGATCGGTATTCACTGCAATCATGCCCGCGAACTCACGCCCGAGGCGCGGTCGGCACTGGCGCTTCTGGCCGATTCGGGGATTCCCCTGATGGGCCAGACAGTCCTGCTGCACGGCGTGAACGACGATGTCGCGACGCTGGAGGAGCTCATGCGGGCGCTGGTGAGCGCGCGGGTGAAACCCTACTACCTGCATCATCCCGACCTGGTGCGCGGCACCGGCCATTTCCGCGTCACCGTCGAAGAGGGCCAGGCCCTGATGAAGGCCCTGCGCGGCCGCCTCTCGGGCCTCGCCCAGCCGACTTATGTGCTCGACGTGCCGGGCGGCCACGGAAAGGTCCCGATCGGGCCCGCCTACCTCGGCGACGATCCGGATGCGCTGGTGATCGAAGACGCCTTCGGCGGAACGCACTCCTATCCAGGCTGATCGAGCCGGATCAGAGGGTTTCCGCGCCGACTGGACCGGGCTCCGCCACGACACATTCGAGGTCGAGGGTGCCGGCAACTTCGAACGTCAGCGTGACGGCAATGCTTTCGCCCTGCTGCAGCGGCTTCCTGAGGCCGGTCAGCAGCAGGTGATAGCCGCGCGGCTTCAGGGGCAGCGTCGTGGCCGGCGGGATGGCGAGACCGCCCTCGCGCGGGCGCATCTTGAGGTCGGGGCCGACCACCTTGATGGCATGAATCTCGACCCGCTCCGCCGCGGGGCTGGTGGCGCCGACCAGCCGGTCGGGGGTCGCGCCCTTGTTGGTGAAAGTGAAATAGCCGCCGGCGACGCTGGCATCGACCGACGACGCGCGCGCCCAAGGGCTGCTGATCTCGATCTCACCCACGGTGTAGCTGCGGGACGCAGGCGCGTCCGACGAGCCGGCGAGGATGCCACGTGCACGACGGAATGGATTCATGGGCGCTCTTTTAGCCCAGAGGGAACAACGCGGTCTCGCCCTTTGTCGGCCCGACCGACCTCCGGATTAGTTTTTTTCGAGGGTGAGAACAGGGGGGGGGTCAAGTCAGCGGCGCCCCGTCGCGGCAAGGGTCGGCCGGCTGGACCGCGCCTGCGGGGCGCTGAGTTCCTCGACCAGCCATTCCTCGAAGGCGCGCGTCTTGGGCCGGCCCACCGAGGCTGGCGGACAGACGAACCACCAGGCCTTGCCGCTGTCGACGATCTGCGGGAACGGCTGGAACAGCCGGCCCGCGGCCAGCTCCTCGCGGAAGAGCTGGGGCGGGCCGAGGGCGACGCCAGCACCTTCCATCGCCGCCTCAACCGCGATCATCGTCGAATCGAATGTGAGCACGCGCTTGGGCTTGAAGTCGCCCAGACCCACCGCACGCAGCCAGATCGCCCATTCGGGATCGTAGGTCATGTCGATGAAGGGCACGCGCTTCAGATCTTCCAGGGTCTTCAGCTTGTCGCGGTAGCGCTTGCCGCAGAGCGGCGTCAGCACGTCGCTGAAAAGCCGCGTGGCATGCACGTCTGGCTCGGGCTGCACGGTAAAGCGGATGGCACAGTCGAAATCCTCGCGCGCGAAATCGACCCGCCGCTGGGTCGTCGTCATGCGCACCTCGATTTCGGGATGCTTGGTCTGGAAGCGGTGCAGCCGCGGCGCCAGCCAGCCCAATGCAAAGGTCGTCACCAGGCTGACGTTCAGCGTGCCGGAGTTGGCCTTGCGACCGACCCGTTCCAGCGCGTTGGTCATGCGGTCGAAGGAATCGCGCAGGTCAGGCAGAAGCGCTGCGCCCTCGCTGGTGATCTCGAGGCCGCGCGGCCGGCGCACGAACAGCGCCACGCCCAGCCGTTCCTCGAGCGCCTTCACCTGATGGCTTACCGCAGCTTGGGTCACGTGCAGCTCCTCGGCGGCATGCGTGAAGCTGGCGTGACGAGCGGCGGCCTCGAAGGCACGGAGGGCATTGAGCGGCAGTTGAGAGCGGCTCATCTGAGACTGACACCCATAATAATCCTAGGCCTCCCCCGAGCTTTCATCCTTTGTCACCGAGCGCATTGTATAGCAAATATAATGAAGAAACGAGGCACAAGAAGCTCCTTCGAGCTTTACCGCCTCTAACGGAGCTAAGTCATGTCGACCCTGTCCAGCGTGCGGTCTTTCGCCCGTACCGATGCCCCCTCCTTCTCTCTCGGCCGCGCCGTTGCGCTCGTGGCCGGTGCAGTCGTGGTCGGTGTCGAGGCTGTCATGACCCGAGCCGAACTTGCCCGTTCGCGACGCCAACTCGCCGAACTCGATGAGCGCCTCCTGCGCGATATCGGGCTCGACCGGGGCGCGGCGCGCCACGAGGCCACCAAGGGTTTCTGGGCCTAACCGCCGGGAATTGCCGGCCGCAGCCGGATAGAGCAGGTTGGGTCATGGTGCTTTGATGGCGCCATGACCCAACATCCTCTGGCACTTCCCACCTTGGCTCTCGCCACCCCCACGCTTCCCGATCCGGACACGAGCTGGCAGGCCCTCCTGCGGCGCGACCGGACGTTCAACGGCCGGTTCTGGTTCTCGGTGAAATCGACCGGGGTCTACTGCCTGCCGTCCTGTGCCGCCCGGACCCCGCTCAGGCGCAACGTGGATTTCCACGCCTCGCCCGAAGCCGCAGAGGCGGCCGGCTTCCGTGCCTGCAAGCGCTGCAAGCCACGCGACTGGCGGGCGGATCTCGGCCTCAGCCAGCCCGTGGCCCGCGCCTGTGCCTTGTTTGATTCCACCCTCGCCGATACACCGCCCTCGCTCGCCGCCGTGGCGCGCAAGGTCGGGCTGTCGAGTGGGGCGCTCAGCAAGCGCTTCATCGCCGAACTGGGCGTGAACCCGCGCGACTGGCTGGCGGCGCGCAAGCGGCTGCGCTTCCGCAAGGCGCTGCGCGGCGGCGAGAAGGTGGCCGACGCCCTCTATGGCGCCGGTTACGGCTCGCCGAGCCGCGTCTATGAAAGCAGCGACAAGACACTGGGCATGACGCCCGCGACCTATGCCAAGGGTGGCGCCGGCGCCCAGATCGACTTCACGACGGTCGATTCGGATTACGGACGCGTCCTGGTGGCAGCGACCCGGAAGGGCATTGCCGCGGTCTTTCTGGGCGACAACGACCGGGCACTCGAGAAGTCGCTGCACAAAGACTTTCCGGCGGCCGAGATCACGCGTAACGATCGGGCCCTCGGCCCGCGCGTGAAAAGCGTGCTGTCGCGGCTCTACGGCCGCAAGCCGACCGCGCTCGACGCGCCCGACGTGCCGTTCGATATCGTTGGCACGGCCTTCCAGTGGAAGGTGTGGAAGGCACTGACCGAGATCCCGGCCGGCCAGACCCGGACCTACGGCGAAATCGCCCGCCGGATCGGCGAACCCACGGCGGCCCGCGCCGTCGGCCGGGCCTGCGCCACCAACCTGGCGGCGGTGGTCATTCCCTGCCATCGCGCCGTCGGCGCCAGCGGCGCGCTGACCGGCTATCGCTGGGGCGTGGCGCGCAAGGAACGGCTCCTCGCCGAGGAACGCCGGCGCAGCAGCACGTAGAAGGCGCCGCTGCCGCCATGATGCGGGTGGGCGGGGCGGACGCTGCGCACCCGGGCACGGTTGTCGGCGCGATTGAGCCAGCCCACGAATTCCGAGCGGATGCGGCCGCCCATCAGGCGGCCGCCCTCCTCGCGCAGGCCCTTGCCGGTGACGATCAGGACGACCCGAAAATCCCGCGTCCCCGCTCGCTCCAGAAAATCGCCGACGGCGCGCTCGGCTGCCACCAAGGTCATGCCGTGCAGATCGAGCGTGGCCTCAGGCGCGAGCTTGCCGCGCGAGAGAGCGCGCGCGACGTCGCGATCGAAGCTCCTGTCGTCAGGGCTGAGGTCGGGTTGCGCCGGCGCGAGCGGCGCGCGCTTCACCTGAATCGGCTTGGGCGCCGACGCCGGCGGCGCGACCTTGGCCGGCGCCGCGCGCTGGGGCGGTTTCCGGCCATCGAGCGGCTTCACACCGGCCATCGCCGCCGAGAACAATCCCGCGTCCTTGACCATGGTGTTTGATGTAGCCTTGGCCGTGGGCCGGGTCTACACAGCGCGCCATGGCCCAGCCTTCTTCCACACCGGCGACCCAGCCCGATCCCGATCTCCAGACCGGCCTGCAATATCTGCGCGCCGGCTGGTTCGACCGCGCCGAGCCGCTGTTTCGTACCGCCCTCGGCCGCTATGGCGAGCGGCCCGACATCCTGCATTACCTCGCAGTCTGCCTGTCGCAGCGCGGCGCGCTGGCCGATGCCGAAGCGATGTGGCGCAAGGCGCTGGCCAAGGACCCCAACGAGCCGATGCTGTCCTACAACCTCGGCCTGGTGGCGCGCCGGCAGGGCCGCCTCGACGAAGCGGCCCGGCGTTTCCGCGACACGATCCGCCGCACCCCGTCTCATGTCGAGGCGCGGCTGGCGCTGGCCTCCATCTATATGGACATGGGCCGCTTCGCCGCCGCCGAGCGCGAACTGGTCGAGTTCGTCACCAATGTCGACACCGCCATCCAGCAGCCCGGCGGCGAAGGGCTGAAGCCGCTTCAGGCGCGGGCGCGCAACATGCTGGGCCACGTGCTCTACCGCATGGGACACTATTCTCCGGCGATCGAGGTCCTTGACCTCGCGATGATCGATGCCGGCGAGGACAACGCCCGCCGCGGCCAGATTTTGGGCGAGCGCGCTCTTGCCCTGAGCGGCCTCGGCCATTTCGACGAGGCCATTGCCGAGGCCGGCCGTGCCATCGAATTCGCGCCCGACAGCGCCTCGCTCAACCATGTGGTGGGCTTCGTGCTCTATCATGCCGGCCGACCGACCGATGCGATCGCCCCGATCCAGCGGTCGCTCGAGCTCGACCCCGGCTTCACGGCGGCCCTCAAGACGCTGGCCCTGGCCCACGCCGCCGCCGGCAAGGGCGACGAAGCCATCGACCTGCTGCACCGGGCACTGCGCGCCAATCCGCGTGACAGGGACGCGGTGCTGCAGCTTTCCAACCTGCATATCGAGCAGCAGAAGTTCGCCGAAGCCCTCGAAGCGCTCGAAGCCCACCTCAAGACCACCGACGACGATGTGCAGGCCTTGAACAACCAGGGTCTGGCGCTCCGTGGCCTCAAACGCTTCGAGGAGGCTCGGCGTTCGCTCAAGCGTGCCTCGCGGCTGGCGAGCGACGATCCGTTCGTATTGACCAACCTCGGCCGCGTGCTGGTCGACCTCGGCCGTGCCGCCGAGGCCCGGACGCTGCATGAGCACGCGCTGCGCGGCCTGCCGGGGGATTCGCGGCTGCTGACCCACTACGGCGCCTGCCTCGTGGCGTTGGGCGAGCATGACAAGGCCCGTGAAACCCTGGATGCGGCCCTGGCAGCCGATCCCAACAACGCCGAGGCTCTGGCGGTTCGGACGGGCCTTTAGAAATGAGTGCTGGCGCAGACCGCCTCGCCGAAGTCCATCAGCGCATCGCCGCCGCCGCGCGCGCCGCCGGCCGCGATCCGGCCGCCGTGACCCTGGTTGCCGTTTCCAAGACCCACGGCGCCGACATGGTCCGTGAGATGCTGCAGGCAGGCCAGCGCGTATTCGGCGAGAATCGCGTCCAGGAAGCGGAAGAGAAGTTCCCCGCCCTGAAAGTCGAGTATCCGGACCTCGAATTGCACCTGATCGGACCGCTGCAGACCAACAAGGCGCGTGATGCGGTGGCGCTGTTCGACGTCATCCAGTCGGTCGACCGCGAGCGCATTGCCGCGGCGCTGGCCAAGGAGATGGAACGGCTCGGCCGGCGGCCCGCCTGCTACATCCAGGTCAACACCGGCGAGGAGCCGCAGAAGGCGGGCGTGCTCCCGGCCGATCTCGACGCCTTCGTGATTGCCTGCCGCGACACCCACAAGTTGCCGGTGGTCGGTTTGATGTGCATCCCGCCGGTCGACGAGGAGCCGGCGCTGCATTTTGCCCTGCTGGCCAAGATGGCGGCGCGCAACGGCCTCGCCCGCATCAGCATGGGCATGAGTGCCGACTACGAGATGGCGGTGAAGCTGGGCGCCACCCACGTCCGGGTCGGCAGCGCCCTCTTCGGCGCCCGTCCGCCTCTGACGCCTCATGCCTGAACTTCCAGAGGTCGAAACCGTCCGCCGCGGGCTTGAGCCCCGTATGGTCGGGCGGCGGATCGTCCGTCTGCAGCAACGTCGGAAGGATCTGCGGGTCCCCATGCCCGCTCGGTTCGCCGCCAGGGTCGAAGGCCGGACCGTGAGCGCCATCGACCGCCGCGCCAAATACCTGCTGTTCCGGCTGGACGACGGCAACACGCTGATCGCCCATCTCGGCATGTCGGGCCGCATGACACTGCACGACGCCGCGAGCGCGGCCGAACATCCGTTCGACCGGCACGATCACGTCGTCTTCGATATCGACGACGGCTGGCAGGTGCGTTTCAACGATGCCCGCCGATTTGGCCTGATGCTGCTGGTGGCCGACGAGGCTGTGGCCAAGCACAAGCTCTTCAAGGGGCTGGGCCCCGAGCCGCTGGGGGACGATTTCGATGGCGCCGTGCTGGCCACCCGCCTGAAGGGACGCCGCACGCCGATCAAGGCCGCCCTGCTCGACCAGAAGACGCTGGTCGGCGTCGGCAACATCTATGCCTGCGAGGCGCTGTTCCTGTCCGGGATCTCGCCGCGGCGCTCGTCACACACGATCCAGGGCGAACGGGCCGACAGGCTGGTGGCCGCCATCAAGAAGGTGCTGCACCGCTCGATCGAGGACGGCGGCTCGACCCTGCGCGACCATGTACAGCCGGGCGGCGAGCTCGGCTACTTCCAGACCCGCTTCAATGTCTACGACCGCGCCGGCATCGCCTGTCCGACCCGCGGCTGCGTCAAGACCGTGCGCCGGCTGGTCCAGGCCGGCCGCTCGACCTTCTATTGCGCGCATTGCCAGCGCTAGCTAAGAGCGGCGCAACACCCGGGAGGACAGCAGTGGCCGCCGCATATGAAAACATCCTGACCGAAACCAAGGGCCGCGTCGGAATCATCCGGCTCAACCGGCCCAAGGCACTGAATGCGCTATGCGCCGATCTGGTACGCGAGCTCGGCCTGGCGCTCGACACCTTCGAGGCCGATCCCGGCATCGGCTGCATGGTGCTGACCGGCAGCGACAAGGCCTTCGCGGCCGGCGCCGACATCAAGGAGATGAAGGACAAGTCCTACCAGGACGTCTTTCTCCAGGACTTCATCACCGTCGGCTGGGAGAAGGTGAGCCAGGTGCGCAAGCCGATCGTGGCCGCGGTCGCGGGCTATGCGCTGGGCGGCGGCTGCGAGATGGCCATGATGTGTGATTTCATCATCGCTGCGGACAACGCCAAGTTCGGCCAGCCCGAGATCACGCTCGGCACCATTCCGGGCGCCGGCGGCACCCAGCGGCTGCCACGCTTCGTCGGGAAGTCGAAGGCCATGGACCTCGTGTTGACCGGCCGCATGATGGATGCGGCGGAAGCCGAGCGTTGCGGCCTGGTGAGCCGGGTCGTGCCGTTGGCCGAGCTGATGACCGATGCGCTCGCCACGGCCGAGAAGATCGCGGGCCTGTCGTTGCCTGCCACCATGGTCGCCAAGGAAGCGGTCAACCGCGCCTTCGAGACGACCCTCGCCGAGGGCGTTCGCTTCGAACGACGCACCTTCCATGCCACCTTCGCCTTCGACGACCGGGCCGAGGGAATGGCGGCCTTCGCCGAGAAGCGCAAAGCAGGCTGGAAACACCGCTGATTGGGTGGTTTGGCGCGCTTGACCGGTCCCCATGCGGCCCGTATAAGCGCGCCCTTCGAGCAACGAGGACTAAATGGCTAATCACAAGTCGGCCCAGAAGCGCGCCCGCCAGACCGAGACCCGCACCGCCGTGAATACGGCGCGGCGCAGCCGCGTGCGCGGCTCGGTCAAGAAGGTCGAGGAGGCGATCGCTTCCGGCGACAAGAAGGCCGCCCAGGAGGCGCTGCGCGCGGCGCAGCCGGAGATCCAGCGCGGCGCGATCAAGCGCATCGTCACCAAGAATGCCGCCTCGCGTCGCGTGTCGCGTCTGTCGGCGCGCATCAAGGCGATGGCCTGATCCACTCCGCTCTCCTTCAGTGGATGTGAACGCCGCTCCAACGAGCGGCGTTTTTCTTTGTCGAGAAATTCTTTCGGCGACAGAGAGCCAAAAAAAATTCGAGTACATTCGACGATGAGTATTTGGTCGCCAATTGGGCGAACGACATACGATTCGCGTTTATCGTCCCGCGCGGGCATGCAGGCGCTAGATATTGCGCTTCACTGTGCGCACTGCGCGGCAAAAAAATGAACCGTCGGCGTTGTCAATCGAGTCACGCAACGAACAGTCTGAATAGCGTGCGGCGTTCTCCGTTGAATCGTTTGCGCTCGTCATCGGGTCTGCTAAGAGTCCGCTCATCGCGACGGGGCGTGGGGCGCTGGAACGCGAGCCAAGGCGGAGACGGGGGGCTTCCTCTTCGCCAAGAACAACGAGGGAGAGCCGCAGCGATTTCTGCATCAGCGATAACCGAAAGATGAGGCGCCCCGACAACGGCGCTCAACCAGAAATTTTTCGTCGCTCCTGCTGCGCTGCATTTCTTCCCGTCGATCGTTGGCTCGAGCTTCGACGCCCTGCTTAGACAAATGAAAAGCGGGGGCCATGTCGAAAGACAACAAGTTTGCCGGCACATACGAGGTGTCCCCCGCAGCCGGCTATGCCGGCAACGTGGCGCCGGCGACGGCCTGGAAAATTCTCAGCGAGCGCAAGGATGCGGTATTGATCGATGTCCGGACGCGACCTGAATGGAATTACGTCGGCCTGCCCGACCTGGAGCGGCTGGCCAAGAAGCCGACGCTGATCGAGTGGCAAGAATTTCCAAGCATGCAGCTGAATGCCGATTTCGTGGCCTCGCTTTCCGGCGCGCTCGCGGACAAGGACACACCGCTGCTGTTCCTTTGTAGAAGTGGAGTCCGATCGGCCGCGGCGGCGAAAGCCATGACCGCGGCCGGCTACAGTATATGTCTCAATGTAGCGGACGGCTTCGAAGGGCCCCTTGATGCCGAGGCCAAGCGCGGCTCGACAGGGGGATGGAAGGCAGCAAGGCTTCCGTGGAGACAGACGTGAACCGAATCCAATCGCCGATTTCTGGCAATAATGAAGCAGCGTACGACAAAAAGAGCGTCGCGGGGGCCGAGATGGATGAAATTGCGGGCCGCAAGGAGCTGGAGGCACATTGGGTGCGCGTCTGCGATCGGCTTCGCAAGGAAATAGGCGACAAGGCGTTCAAGACCTGGTTCGGCGAGGTCGAATTGGGTGAGCTGAAGACAGGCAAGCTCCGTCTTTATGCCCCGACGCGCTTCGTGCGCGACTGGGTCGGCCGCCACTACGGCGACCGCGTGCTCGCCTATTGGCAGGCCGTGGCGCCCGACGTGAAAAGCGTCGAGGTGAACCTCGTGCCACCGCCGGCGCCGCGCCGGCCGAACGAGATCATCGCCGTGCCGCCACTGCCGTCGTCGCAGAATTACCAGCCGCCGATGCCGCGCATGGGGCCGTCGATCGGCCGCGGCGGCGACGAGGCCTTCTCCGGCCCCGAGGCACGCTACACTTTCGCCAACTTCGTGGTCGGCAAGCCCAACGAGTTCGCCTATGCCGCCGCCCGCAACATCGCCGAGCAGGACCGGCCGATGCCGGAACGCAACCCGCTCTATATTTTCGGCGGCGTCGGTCTCGGCAAGACCCATCTGATGCACGCCATCTGGCATGCACTGCGCGAACGCGATCCCAAGATCCGCGTGCTCTACCTGACGGCCGAGAGCTTCGTGAACCGCTTCATCCAGGCGCTGCGGACCAAAAATACCAACCAGTTCAAGGAGCTGTTCCGCAACGTCGATGTTCTGATGGTCGACGACGTGCAGTTCATCTGCGGCAAGGAAGCGAGCCAGGACGAGTTCTTCTTCACCTTCAATTCTCTGGTCGAGCAGAACAAGCAGATCGTGCTCAGTTCGGAGAAGCCGCCGAGCGAGTTGCAGGACATCGAGGAGCGCATGCGTTCGCGCCTCGGCAGCGGGCTAGTGGCCGACATCCATTCGTCGACCTATGAACTGCGCCTCAGCATCCTGCAGACCAAGGCTGAGAATGCGCGCGTGCCGGTGCCGACCGCCGTGCTCGAGTTCCTCGCGCACAAGATCAGCACCAACATCCGCGAGCTCGAGGGGGCGTTGAACCGCGTCGTCGCGCACGGCCAGCTGATCGGCCGCGAGATCACCGTCGAGATGGCGCAGGACGTGCTGCACGACCTGCTGCGCCAGGCCGACCGCAAGGTCACCGTCGACGAGATCCAGCAGCGGGTTGCCGCGCACTACAACATCAAGCTGGCCGAGATGAGCTCGCCGCGCCGCGCCCGGTCGGTCGCCCGGCCTCGCCAGGTCGCGATGTATCTCGCCAAGCAGCTCACCACGCTCAGCCTGCCGCAGATCGGCAAGCGCTTCGGCAACCGCGACCACACGACGGTCATGCATGCGGTGCGCAAGATCGAGGAGCTCAAGATCTCGGACCTCTCGATTGCAGAGGACGTGGAGTTGCTCAAGCGGCAGTTGCAGGGATAGCAAATCCCTGACTGGAATTGTGAAATGGGGCCCCAAGGGGCCCCATTTTCATGGAACGAGCGGGCCCTAAGGGCCTCAAATCACGGGCGAAATCGCTTTCCGCCAGCAGCTTGCGTGCTATAGTCTGCGACCGTTCCACCAGGGTGTTCCACAGCCTGGGAAACGGGGTGTCTAAACTGCATTTTTGGCCCCTCGTTACAGCGACCCCATCATGAAATTGACGATCGAACGGGCAGCCCTCTTGAAGGCGCTGGCCCATGTCCAGAGCGTGGTCGAGCGGCGGAACACGATCCCGATCCTGTCCAACGTCCTGATCACCGCCCAGAAGGGCCGGCTCAGCCTCGCGGCGACCGACATGGACCTCGCCATCACCGAATCGGTGGACGCGAACGCCTCCAAGAACGGTTCGACCACGGCGCCCGCCCACACACTCTACGAGATCGTCCGCAAGCTGCCCGACGGGGCGCAGGTCGAGCTGGAATCGGCGTCCGACGGCGGCAGTCTGGTGATCCGGGCCGGCCGGTCGCGCTTTACCCTGCAGTGCCTGCCACCGGCCGACTTCCCGGCCATGAGCGAAGGCGACCTGCCCTACCGTTTCCAGCTACCCGCCACCGACCTCAAGGGCATCATCGACCGCACCCGGTTTGCGATCTCCAACGAGGAGACGCGCTATTACCTGAACGGCATCTATTTCCATGCCGCGACCTCGGGCGGCACCCAGGTGCTGCGCGGCGTGGCCACCGACGGCCATCGCCTGGCCCGGGTCGAGGTGCCGCTGCCCAAGGGTGCGGGCGAGATTCCTGGCGTGATCGTGCCGCGCAAGACGGTGGGCGAGGTCCGCAAGCTCCTCGACGAAAGCGACGGCTCGGTCGACATCGAGCTTTCCGACACCCGCATCCGCTTCTCCAGCGGCAACGTCACCCTCGTCAGCAAGCTGATCGACGGCACCTTCCCCGACTACGAGCGCGTCATCCCGACCGGCAACGACAAGATCCTGAACGTGCCGTGCAAGGAATTCGCCCACGCCGTCGACCGCGTCTCGACCATCTCGACCGAGAAGTCGCGCGCCATCAAGGTGGCAGTCGCCAAGGGCGTGGTCACGCTCTCGGCCACCAGCCCCGACGCCGGCAGTGCCACGGAAGAGATCGAGGTCGACTACAAGGACACGGCGATCGAGATCGGCTTCAACTCGCGCTACCTGCTCGACATCACCGAGCAGATCGTGGGCGCAGAGGCGCGCTTCCTGATGGCCGACGCCGGCTCGCCCACCCTGGTGCGCGACGGTGCCGACGAAAGCGCGCTCTACGTGCTCATGCCGATGCGGGTATGACGGCGCAGCCCGGCAGCACCCGCGCCCTGTCTCCCGACGCCGGTTCCGGTCCCGCGCCGGCCAACCTCATCGAGTCTTCTGCCCGGTCAATGCTGGCCGTCCGTCAGCTTCGCCTCACCGATTTCCGCAATTACCGCCAGCTCCGGCTCGACTGCGGCCTCGAGCCGGTGGTCCTGGTGGGCGGCAACGGCACCGGCAAGACCAATCTCCTGGAAGCCCTCTCGTTCCTGGCGCCGGGCCGCGGCCTGCGCCGGGCCCGTCTCGACGAGGTCGGCCATCGCCTGCGCGGCGAAGAGCCCGGGACCGTTCAAACGGTCGCCCCTTGGGCCGTGGCCGCGACACTCGACACGCCCGACGGACGCCTCGCCATCGGCACCGGGCTGGAACCGGGCCGCGGTGAAGGCAGCCCGTCCCGCAGGATCGTGCGCATCGACGGCAAGTCCGCCTCCAGCCAGACCGCGCTTGGCCTGCATGTCGCCGCCGTCTGGCTGACACCGCAGCTCGACCGCCTGTTCCTCGATGGCGCCAGCGAGCGCCGCCGCTTCCTCGATCGTCTGGTGACGGCGCTGCATCCGCAGCATGCCGGCGACGTCGCGGCCTACGAACATGCGCTCCGTCAGCGCGCCCGCGTCCTGGCCGAGGGCGGTCGCGACCCGCACTGGTTCACTGCCCTCGAAGACACCATGGCCCGCCACGGCGTGGCGCTGGCCGCCGCCCGGGCCGACACCGTCCACCGTCTCGACGCCGCCGCGCGGCTGGGCATCGGCCCCTTCCCGCGGGCGGCACTTTCCATGGCGGGCGAAGTCGACGGCTGGGTCGACACCATGGCGGCGCTCGATGCCGAGGACCGCCTGCGCGCCGAACTGGCGGCCAATCGCTTGCGCGATGCCGAGGCCGGCACCACATCCATCGGGCCGCACCGCAGCGACCTTGCGGTCCGGCACCTCGATCTCGACCTGCCGGCGGCCGAAGGGTCGACGGGGCAGCAGAAGGCGGTGCTGGTCTCGATCGCACTCGCCCATGCCCGGCTGGTGGCGATGTCGCGCGGCCGGCCGCCGCTTTTGCTGCTCGACGAAATCTCGGCCCACCTCGATGCCGAGCGCCGCACAGCGCTGTTCGACGAGGTCGTGGCATTGGGCGCCCAGAGCTGGATGACGGGCACCGATGCTGAGCTTTTTGCGCCGCTCCGCGGTCGCGCGCAGATCCTGTGCGTGGCCGACGGTACCATCGCGGCCGTCTGAACCATTTTCGGGAAGTCGGACAAATGAGCGATATCGAAGACGTGACACCGGGCGCCGAGGAATATGGCGCCGATTCGATCAAGGTGCTGCGCGGCCTCGAAGCCGTACGCAAGCGCCCGGGCATGTACATCGGCGACACCGACGACGGCACCGGCCTGCATCACATGGTCTACGAGATCGTCGACAATGCCATCGACGAGGCGCTGGCGGGATATTGCGACGGCGTAGAAGTGGTCCTGCACGGCGACGGCTCGGTCACGGTGCGCGACAACGGCCGCGGCGTTCCGGTCGACATCCACAAGGAAGAGGGCATCTCGGCCGCCAACGTGATCTTCACGCAGCTCCATGCCGGCGGAAAGTTCGACCAGAACTCCTACAAGGTCTCGGGCGGATTGCACGGCGTCGGCGCCGCCGTCGTCAACGCGCTGTCGTCGAAACTCGACCTGCACATCTGGCGCAACGGCAAGGAGCACTTCCTGCGCTTCCACCATGGCGAACCGGAAGGCGACCTGCAGGTCGTGGCCGACGCGCCGCCGGGCAAGCACGGCACCGAGGTGACCTTCCTGCCCTCGACCGAGACCTTCACCAAGACCGAGTTCGATTTCGCCACGCTGGAGCACCGGTTGCGCGAGCTCGCCTTCCTGAATTCCGGCGTAAAGATCATGCTGACCGACGAGCGCGGTGCCGAACCCAAGGTGTCGGAGCTGTTCTACGAGGGCGGTGTCGAGGCTTTCGCCAAGTATCTGGACCGCAACAAGTCGGTGCTGCACGCGCCGCCGGTGTCGATCCGCGGCGAGAAGGACGGCATCTCGATCGAAGTCGCGATGCAGTGGAACGACAGCTATCACGAGACGATGCTGTGCTTCACCAACAACCTCCCGCAGCGCGACGGCGGCACCCATCTCGCGGGCTTCCGCGGCGCGCTCACGCGCACGCTGAACAAATACGCCGACGAGAGCGGCCTTTCCAAGAAGGAGAAGGTCAACATCACCGGCGAGGACATGCGCGAGGGCCTCACCTGCGTGCTGTCGGTCAAGGTGCCGGACCCCAAGTTCTCCTCCCAGACGAAGGACAAGCTGGTCTCGTCCGAAGTCCGCCCGGTGGTCGAATCGGTCGTCGGCGACAAATTCGGCCAGTGGCTGGAGGAGCATCCCTCGGAGACCCGCAAGATCCTGACCAAGGTGATCGAGGCGGCGGCGGCGCGCGAGGCGGCGAAGAAGGCCCGCGAGCTTACCCGCCGCAAGGGAGCGCTCGACGTCAGCTCGCTGCCCGGCAAGCTGGCGGACTGCCAGGAGCGCGATCCGGCGCTTAGCGAACTCTTCATTGTCGAGGGTGATTCGGCTGGCGGCTCGGCAAAGCAGGGCCGCAACCGCGCCAACCAGGCCATTTTGCCGTTGCGTGGAAAAATCCTGAATGTCGAGCGTGCGCGCTTCGACAAGATGCTGGGCTCGGCCGAGATCGGCACGTTGATCACCGCACTCGGCACCGGCATCGGGCATGACGACTTCACGCTCGACAAGCTGCGCTACCACAAGATCATCATCATGACGGACGCCGACGTCGACGGCTCCCACATCCGCACCCTGCTGATGACGTTCTTCTACCGCCAGATGCGCGCGCTGATCGATGCCGGCCACCTCTATATCGCCCAGCCGCCGCTGTTCAAGGCGGCCAAGGGCAAGTCGGCGATCTACCTCAAGGACGAGCGTGCGCTCGACGAGCAGCTGATCCAGACCGGCCTTGAGAACGCACGACTCCAACTCGGCGATGGCAGCGTGCAGGCGAGCGACGACCTGCGCCGCACCGTCGACATCGCCCGCTCCGTCACCAACCTGGTGAAGCCGCTGTCGCTGTCGCGGCGCGTCACCAGCCAGGCGGTGATCGAGCAGGCCGCCATCGCAGGTGCCTTCAAGCCCGACATCCTGAACGACGAGGAACTGGCCAAAGCCACCGCCGACTATATTGCCCGGCGCCTCGATGCGGTGAGCCCCGTGCTCGAGCGAGGCTGGAGCGGCGAGCCGACGCCCGACGGCGGCCTCGCCTTCAGCCGCCGCCTGCGCGGCGTGCAGGAACGCCACGTCATCGACGGTCCTCTGGTCAAGAGCGCCGAGGCGCGCAAGCTCGACGGGCTCGCGCTCGAACTGCAGTCCGTCTATCAGCGGCCCGGCCTGTTCATCGCCAAGGAAAAAGAGACGCAGATCTTCTCGCCCACCGAGCTGTTCGCCGCCGTGGTCGAGGCCGGCCGCCGCGGCGTTACCATCCAGCGCTACAAGGGCCTGGGCGAGATGAACCCCGACCAGCTCTGGGAGACGACACTCGACCCCGAGGCGCGCACCCTCCTGCAGGTCCGGATCAACCACGCCGACGAGGCAGACGAGATCTTCTCGACCCTGATGGGCGACGTGGTCGAGCCGCGCCGCGACTTCATCCAGGAGAACGCACTGAAAGTCGCCAACCTCGACGTCTGAGCATCGCGCCTCACCGCAGGCCGAACCGTCGGAACACGCCGACGGTCGTCAGCAGCCCGAGCGTGACAAGGCAGAGGCCCGAGATTTGAAGCGCGCTGGGGATCTCGCCCACGATCGGAATACCAATCAGCACAGAGACTGCCGGCACAATGGCGGGAAATAGTACGGCGCGGCTCACGCCCAGGAAGATCACGGCCTGGCTATACGCCACCATCGTGATGGCACCCTGTAGCCCACCCTGGACCAGCCCCTGCAGCGCAAGCATACCCAGCGGCAGGGCGAGCAGGTGGGGAATTCCCATCACCGCCAGATAGATCGGCGTCGTCATCACGAAGGACAGCACGGCCACGACGGCCGTCGCCTGCAGTGCCGGCAGACGCCAATGTCGCAACAGCAGCGTAAAACCCGCCCACAGCACGCTGGAGGCGAAGAACAGGAGATCACCCAACCAGGCGCGCTCGCCCGACGGTTGGGTGAGGCCGTCCCAGCCGATCAGGAGGATGCCGCCCAACACGATGGCGGCGCCGACGATGTGATTGCGACTGAGCCGCTCGTGCAGGAACAGAGCCGCACCGATGGTGCTGACGATAGTGACGGTCGAGGGTGCGATCACTGCGCCATGAGCAAGCGGCGCGAAGCCATAACCGCCGGTCTGCAGCAGCGCGAACGGCGCCCCACCCAGGACGGTCAGGATCAGCGCCCGGCGCAGGCCGATGCCGGCGAGGTCGTGCACACCATAACGCAGCAATAGCGGCAGCATGACCGCGCCGGCCACGACGTAGCGCGCGAAGATCATGTCGACCGCCCCCAGCCCGCCCAGAATGCCGGCCCGTGCCGCGGCAAACGACAGCGATGCTCCCAGCGCCATGATTGCGCCGCAGAGGAAGCCCCAGCGCTCGCGCTTGATCCCCGCCGCTTCGGTCGTCACTTGAACCATTCCCCCGGCGCTAGCACAGGGTGGGCCATCCACCTACGAATTTTGTAGCGTACGCTCCAAAATCGTGCTTTGCAGGGTCCAATGGCCCGCTTGAAGGAATTCGACGAGGATCGCGCGGTCGACGCCGCCGTCGATTGCTTCTGGAATCGCGGCTACGAAGCCACGTCCGTGCGCGACCTCGCCCAGCAAATGGGCATCGGTGGCACCAGCCTCTACAACACCTTCGGCGACAAGCGCGCGCTCTTCGTGCGTTCGCTCGAACGCTATGCCAACCGATCGACCCGCGAACGCATCGCCCGGCTCGAGACCAGCCACCTGCCCAAGGAAGCGATCAGGGCTTTCCTAGCCGAGGTCATCGAACGCTCGTTGAAGGACCCCCACCGCAAGGGCTGCCTGCTGGTAAATTCCGCCCTCGACGTAGCGCCGCACGATGCCGAACTCGGCCGGGTGGTCTCGGGCTATCTCGACGAGATCCGCGCCTTTTTCCGTCGAAATGTCGAGGCAGCACGCACGGCCGGCACGACCCCGCACGGTATCGATGCCGAGTCCGTCTCGATCCATCTGCTGGGCGTACTCATAGGCATGCGCGTGCTGGCCCGCACCGGCGCGAAGCGCCGGACGCTGGAGGCCGTGGTGCAACCCGCGCTCGACCTGCTGGAGAGACCGCGATGATCGATCACCCGAGCGATGCGTCGCGCAAGGCATAACGGAATTTTGGGTAGGAGCAGCACCATGGTGAAGCGTCTCAGCGACATGCCGGAAGTCGAAGCCAGTCATCTCCGGCGGATCGAGTGTCCGACCTACGAGGACACGCCGGCCCTCGCCGGCAAGCCGCTCAGCCGGCGACGGGTCGTGCTGATCTCGACGGCAGGGCTGCACAAGCGCGGCGATCGGCCATTCCGGCCTGGTGACGGCAGCTATCGGGTCATCCCGGCCGAGACGCCGGCGCGCGACCTCGTCATGAGCCACATCTCGGTAAACTTTGACCGCACCGGCTTCCAGCAGGACCATAACGTCGCCTTCCCGATCGACCGGTTGCGCGAGCTGGTGGCCGAGGGCGTCGTGGGCTCGATGGCGTCGGTCCACTATTCCTTCATGGGCGCCTTCCCGCCCGCCGCGGCCGAGCCGCACGCCCAGCACCTCGCCGGCCTGCTGAAGCAGGATGGTGTCGATGCGGCCCTGCTCGTCCCGGTTTGACCCGCCTGTACGCGCGCCGTGGGCGCGCTGGGCCACTTTCTCGAACGCCAGGGCATTCCGACCGCCAGCATCAGCTTGGTGCGTGAGCACACCGAAACCATCCGACCGCCCCGCGCCCTCTGGGTGACATTTGAATTGGGCCGGCCACTCGGCATCCCCGACGACGCAGATTTCCAGCGCCGAGTGCTGCGGGCGACCGTGGAGCTGCTGACGCGGACCGATGGACCGCTGATTGCCGACTACCCCGAGGACGTGGCGGAGACCGCCGACTTCACCGGCTGGGCCTGTCCCATCAACCTCGCCCCAACATCCGTCGACACGCTGGCAGCCGAGATCGATCGTTTGGCGACCTGGCACGACCAGGCCGTCGCGCGCACGGGCCGCACGACCATCGGCGTCTCGGGTCTCGATATGCCGGCTGCAGGCGCGATGTTGTCTTCCGCGCTGGACGGTGAATTGCCGCCGGCACAGGCCCTCAAGGAAGCCGTCGACGATCTTCGCGCCTACTATCTCGAAGCGGCATCGGCGTTTCCCGATCCCGGCTCACCGAAAATGCGCCAAGCCTGGCTGTGGGACGAGACGCGGTTCGGCAAGGCGCTGCTCGACCTGCAGCCCAAGCTCGCCGCAAGCGACGATCCGCAGCACAAGATCCTGGCCAACCTGACCTTGATCCCGGCGACGGAACGGCACCGGCTGGCGAAGAGCTAGTTCCGGCTAGAGCACCATCTGCGTCTGGGTCACGACGGCCACCAGCTTGCCCTCGGCGGTGGTGATGCGCGTCGTCCAGACCATGGTGCGGCGGCCGCGATGGATCGGCGTGGTCTCGCCGATCACCGTAGTGCCGACCGGCGCCGGCCCCACGAAGTTGGTCTTGCTCTCGATCGTGGTCGTGCCCTTGCCTTCGGGCAGGTTGAGCACGGTGGCGGCGGCGCCCAGCGTGTCGGCAAAGGCCATGACCGCGCCACCGTGCAGGATGTCGGGCCGCGTGCAGAGCTCGGGCCGGACGACCATCTCGGCCGTCACCCGCGTCTCGCTCGCAGCGGTGAACTTCAGCCCCAGTACCTGGGCGAAAGGCAGCTTGATGTCGTTCAGGAGCTGAAGTCTGTCCATTTCCACATCCCTAGTTGGCGGCGCTCATCTTGCGCAGGCCGAGATACTCCAGGATGGCGAGATCGGCCACGATCAGCGCCAGCACGACGATGCCTGCGATGCCGGCCGTGGTCCACGATGCCGGCAAGGCCAGCACCAGCACGCTGCCCGCCACCCAGGCGAGGTCGGCGGCGAAGATGAACCGGGCAAGGCCCTGCGGCAGTTCAGGGCGCGAGGCAATCCAGGCGCAGAGGGCACCGAAGGCCACGACGCCCACGCCCAAAAGCTCGAACAGGATGGCGAGGTCGAGGCCCAGGACCGAAACGGGCGCATCGGTGGCCGCCCTGGCGAAGGGCCCGGCAAGGACCGCGAGCATGGCGCCGGAGACGACGGAGAAAGCGGCGTTGCCCCAGAGCGTGCGGCGGAGCAGGCGGTCGGATGAAACAGTCATGGTGTCCTCCTTGTGCGTTGCGGACGCCCTGGAGATCGCATCCGGCCATCGTTCCCTCAATTACGCAGGAGGTAATCGGCGGACCCGCGGGCCGGTGCTAGGTTCCGGCCCATGATGAACACGCCTGCCGTTTCCCAAGCCCCTTCATCCGATCTGTTCGGCCCCATGCTGCGCACCTGGCGCCGTCGCCGTGGCGCCAGCCAGCTCGCGCTGGCGCTGCAGTCCGGCGTTTCGCAGCGTCACGTCAGCTTCCTCGAGTCGGGCCGCGCCAAACCCAGCCGCGAGATGGTGGTTCAGCTCACCACGGCGCTCGACGTGCCGCTGCGCCAGCGCAACACCATGCTGCTGGCGGCGGGCTTCGCGCCGGTCTATCGCGAGAGCAACCTCGCCGCGCCCGAACTGGCGCCGGTGCGCCAGGCGATCGACCGTATCCTCAAGCAGCAGGAGCCCTATCCCGCCGTCGTGATCGACCGGCTGTGGAACCTGCTGCAGGCCAACGAGGCGGCGCAGGCCTTCACCCTGTTCCTGTTCGAGGGCCAGCCGCCAGCGCCGCCACCCGGCAAGGGCCCCAACATCCTGCAATGGCTGCTCGATCCCAAGGCGCTGCGCTCCAAGATCTCCAACTGGGAGGAAGTGGCGCGCTACCTCGTCTCGACGACCTATGCCGAGATCCTGGCCGACGGCGGCGAGCCCAAGGCGCTGGCCTTCGTCGAAGAGATCATGGCCTATCCCGACGTGCCGGCTTCGTTCCGCAAGCTGCGCTTCGAGGAGCGGCCGGCGCCGGTACTAACGGTCGACTATGTGGTGGGTGGCAAGGCGCTGTCGGTGTTCACCACCATCGCCACCTTGGGCACCCCGCAGGACGTCACCCTGCAGGAAGTCCGTATCGAATGCTTCTTCCCCGCCGACGACCGCAGCGACGCGCTGTTCAAGAGCCTCGCCGCGAAGCGCTGAACCGCCGCCGCACGGCCAAGGTGGCGCGGCGGTGGCGAAATGCTAAGCACGCTGGCGACCATGACCAGCCCGGGCTCTCTCGTTACTCTCGACATCGCGCTGCGCGGCGGCGCCATCGCGCTGCTGCTGATCGTCGCTGTCGCCACCCTGCGGCGTGGCCACGGCCGGCCGGCGGCCTGGCTCGGCGCCCTGCTGGCAACGGGCGCGGCGGCCTACGCGGTCTGCTCGTCGCCGGGGCCCCACGGCGAACTGTCACCCTGGTTCGCGCCGGTGCTGATGCTGTGCACCGGCAATGCCGCGATCTTCTGGCTGTTCGCGCGCGCCCTGTTCGACGATTCCTTCCGGCTGAGGCCCTGGCATGCGCTGGTCTGGCTCGGCCTGGCCGTCTGGCCGGTGGCCCATCTGTTCGGCGCCGGCTTCACGGCGCACTGGCTGGTCGGCGTGGCGGTGCGCGTCACTGTAATCCTGCTCGCGCTGCTGGCGCTGGTGCAGACGGTGCGCGGCTGGGGCAGCGACCTGGTCGAAGGCCGGCGGCGCCTGCGCCTGTTCATCCTGATCGCCGTGGCGCTCCACATCGCCGTCACCGTCACGGTCGAACTCGCGTTCGGCCACGACCATGTGCCGATCGGGCTCCACCTGCTCAACTCGGCGGCATTGGCGGCCATCGCCGCCATCATCGCAGTCGTGCTGCTGCAGGCCGACCTCGACTCTGTGCTGCCGGCCACCGTCCGCGTGGAAACGGCTGCGCCCGGCGCCGCGCCCGTGGAGGACGAGCCGGTCGACCCGGGCCTGCTGGCGGCGCTGGAACGGCTGATGACGGTCGACCGGCTCTACCGGCAGGAGGGCCTCACCATCGGCGTGCTGGCAGGCAGGCTCGGTCTGCCGGAATACCGGCTGCGGCGCGCCATCAACCGCGGCCTGGGGTACCGGAACTTCAACGAGTACCTGAACCGCCACCGGCTGGCCGATGCCAAGCAGGCGCTGGCCGATCCCACCCAGGCCGAGGTCCCGATCCTCACCATCGCGCTGGATTCGGGCTTCCAGTCGCTGGGCCCCTTCAACCGGGCCTTCAAGACCGACACAGGCGTCACCCCGACGGAGTACCGCCGGACGGCAACGGGCCGCGCCGGCGCCTGATTCCTGGCCCATATTCCTGGCCGATTCCGGAAACGGCGAGCCGTTTTCCAAGGATATCGGCCGATTTCCACCTTCGGCGCGATCCGGGGACCGCATCCCCCTAGGCAGGCAGCACGCCTGCTGGAGGGGCGACCCATGAACGATGCAATGCAAGTCTACCTGTCTGCCTGGCCCACGGTCTGGGCAATGGATACCGCCCGCTATCTTGTGGGCGCCACGCTGATGGCCACGATCCTCGCCCTGTTCTGGAAGGCGGGGCTCGCCCGGCGCAAGCTGCAGGCCCGCGACGCCACGGGGGCCGACAGGCGGCGCGAGATCCTGGCCTCGCTGCGCACCGCCTTCATCTTCTCGCTGCTGGGCGCGATCGTCGCGGTCGGCGACCATCAGGGCTGGATCACGATCTACAAGGGCTTCCAGAAGGTGGGGCCGCTCTATCTCGTGGGATCGCTGGCCTTGATGCTGGTGGCCCACGACACCTATTTCTACTGGGTCCATCGCGCGATGCATCACCGCCGTCTGTTCGCGCTGTTCCATCGCACGCACCATCTGTCGCGCACGCCGACGCCGTGGGCCGCCTATTCCTTTGCCGTGCCGGAGGCCATCGTCCACGCCGCCTTCGTGCCGCTGTTCCTCCTGTTCGTGCCGATGCACGGCCTGGGGCTGCTCGCCTTCGGCATCGTGCAGATCCTGCGCAACGTCATGGGACATGCCGGCGCCGAGGTTCATTCCGCCGCCTTCGGACCGGGCCGGTGGCTGGGCTGGAACAACACCACGACCCACCACGACCTCCACCATGAGACCGGACGCACCAACTATGGCCTCTACTTTCGCTTCTGGGACAAGCTCATGGGCACCGAGCATCCCGACTATTGCGCCAAGTTCGAAGCGATCGTCGCGCCTGAGGCAAAGACCACGTCGCCTGCGATCGCCGGCCGTGTCCTCGCTCCCGCGATCGCCGCAATCGCAGTGGCCGGCGCACTTCTCATCGCCGCCGACCCGGCTCGAGCCGACGAGGGCCCGGCCGGCCGCTGGGCCACACCCGGCGTCGCCGCCATCGTCGAGCTCGCGCCCTGCAACGACACATCGGGTCTCTGCGGCACGATCCGCTGGCTGTGGGAGGCCACCGACGAGAAGGGCCGGCCACGCCTCGATACGCAGAACGCCGACGCCACCTTGCGTGCGCGACCGCTCGTCGGCCTTTCCATCCTCTCCGGCCTCGCGCCGGCCGCGGGAGGTAGCTGGGCCGGGCGGATCTATAATCCCGAGGATGGCCAGACCTACCGCGCTACGCTGCGTCGCGTCGGCAACGATACACTGATGATCGAGGGCTGCGTGCTGTTCATCTGCCAGAAGCAGGTATGGCGGAGTGCATCGGCGCTCACCGCCGCGTTGCGGTGATCAGATCAGGCCGATCGACATCCCGAAGCTTTGCCTTGCGCCCGGCATGATCGCGACCATGCCGGGCTTGTCGGCCAATTCGCCCTGCCAGCCTTCGGGACTGGCATGGCCCTGCCAGGGTTCGATGCAGACATAGCCCGCGCCGGGCTTCGTCCAGATGCCGAGGTGGGGCATGCCCGAAAACGACACGCGAAGCGCCTCGCCATAGACGAGGCTGCGGCTGGCGAGCCGGTCGAAGACGAGGGCGCCCGCCTCGAACAGCCCGTCGTGCAGCAGCAGGCGACCGTCGCGCACGGGCGTCGGATATTCCGCCCGGCTCAGAAGACCTTCGATGGGCCGCCGGATCGGCGCGGGCTCATCGTGCTCGAAGACGATCGCATGGGCATCGCGCGGCTTTCCGTACGGCAACGGCCAGCGCAAGGCCGGATGGAAGCCGAAGGAGGCCGGCATCAGCCCATCGCCTAGATTGGTCACTTCGGCGGCCATCTGCAGCGTGCCGCCGTCGATCCGATAGGTGACGTCGAGGCGGAACGCGAAGGGATACTGTCGGCGCGTCTCGTCACTCGCTTCGAGTCGCCAGGTGCAGCGCGTGGCCTCGGACGCGACCAGCGCAAAGCGCGAGGTGCGGGCAAAGCCGTGCCGTCCGATCTCATATGGTGTGCCCGCAACCGCGATCCGGTTGCCCTTCACTTCGCCGACGATGGGGAACAGCAGCGGCGACCGGCCGGTCCAGAAGGCGGGATCACCGTCCCAGAGCAGGTCCCGTGCCTCGCCATCCTGCAAGCGTACAAGTTCCGCGCCCGTGGCGGAGATGCAGGCGCTGAGCCCTGAAGTCGAAATCGAAACGGTTTCGGTCATGCGCCATCATAGCAGCGATCAGCGGTCGGCAGCCTCGTGGGCGGCGCGCACCGCATCGTCGATGTGTGGCAAATAGCGGACCTGGGGGCGGCGGGCGCCGGCTTGCAGCAGCATGCGGCGTACCCCTGAGGCGGCGCCGGTGATGTAGACGCGCACACCATGGCGCTCGGCCTTGCGTCCGATGCCGGCGATGACATTCGCCGCCGTCGAATCGACAAAGGGCACGGCGGAGAAGTCGAGGACGAAGGCCTTGCGTTCGTCGGCGATGCGGTCGAGCACAGCCCCCACCGTCGAGGCCGTGCCGAAGAAGAACGCCCCGGAAATGCGGTAGACGACGACCTGCGGATCAGTCGCCAGGGTGGAATCATAGGGCAGGCGCGTGTCGGCCCGGTCGGCGGGCACTCGAGGCGCATGCTCCTGGATGCCGGTAGTCGTGGTCATGCGATGGATGAACAGCAAGGCACCGAGTGAAAAGCCCACGACGATGCCCTCGGTGAGATCGCGAAAGACTGTCAGCAGGAACGTGGCCAGTAGCACGACGGCATCACCGCGCGAGCTGCGCAGCAGGGTCAGGAACTCGTGCTTCTCCGCCATGTTCCAGGCCACGATCGTCAGCACGCCGGCCAGTGCCGCCAGCGGAATGAGCGAGGCGAGAGGGGCTGCAAGCAGCATGAACAGCAGAAGAAAGGACGAGTGCAGCATGCCGGCGACGGGCCCGCGTGCGCCGGCGCGGACGTTGGTTGCAGTGCGGGCAATAGTGCCGGTGGCGCAGATGCCACCGAACAGGGCGGAGCCGATGTTTGCCACGCCCTGGGCCACCAGTTCGCAGTTGGAGCGGTGGCGGCGGCCGGTCATGCCGTCGGCTACGACCGCCGAGAGCAGCGATTCGATGGCGCCCAGCAACGCGAAGGCCAATGCGTCGGGCAACACCGCCTGCATCTTCGCAAGAGTAATGTCCGGCAGGCTGGGCGCGGGCAGCATCGACGGGATGCCGCCGAAGCGCGTGCCGATGGTCTCGACCGGCAGGCCGAAGGCCCAGGTCGCGACCGAGGCGGCGACAACGGCGACCAGCATGCCCGGCCAGTGCGGCCGAAGTCTCTTCAGGCCAGCGATGAGGCCGATCGTCAGCACCGCGAGGCTGACGGTCGCCGGGTTCACCGTGCCGAAGGCCGGCGCCAGGGCTTCCAGCTTGGCGATCAACTCGCCCGGTTCCTTGCCCTGCAGCGTCAGGCCGAACAAATCCTTGAGCTGGCTGGCGAAGATGATGACGGCGATGCCGGCGGTAAAACCCACGGTCACCGGATAGGGAATGAACTTGATGAAGTCGCCCAGCCGCAGGAAGCCCGCGGCCATCAGGAAGACACCGGCCATCATGGTGGCGAGCAGCACCCCGTCGATACCGTGCCGCGCCACGGCCGCGGCCACCAGCACGATAAAGGCACCGGCCGGTCCGCCGACCTGGAAGCGGCTGCCGCCCAGCGCCGAGATGAGGAAGCCGCCGACGATGGCCGTGTAGAGCCCTCGCTCGGGCGCCGCACCCGAGGCGATGGCGATCGCCATCGACAGCGGCAGCGCCACGATGGCGACGGTAAGCCCGGCTACCGCGTCGGCGCGGAAAGCCGCCAGCCCATATCCTTCTCGCAAGACGGAGACGAGCTTCGGCACAAAGAGCGCTCCGAAGCTCGGTCGGTCGACGAGAGGTGAAGAGGTTGCTTCGACGGTCATTTGACTAAAATATTGTGTATTATGTTAGCCGACTTCGGTTGCCTTCACAACCGCGACGCAACTTTCACACCAAGCGCAGCCGCCGGATGCGTTATCTGGCCTCTTTTGCCGATCCCATGCATAGTCCCTGCGAAGGTTCGCCAGCCGCTTGAGCTAGAGCGAGACCACGTGGAGGAAACATCGATGAAACGCAGAACCCTTGTCGGCGCCCTCGCGGCGTCCGCCGTCGCCGCCCCGTTCGTCCGCAACGCGGGCGCCCAGGCGCCCCTCACATTGAACGGCGCCGTCCAGTTCAACGACGACCATGCCTTCAACAAGACGCTGCTCAAGTTCGAGGAGCTGGTGAAGAAGTACTACGGCAAGCCGATCAACTTCGTGCTTCACCGCAATTCTTCGCTGGGCCTCGAGAAGCAGTATTTCGAGTACATGGCGCAGGGCAAGGCGGTGGACTACGGCATCGTCTCGCCGGCCCACATGTCGACCTTCTCGAAAGCGGCGCCCTTCATCGACGCGCCCTTCCTGTTCCGCGACCTCGCGCAATGGAACAAGGTGCTCGAGCTCGATCTCCTGAAGCCGGTGGCCGAGGAAATTTCGACCAAGGCAGACGTCATGCTGGTGGGTTACGCTGGCGGCGGCGTGCGCAACATCTTCGTCAACAAGCCGGTAAGCAACCTGGCCGAGATCAAGGGCCTGAAAGTCCGCGTCCAGGGCGCGCCGATCTGGTCCAAGACCTTCGCGGCGGCCGGCATGTCGCCGACCGTCATCGCCTACAACGAGGTCTACAACGCCATCCAGAACAACGTCATCTCGGCCGGCGAGAACGAAGCCGCCGGCGTCGAATCGATGAAGTTCTACGAAGTGGCGCCCAACCTCGCCATGACCGAGCACGCCATCACGATCCGGCCGATCTGCTTCTCGGGCAAGACCTTCAAGACCCTGCCCAAGGATCTGCAGGACGCGGTGATCAAGGCCGGCAAGGAAGCCGGCGCTTATGGCCGCCAGGTCGAGAGCTCCGAGGACGAGCAAAAGCTCGTGGCCTTGGAAAAGGCCGGCAAGCTGAAGCGCATTCCGTTCAAGGACCGCGATCAGATGAAGAAGCTGGTCGATCCCGTGATGGCCGCCTACGCCAAGGAGATCGGCGCCGACGGCATCTTCAACCAGATCATCGCCACGAACTGACCAGATCGACACCGATCGCGCGGCGGGGCACCGGCTCCGCTGCGCTTCTTTTTCTGAACGGTCCCTGAATGTCCCTTTCCGATTCGGCACCGCCCGGCCTCTGGCGGCGGTTCACGGCGGGCTATGCCCGGTTCCTGACCGGGCTTCTCGCCTTCTCCGTGGCGATCATCATCATTCCCGTCACCCTTCAGATCATCTCGCGCTACACCGCGCTGATCCCGTCCTACATCTGGACGGAAGAGATGGCGCGGTTCCTGTTCATCTGGATGATCATGATCGGCGCCATGATCGGGGTGCGCGAAGCCTCGCACTTCGAGGTCGACGTGTGGCCGACCCTGTCGCGACGCAGCGAGGCCGCCGTGCGCATCACCGCGCGGCTGGGCATCCTGGCCTTCGCCCTGGTGTTCGTGGTGGGCGGCATCGAGTTCACACGGTTTGCCTGGTATCGCACCTCCGAGCTGGCCGACCTGCCGCTCTGGATGATCCACATCGCCTGGCCGGTCGCCGCCGTCACCTGGATCGTCTTCCTGGGCGAGCAATTCTACGACGAGATCAGAATCCTCTTCGGGTGGAGCGTGCCATGACCGGCGCGCTGTTCTCCGCCGGCGAAGCGGCCTCTATCCTGTTCGGCTGCTTCTTCGTGCTGTTGGTGCTGCGCGTGCCGGTGGCCTTCGCGCTGGGGCTCGCCTGCCTGCCGCTGTTCTATCTCGAGCCGCGGCTGGGCACGATGATGCTCGCGCAGGAAACCTTCAACGCCTACAACTCCTTCATCCTGCTCGCCGTGCCGTTCTTCCTGCTGACGGCCAACCTGATGAGCGTGGGCGGCATCACCGACCGGCTGGTCGCTCTCTCCCGTGCCATCGTCGGCAGCTTTCCCGGATCCCTGGCGCAGATCAATATCGTGCTGTCGGTGTTCTTCGCCGGCATCTCCGGCTCCTCGACCGCCGATGCGGCAAGCCAGAGCAAGATCTTCATCGATGCCCAGACACGCGAGGGCTACGACCTCTCCTTCTCGATCGCCATCACGGCGGTCTCGGCGGTGCTGGCCGTGATCATTCCGCCCTCGATCCTGATGATCGTCTGGGGCGGGCTGATCTCGACCTCGATCGGCGCGCTCTATCTCGCCGGCGTCGTCCCCGGCCTGCTGATCGCCGGTGCGCAGATGGCCACCGTGCATATCTATGCCGTGAAGCGCGGCTACCCGACCTACCCGCGCCAGGGCTTCCGCCAGCTCCTCTGCTCGATCTGGGTGTCGATTCCGGCTCTCATGACGCCGGTCATCATCGTGGGCGGTATCCTCGCGGGCTGGTTCACCGCCACCGAGTCGGCCTGCGTGGCCGTGCTCTACTCGGCGGTGCTGTCCATCGTGGTCTATCGCGAGATGGGGCCGAAGGAACTCTATAAGGCGCTGGTCGACACCGGCAAACTCGCATCGGTGGCGCTGTTCTGCATCGGCACCGCCTCGGCCTTCGGCTGGCTGCTGGCCTACTACAAGATCCCGCAGGAGCTGCTGGCCAACGTCGCAACCTGGGGCATGGGCCCGATCGGCGTCGGCTTCTTCATTGCCTTCGTGTTCCTGGTGGTGGGCTGCTTCCTCGACGCCATCCCGGCCATCATCATCGTCGGCACGGTGCTGGAGCCCCTCGCCAAGTCGGTTAGCATGGACCCGGTCCATTTCGCGATCGTCTCGATCGTGTCGTTGGCGTTCGGCCTGGTGACGCCGCCCTACGGGCTCTGCCTGATGATCTCCTGCGCCGTAGCGGGCGTGCCGCTGCGCTTTGCCATCAAGGACACGGTGATCATGCTGGTGCCGATGGTCGTGGTGCTGGCGGCGCTGATCGTGTGGCCGGAGATCGCCTTGTTCCTGCCCCGCCTGATTGCACCGGAGCTTCTCAAGTAGCGCTCAGAATCCGCCGGCCTGCGAACGCTCGCCCTGCTGCTTGCGGATGGCGTGGAAACCTTGGACCGTGCGGCCGATGATGTCGGCCACGGGCAGGACCTCGTGGATCAGGCCGACGGTCTGGCCGGCCAGGGCCAGCGAGGCCTCCATGTCGCCCCCGAAATAGACGTCGCGGACGTCCTTGAAGACGGCACGGTCGAACGAGCCTTCGCGGTCGATCGCCCTGGCTCGCTCGGTTCGCAGCGCCCGCACGCACGGCGTCGATTTTCGGTTGAGCATCACCGTGCCGGTGTCGGCGGCGTCGACGATCGCCTGCTTGTAGTTGGCATGTACCGGACTTTCGGCGGCGCTCACGAACCGCGTGCCCATCTGGATGCCCTCGGCGCCGAGTGCAAAAGCCGCGGCCATGCCGCGCCCGTCGCAGATGCCGCCGGCGGCAATGATCGGCACATCGGTCTGTTCGCGCACCGCCTGCAGCAGGACGAGGGTCGAGACATCGTCGGGATTCTTGAAGCCGCCGCCTTCGCCGCCCTCGACGATCAGCCCGTCGACGCCAGCCTCGACCGCCTTCAGCGCCGAGGAGAGGTTGGGCACGACGTGATAGACGATGAGGCCCGCCGCCTTCAGCACCGGCAGCAGCTTGGCCGGAGATCCGGCCGAGGTGCTCACGAACTTCACCCCGCTCCTTGCCACGAGGTCGACGACGCGCGGTTCCGTGATGAACAGGATCGGCAGGTTGACGCCGAACGGCTTGTCGGTG
Source organism: Reyranella massiliensis 521 (assembly GCA_945862125.1). Classification (GTDB taxonomy): domain Bacteria; phylum Pseudomonadota; class Alphaproteobacteria; order Reyranellales; family Reyranellaceae; genus Reyranella; species Reyranella massiliensis_A. Next base: position 52,175 of record CAMAYC010000010.1, read on the forward strand.
AGCTGCTTCATCTTCTCGATCTCGGCCAGGCATGCATCGACCTCGCCGCTCGACGTCTCGATGATGCCGAGGCCGCCAGCGTTTGAGACTGCCGAGGCGAGCTGGCTGCGGGCGATCCAGCCCATCGGCGCCTGGACGATCGGATACTTCACGCCGGTATGGGCGAGCACGCGGTTCATTCGTCGGTCTCCTCGGCGCCTTACGGCAGGTTGCGCGCGCGTTCGTAGGCGGCGGTGAAGTTGGGCGGCGTGTCGGCCCGGCAGGGCAGCGCGCGCTTGGGGTTGGGATCCTCGATGAAGCTGTCGCGCAGGCGCCCGGCGCAGGGATCCTGGATGACGACGCCATGGCCCTGGGACCGGAACACGACCTGACGCGATGCCGTGAGCGTCTTGGCCGCATCACGCGCCCAGGCTGGCGGGGTCAGCCAGTCGTAGCCGCCACTCAACAGCAATGTGGGAATCTCCGACTTCACCGGCTCGCGCTCGGCGGCCGGCGCGGGCGGGACGCGCCATACCTGGCAGAAGGCCGGCGACTTGCTGAGCCGGGCATTAAGGCCGTAGAGACCGTTGGCCACGATCTGCTTGCGCCGCGCCGCGCGGTCGACCGCCGACCAGGTCTCGCGGCATTCGATGCTGTTGTAGAGACCGTCGAACTGCTGGGCATTCTGATCGAGCAGGCCGCCATCGTTGCTCTCGAGATCCTCGGCGAACATGCGGAGCAGGCGAAAGTCGCCGCGCCCGATGCCGTCTGCAGTCTCGGGAATGAGCGCCGGCTCGCCCTCGCGCATCATGTGCAGGAACACCATGAGGAGCTTGGCGCCGTCCAGTCGCGCCGGCTGCGCGCCATCCTCCAGCTGCAGGGTTAGTTTCAGCGGCGTGCGTTCGGCGGACTCGATCGCGGACTCGATCGTGGCGCGAACCTTGGGGTGCCGTTCACGGCAAACCGGGTCGGCGGCGCAGTCGGCATAGAGCCGCTCGAAGGCCCGGCGCACGATCTCGGCTTCGTTCTGCTCGCCGTTCACCTGTGGTGGATAGACCCCGTCCAGCACCGCGGCGCGCACGATCCCTGGATGCCGCCGCATCACCTCGAGAGCCCAGCGCGTGCCGTAGGAGACGCCGTAGAGATTGACCTTCGTCAGCGAGAAGGCCGTCACGAGATCGGCGACGTCGTCGGCCAGTGCCGGCGTCGTGTACATGGTGAGGTCGATCTTGCGCCGTTCGAGCGAGGCTCTGCAGCCGACCAGGATGTCGCGCTCCTGTTGCTCGGTGATCGCCCGCCGCCGCGCCTTGGCGGGCTCGGAAGTGCGCGCATCGAAACAGTCGAGATTGGGCGTGGCACCACCCGCGCCGCGCTGGCTCATGATGATGACGTCGCGGCGCTTGCGGATGTTGGCGGTCTCGTTCCACCAATCGCCTTCCGCCAAAGCATCGGCGCCGGGGCTCGACGCCACCAGCGGCGCGTCACCGGGCCCGCCCGAGAGATAGACCAGAGGCTCCGGCCCTGAAGTGCGCTTGGCCTTCAGGACGGCGACCTTCAGGCGAATTTCGCGGCCCTGCGGCAGCTCGCGGTTCTCCGGTACGATCAGCACGAAGCATTCGACGCGGTCGCCGCGCGGCGGCTTGAAGGTGCAGCGCTCGCGGTCCAGCCGCGGCGCTGCCATGGCATTTCCTGCCAGAGCCAACAGCAATCCTGCCAGAACGTACGGAAGCAGCCGCGCCATGAAGAACTTCTGCCACATCTGTGCTTGTGACGGCATGAAGTAATTCTATGGACCGTATGCGGCCGACCGGCTTGCCACCGGGGAAGGGCGGCCGCAAGTTGCCCCCATGACAACCCGTTCCTATTGGACCGCCGTTTGGTGCGGTTTCCTCGTCCTGACCATCGGTCTCGGCGTTCGCCAGAGCTTCGGCATCTTCCTGAAGCCCGTTTCCGCCGAGCTTCATGTCGGCCGTGAGCTGTTCTCGTTCGGCACCGCCGTGTCGATGCTGCTGATGGGGGCCGTGGCCCCCTTCTCGGGCCGCTTGGCCGACCGCTTCGGCTCGGCCCCCACCATCGCGGGCGGCGGCGCGGTCTACGTGCTGGGCATGATCGTGACCGCCACCATGCACTCGGGCGCCATGCTCATTCTCGGCAACATCCTGGTCGGCATCGGCCTCTCCGCCGCGACCTTCGGGCCGGTGCTGGGCGTGATCCTGCGCGTGGCGCCGCCCGCCAAGCAGGCCCTGGCCGTCGGCATCTGCTCGGCCGGCGGTTCGTTCGGCCAGTTCTTCATCGTGCCGCTGGCGGCCGTGCTGCAGAGCTATTTCGGCGACTGGCGGCCCACCATGTGGGCGCTCACGATCCTCGCCGTCCTGATCATGGTGCTGCCGCTCGGGCTGAACGATCGCAAGGAGATCGCGGCCTCGAAGAGGGGCAGCGGCGGCAACCAGACGACCCGCGAGGCCTTGGCCGAGGCGTTTGGCCTGCGCAGCTACGTGCTGCTGGTGACCGGCTACTTCGTCTGCGGCTTCCACGTCGCCTTCGTCGGCGGTCACCTGCCGGCTTACATCTCCGACAAGGGCATCGGGCTCTCGCTGTTCGGCATAGAGCTGACACCGATCGAGCTGGGTGGCTGGGCGATCGGCATGGTGGGCCTGTTCAACATCGCCGGCGCCATCCTGTGGAGTTCGATGGGCGGCAGGTACAAGCGCAAGAACCTGCTGACCCTGCTCTACCTGCTGCGCTCGCTGGTGTTCCTGGGCTTCATGGTGGCCCCCCTGTCGGCGGCCTCGGTGCTGATCTTCGCGGGCTCGCTGGGCTTCCTGTGGCTGGGCACGGTGCCGCTGACGACCTCGCTGGTCGGCTACATCTTCGGGCCGGTGCACGTCACGATGTTGAACGGCATCGTCTTCTTCGGCCATCAGGTCGGCAGCTTCGTCGGCGGCTGGGGCGGCGGCCTGCTGTTCGACCTGCAGGGCAACTACGACACCATGTGGTGGATCTCGATCGCGCTGGGCCTCGTTGCGGCGGCGATGCATTGGCCGATCGTCGAGGAGCGGCTCACGCGGTCCGCCGCGATACCGCAGCCGGCATGATGGCGGGGTGGCGAGCGGCGCTTCTGTGGGGCGCCGCTTCGCTCGTCGTTGCTGCGACGCTGCTTTCGTTCGTCATGTGGGGCCTGAACGGCCCGGCCTATCTCGTCGACCTGATCGCCGCCTACTGCCTATAACTCAGAGCACGAACTTGCTGAGGTCGGTATTCTTGGCAAGTTCGCTCACGTGGGCGCGGACGTAGGCGGCATCGATCTCGATCTTGCTGCCGGGCTTGTCCGAGGCGGTGAAGCTGATCTCTTCCAGCAGCTTCTCCATCACCGTGTGCAGGCGCCGGGCGCCGATGTTCTCGACCGTCTCGTTGATCTCGGCCGACAGCCGCGCCAGCTCGTCGATGGCGTCTTCCTTGAAATCGAGGTCGACCTTCTCGGTCGCCAGCAGCGCCTTGTACTGCTTGACCAGGCTCGCCTCGGGCTCGGTCAGGATGCGGCGGAAATCGTCCTGGCCGAGCGAGGCCAGGCTGACGCGGATCGGCAGACGGCCCTGCAACTCGGGTAGCATGTCCGAGGGCTTGGCCATGTGGAAGGCACCGGAGCAGATGAACAGCACGTGGTCGGTCTTCACCGGGCCGTGCTTGGTGTTCACGGTCGTGCCCTCGATCAGCGGCAGCAGGTCGCGCTGCACACCCTCGCGGCTCACATCGCCGCCGCCGCGGAACTCACTGCGTGCCGTGATCTTGTCGATCTCGTCGATGAAGACGATGCCGTTCTGCTCGACCGATTCGCGGGCCTCGCGCACCACCCGCTCCTGGTCGAGAAGCTTGTCGCTCTCCTCACGCATCAATGCTTCGTGGCTCTCGGCCACGGTCATCTTGCGCTTCTTGGTGCGCCCGCCGAAGGCCTTGCCCAGCATGTCGCCGATATTGATCATGCCGACCGAACCGCCGCCGGGCTGGCCGGGCACCTCGAACTGCATCGGCGAGCCGGCATCGGCCACCTCAACCTCGATCTCGCGCTCGTTCAGCTCGCCGGCCCGCAGCTTGTGGCGGAAACGCAGCCGCGTCTCCTCGCTGGCGTTGGGGCCGCAGAGCGCGTCAAGCACGCGGTCCTCGGCGGCCATTTCGGCCTTGGCGCGCACGTCCTTGCGCAGCCGCTCGCGCGTCATGTCGATGGCGGCTTCCATCAGGTCGCGCGCGATCTGCTCGACGTCGCGACCGACATAGCCCACTTCGGTGAACTTGGTCGCCTCGACCTTGAGAAACGGCGCATTGGCGAGCTTGGCCAGGCGGCGCGCGATCTCGGTCTTGCCGCAACCCGTCGGGCCGATCATCAGGATGTTCTTGGGCAGAACTTCCTCACGCAAGCCTTCCGGCAGTTGCAGGCGGCGCCAGCGGTTGCGGAGCGCAATGGCCACGGCACGCTTGGCGTCCTGCTGGCCGACGATGTGCTTGTCGAGTTCGGAGACGATCTCACGCGGCGAAAAATCATTGCTCATGGGGGATCAGAGCTTCTCGATGACGAGGTTGTGGTTGGTGTAGACGCAGATGTCGGCGGCGATCTTCATCGCCTTGCGGGCGATCGCCTCGGCATCCATGCCCTCGACATCGATCAGGGCGCGCGCGGCGGACAGCGCATAGTTGCCGCCCGAACCGATGGCGATGATGCCGCCTTCCGGCTCCAGCACGTCGCCGGTGCCCGACAGCAGCAGCGACACGTCCTTGTCGGCCACGGCCATCATCGCTTCCAGCCGACGCAGGTAGCGGTCGGTGCGCCAGTCCTTGGCGAGCTCGATGGCGGCCCGCAGGAGCTGGCCGGGATGACGCTCGAGTTTCGCTTCCAGTCTCTCGAACAGCGTGAAGGCATCGGCCGTGGCGCCGGCGAAGCCGGCCACGATCTGGCCGTTGCCGATCCGGCGCACCTTCCGGGCGTTGCCCTTGACGATGGTCTGGCCCATCGAGACCTGGCCATCGCCGGCCATGACGACGTCATTGCCCTTGCGGACGGAGAGGATGGTTGTGGCGTGCCAGCCGGGCGTGGGGGAAGTGTCGGAGGAAGCGGACATGGCACCGTAAATAGTGATTCACGGCTCGAAATCAATCGCCACAGGCCGCGCGGCTCTCGCACGGCTCATGCTAACCTCCCGCCATGAGCGATCAGGATCCCGTTATCGTCGTTGGCGCCGGCATCGTCGGCACCGCGGCCGCCCGCGCCCTGCAGCGCGCCGGCCACACCGTCACCCTTCTCGACAGCGCCGAGCCCGGGCGGGCAACCTCCTTCGGCAATGCGGGCTTTCTCTCGCTCGACAGCCTGATCCCGCTGGCCAGGCCCTCGACGCTCAAGAGCCTGCCCAGGATGCTGACCGACCGCACCGGGCCGCTCACGCTGCATACGCCCAGCCTGCCCTGGCTGCTGCCCTGGATGGCGCGCTTCGTGCTGGCCGCCCTCAGCAAGGCCGAGGTGCAGAAGGGCAAGGAGTCCCTCAAGGCGCTGATGATCGAGGCCGACATCGCCTGGAAGGCGGAGATCCAGGCGTCGGGCCTCGGCGAGCTGTTCCAGACCAGGGGCGCGCTCTACGTCTACGAAAGCGAGGCGGCGTTCCTCGCCACCGACGAGATGCGGGGTCTGCAAACCAATAAGGGCACCGACTTCGAGATCGTCGACGGCAATCGCGCGCGCGAACTGGCGCCCGGCCTCAGCCCGCACATCGTGCGCGGCATCCACTATCCGAACGGCACCCACACCATCAATCCCTACCGCGTGGTCGAGACCCTGGCCGAGCGTTTTACCGCCGACGGCGGCACGATCCTGCGCGGGCGCGTGCGCGGCTTCGGGCGCGATGGCAATCGCGTCACTTCGGTGCAGATCACCGACTCCGCGCTGCCAGCCAAGGCCGTTGTCATCGCCGCCGGCCGCGCCTCGGGCGAGCTGACGCGCCTTCTCGGCTTCAACGCGCCGCTGGTCGCGGAGCGCGGCTATCACGTCATGGTGGCGCCCGACAATCTGCGCTTCGACCTGCCCGTCAGCCCGCCCGAGCGCGGCCTCTTCTTCACGCCGATGCAGGAAGGACTGCGCATCGCCGGCACCGTCGAACTCGCCGCCCCGCACCAGCCGCCGTCGTGGCAGCGCGCCGATCTCCTGATCAAACACCTGAAGGACATCTTCCCCGGCGTCGGCGGCGCCGAGCAGAGCCGCTGGATCGGCGAGCGGCCGACACTCCCCGACTACCGCCCCGCCATCGGCCGCGCACCGCGCCTGGCCAACGTCTATTGCAGCTACGGCCACCAGCATCTCGGCCTCACCCTGGCCACGGCGAGCGGCCGGCTGATCGCGCGCCAGATGGAGGGCGAGGCGCTGGCCGACGCCTTCGCGGGAGTCGATCCGGGCCGCTTCGGCTAGGCTTTTCCGACGCCCCGGTGTCGGGAAAATCGTGTCGGAAAATTCAAGGCGTTGATCGGCAAGGATTTTCGCCGGCCGTTTTCCGACACCTGCGTGTCGAAGAATGTGGCCGATGTCGGGCTAGTCGTCGAGGCCCAGCATTCCGCGTGCGACAGCGGGGTCTTCCTTGACCGCCAGCAGGGCGCCGCCAAAGAACTCAAGGATGCTGCGCGCCAGCGGGCCATAGTGCGCGGGGTCGGCAATCTTGACCTGACGCACGGTCCCGGCGTTGACGGGGATGTGGATCGGATAATCGGGCGGCGTGAACGCCACGAGTTTCACGCCGGCGGCCTGGAATTTTGCCGTGAGCTCGTCGACGCTTTCCCGCGAGTAGATGCGACGGGCACTCAACCGGACCATGGTGGCCCCATCCCATTCGTTCTGGAATGCCTTACGGAACCACAGGATTTCCTTGCCCTCGACGTGTTCCACGCCACCGCCGGGCATATTGATCACGATCATGACCCACTCCGCACGCAAGGGATGACGAAACCGAACGAGCTGCACTCACGCGCGGCCCACGTGCAGAAGCTAAGGCAGCTCCATGGCGAGAACAACCCTTCGGGTATTGCAACCGAAGTCACGACAGCAACGTCTTCACGATCCCCAGCGTGGGATCGACGTTGCCGGCCGCCGTCTCGTAGTAGCGGGCCTGGGCCTGCCGGCCGGCGCCCCTCACCCGGTTCTCCCAGGCGTTGCGCAGCCCGTCGTAGCGGAGCGAGAGCGCGTCGCCCGCCCCGGCCGCCGCGGCGTCGCCCAGGAGATCGAGCGGCGAGCCCGAGAGATCGGTGCCCTGCGCCGCCAGCCGCGCCTGCAGCTGGCCGAGCCGCTGGCCCGCCTTCTGCCGGGCGGTGTCGACGTCGGCCTCACCCGCCTGCTCGGCCTGCTGCGCCTGCATTTCGTCGACCGCCGCCGCGTTGCGCTGCTGGGCGGCGAGGAAGTTGTAGTCGTTGCGCTGGCCGGCGGCGCGCTGCAGCTGCTGGGTGACGCCGATGGCTTGCTGGGCAATGCCCATGGCGGTCGACAGCAACGCCGTACCGCCCGTGATCATCGATACGGGATCGCACATAGGTTGTTCCTTTGTTAGGGTTGCTACCGGTCCTGCGACCAGGCCCCAGGGCGTGCTGGCACAGGACGCGTTGAGCTTCGAAGAAGACTGAGATTGCGGCGAGGGACGCGTATGGACTTCAAGGAAGAGTGGCTGCGCTACTCTGGACTAAACGAGACTGCCGAAGACGTTTGGCTGCGCGACCTCGTGGCGTCTCTCATGGACATTCCCGAGCCTACTGAAGAACAAGGCTGGCTCCTTCATATGGCAGGCCTTCGACTCAACTTGATGGGCGGCCTCCCCTGGTCGGCCTATCCAAACCAAAAGGAAGAATTCTTGGAAATGGCGCGCAAATACGCAGCGAAGCAACAGTAACAGCGAAGAGAGTGGTCGAAGTGCCAGCGGATCAGCGACTTTCACGCAGTGACTCACGTCAGATTGCGAAGTCGAATCGAATCATGAAGCTCCTGCGCCGCGGCTTGTTCGCGATCATCGGACTGATCGTTTTGGTCGAGGGCGCCGTGATCCTTGCCGACTTTCAAGACCGCCATCTGTTCGCGTCGCTCGCCAAGGCACTCGGGGTGTTCGTTAGCGGCAATACTTGCAACATCGCCATCGGCGCCAAGCTGCTGTTCTGGCTGCAGTTGGCCGTCGAGCTGGGCATTGTGGCACTTACTCTCGTCATGAAGCCCACCGTCTTGGAGCTGGAGCAGGCAAGTCGCATGTGGGATTTCCGATCCATTAAGGGGCTTCCCAAGACACCTTTGATGTTCTTGCTGTTCGTGGCGTTCGCGGTGCTTTGCTATTACTTGTCCTATGCTATCGGTTACAGCCAGAGTACCCGACATCCGCGTTGTTCCACCGTGACGTTCGGTCAGGTCCGGGACTACTGGGTTTTTCTAGCGATCTTTGCGGCGCGCGGCATAGCGGTCGTGGCGTTCTGCGGACTCTACTTCGATTACAAAGCTACGAAGGCTTCTTGAGACAGGGCCCCCCTCACCTAGCCACTCCACCGAGGGGGAGAGGAACCTGAGTCCCCTGCCCCAACGCCATCGGACTCACATACTCCGGCTGCAACCTCAACCCATCCAGCGCCGGTGATGGCGGCGGCGGGATTTCCCCTGCACGCGCCATGATCTGGAACACCCGGCCGATCAGCGGCTCCAGCAGATCGTCGTGCAGCCGTTCCAGCACCGGCCCCAGCATCACCAGCTTCTCGTCGCGGCGCTCGGCGATCTCGGTCGCACTGCGCACGTCGTCGAGTTGGGTCGCCATCAGGAACAGGTCGGCATAGAAGGCGGCGCGCACGGCCTGCTGGCGGCGCTCGATGGCGGCGCTCATCTGGTCGAGCGGCGGGTTGATCTGGTAGGCCGGCTTGAAGCCCGCGCCTTGCGTATCCGCCACATAGGTGATCGCGGCCGGCAGGCCCGAGGCGGTGCTGCCGCGCAGGCTGGGCGACGCCACCATCGGCGGGTTGATCATCTTTTCCAGCGCCTGGGCGAAGCTCATCTGCATGAGCTGCAGGCTCTTGGCATCGGGCAGCGCGTCCATGCCGGGCGAGCGGCCCCACACGTCGTTGCCGATCAGGTGCCAGCGCGGGCAGAGCGCGGGGAACTCCTCGAACCCGCCGACGCCCAGCACGGCATCACCCGCCCCGCTCTTCTCGAACCAGACGGAGCGGAACGGCATGTTGCGGTTGCCGAGCTTGCCGATCTCCCCGCGCCAATCTCCGACATCTTCGTTCGGCTCGATGGCGTGGATCACCTCCACCTCATGGTCCCAGTCGCCGCGATCGTAGCGCTCGCGCACCAGCGTGGAGACGGCGGCGCGGCCGAAGCGCTCGACGAGCTGGAACGTCGTCATGGAAATCGCGCGGTAGAGCGTGTTGACGGTGAGCCGCTCTGACGCTGCCAGCCAGTATTCGCCCGCCGTCAGTGGATAGGCACGCACGATCTGCTTCTCGTCTTCCATCACCACCATGGCGGCGGTGCCGAACACGCCCAGCTCCTCGTAGACGACGGCCAGGGCATTGTAGAGGTTGGAGCGCGCGATGACGCGGAGCATGCGTTGCGTCACGTCGTCGAGCCACAGGCGGACCTCGGGCAGTTCCGAGAGTTGCGGGCTGCCGATGCCGAGGCGGAACCACGGCCGCGCCGGCGACGAGACGCCGCTCATCAGGCCGGACGCGAGCGTGCGCGCGGCCAGCATGGCGGTGGAGTCGAGCAGCTTGCCGTTGCGCTTGTCGCCGCGGCCGGCGCGATGGGCCGGGCCGAGGAAGGAGCCGCGGCGCGGCAGGATGTTGTCGGCAAGGTCGCGCCAGTGCGCGAACCACGAGGCGCGCTCACGGTCGAGCGCGCCGAGGCGCCGCTCGCAATGGCGGCGGAGTTCAGCTTCCATCATGACCTCTTAAAGTTGCAGTTGTTCGTCGCAGCAATCGCTTGACGGGTTGCCGTTGCCTTGCGACGTTCAACTTCTGGGGAAGGGAGAACGATGCAAAAAATTGGAACAGTCGCGGCCGCCTTGGCGGTTGCCGCAAGCGTGGCTTGTGCGCCGACGCCGGAGAGCATTCAGCCGGCCTATGTCAGCGAAGTGCCCTATCAGAGCTGGAGCTGCCAGCAGCTGGGCGAAGAAATGGGCCGACTGAACAATGCGCTGTCGACCGCCTCAGCCCAGCAAAACAGCGCACGAACGAACGACACCGTCGGCATCATCCTGATCGGCTTGCCTGTTGGCTCAATGTCCGGCCAGAGCATCGCGCCGCAAATCGCCCGCTATAAGGGCGAACAGGAAGCGGTCAATCGCGCGATGATCCGCGGGCAATGCGGAGAGATGATGAGGATGTATCCTCCGTCGCCTCCAACACCACCGGTCACGCCGGGTGAACAGCCCGCGCCAAAGACGAGCAAAGCCGGAGCAGCATTGGGCGGCACTGACCTTTGAGCTTTCGGTAGGGGCGCTGACTCGGAAGCGCCGTTGCGAGTGCAATCAGGCATTCGATCGGAATAGCACGGTGAAATCATGACCGTAGTTGATGGAGACAAATCACCCACGAACAATCCCCGCGAAGAGCAGCCCGCTGCACTCACAACCGGCACTGCTGCGACGCCAGCACCGCCTCTAACTGTCGCGCCGCCTAGTCCGGCAGCGTGCGATTGGGGAAATGTTGCGCAAGTGGTTTCAGCTGTCTGCGCATTTGTTTCCCTCATAATCACCGCATGCACGTTGTATTTCGCATCACATATCCGCCCGACACGCCGCGCGCTTCGGGCGACCTTCAAGAACCACTACGTGATCTGCGAACCCTGCCGGCACGCGGCCCCGGCGCCTGTAAGATAATCTAAGGTTTCTGAACGACTGCGATCCAAGTAACCACCGCCCGGTCGGGGATCTTTCCAGCCAGGTTTTCGACCTCAATAGTGAAGCCAGTCTCAGATTCCCTCCCCACTCTAACCTCAATGGAAAGCTGACCGTCCGTCTCGCAAGTGATCGATGCTAGCGACACTAGAACGGAAGGCACGAAATGCGCAGCTATCTGGAATTCCACGGAATTCTGAAGAAATTTTTTGCGCTTTGAACCATCCTTAGTGAGAAGAAGGGTCCCCATTCGAATTTGGGGCATGCCCACAATAAAATCACGAATTGTCGGCACTGGTTCAGTGGATTTGCGAGTTTTTTTTCTAGCCATGTTTACGTCTCCCCATTCTAAGAACAACCAACCTATCGTTCTCGTAATAGTTGTGTCAAATGAGAGGCGCTCCCGAGAGCCGTGGGAGACTACCTGGCTCACTATTGAACGTCCCCAAGTGCACCGCTCTCTACTGACCCAACAGCATCTTCAGAGCTGTCGTCACCGGCGCGGGTCCCCGCCTAGACCCAATCCGGACGTGGCGATGGTGCTGCGATATCCTTGCAGTCCAGCGGCCCGGCGAGGGCGCCGTCGCACTTTGACGATTGACGTATCTCGTACATTTCCGTAGACTTAACCCGTGATCCAAAGCTACCGGGACAGACGCACGAAGCAGTTTGCCGTCGGCGAGTTCCTGCGCCCGTTCCAGGGCTTCGCGCGACAGGGCTGGAAGCGCCTCGATATCCTGAACGCCGCCACATCCCTCAACGATCTGGCGGCGCTGCCGAGCAATCGCCTGGAAGCGCTTCGCGGAGACCGGGCCGGGCAGTATTCGATTCGCGTCAACCAGCAATGGCG
>CAMAYC010000011.1 GCA_945862125.1 Reyranella massiliensis 521
TGTTCGAGAAGAAGATCGAAGGCTTCGGCGAGACCTTCCGCTGGATCTCCTTCCAGAAGATCGGCACCTCGACCATGCAGAGCCGCGCCACCGCGGGCGTCGCCAACGCCACCTATATCTTCGCACTGCCGGGCTCGACCGGCGCCTGCAAGGACGGCTGGGACGACATCCTGCGCCAGCAGCTCGACATCCGCTTCCGCCCCTGCAACTTCGCCGAGCTGATGCCGCGCCTCAACGAGGGCAAGGCGCCCCGGAGTGGCTGAGGGGCTCCTCGGGGCCCTGAAGGAGCGACCGCGCTTCGCCAATCTCACGGCCGAGGATCTGGAGCCGCTGCCCGCGACGGGCACGGCTCACGGCCATGTCCGTCTGCCCGGTGGTCTGATCGCGCGCGTGGCCTATGCCTGGCCCGACGATCCCGGCGCCGCGGCGCGTCTCGACACTCAAGCGGCGGCGTTCCGGCTTCTCGCTCCCAGCAAGTGCACGCCGGTCCTGCACGATGTGCTGCCGCCGCGCGACGGCCTGCCCGGCGGTGCGCTGATCGTGGACCGCATCGTCGGCCGTGCGCCCGTACTGCCGCGCGACCTCGGCGCGATGGCTTCATCGCTGGCCGCCATTCATTCGCTCGCAAAGCCGCTGGAGAATTCACCGATCCCGCGTCAGAAGAATCCGTTCCTGGAAACGTTTGAGGTGGTCGAGCAGAACGCAGCGCGTTTCCTCGACGGGGCCGTGCCCGACCGGGAAGCGCGCGCCGAGATTGCCGACGAGCTGCGGCTGGTGCGCGACATAGCGTCGGCAATCGCCGGGCGGTCGCAGCCGCTCACGATCGCGCTGGCCGACACCCATCCCGGCAATTTCATCGTCGATGCCGACGGCATTGCCTGGTTCGTCGACCTGGAGAAAGTGCACATTGGCTCGCCCGCCATCGACCTGGCGCATGCGATCCTGCCGACCTCGACGCTCTGGCATCCCGACGTCGGCCAGACCCTGACCCCGGGGCAAGTGGCTGGCTTCCATGCACAGTATCTCGCGCGGATCGGCGAAGCGCGGGCAGCGGAGCTGGAACCCTGGCTGATGCCGATGCGGCGTCTCACCTGGCTGCGCACCACCATGTTCATGGCCCGTTGGCGGGTGCAGACGCGCCAGCCGCGCGATCCTGGCGATCCCGGACGATGGAGCGACGCCGGGTTGGAGCCCGCGATGAAGGCCCATCTGCAAGCCCGCATCGACCAGTGTCTTGGCCGCGACCAGATCCGCGCCATCCGCGCGGAGTGGCTATAGCGGCTTCACCATGCGCAGAGTCTCGGAGCCGAAGCCGCCGCGCTTGTAGAAGTCGATGGCGCGGCGATTGTCGGCGAACACGTCGAGGCTGAGGAAGCGATACCCTCGCGCGCGGGCCCATTCCTCGGCGGCGGCCATCAGCTTTGTCGCCACGCCCGATCCTTCCGCCTCCTTGTCGACGGCGAGCAGCGAGACGTAGCCGCACGGCTCGTCGGTCACGCCGTCCTTGCCCGGCCGCATATGGACATAGCCCAGCCGGCGTCCGTCGCCCGACCAGGCGACGAGCGTCTGCGCGTTCTTGTCGGCGGCGGCAAAGGTGGCCGCCATGTAGCGCGACTGGAAACCTTCCATCGCCGCGAGGTCGTGCCAGGCCGGGCCGGGCACGCCGGAGAGGCGGGGGGAGAGGCCGGAGAGGAATTCCCGGTCCGAAGGCTCGGCCGGACGGAGGGTTATTGCTGGCAATGACTGCATGATTGCGTAGCTATAGCGGCCTTATATGGCACGAGTATGCTTGACTCGTTCCCTGTTTGTTCTAAGAGTCGGTCCCATGAGACCGACCGCTCCGCCCGAATATCCCGACGACCCGATTGCCGAGCCCGTGCACAAGGGCAGGGGCGCACTGTCGAACGAGACCAGCCGCTACGACACCGAGAAGCGCATCCGCACCACCGACGGCTGGGAAGCCGAGGCCGCCGCCGCCGCGGAAGACGACGAGCTGCCGCCGCTCCGCACGATCCTGACGCGCGACGCCACGCGCACCATCATCGCGCGCAACAATTCGCCCGACATCGGCTTCGACCGCTCGATCAATCCCTATCGCGGCTGCGAGCACGGCTGCATCTACTGCTTCGCGCGGCCGACGCATGCCTATCTCGGCCTGTCGCCCGGACTCGATTTCGAAACCAAGATTCTCTTCAAGCCCGAGGCCGCCAAGCTGCTCGCGGCCGAACTCGCGGCACCCAAATACAAGCCTGCCGTCATGGCGATGGGCACCAACACCGATCCCTATCAGCCGGTCGAGCGCGACCTGAAGGTGACGCGCCAGATCCTCCGCGTGCTGAGCGACTTCAACCATCCCGTCGGCATCGTCACCAAGAACCATCTCGTCACGCGCGACATCGACATCTTGGCGGACATGGCGCGGCGCAATCTCGCCGAAGTGTTCCTGTCGGTGACGACGCTCGACAAGGATCTCGCCCGCGCGATGGAGCCGCGGGCGTCGGCGCCGCACCGGCGCCTCGACGCGATCCGCGCGCTGGCGACCGCCGGCATACCGGCCGGTGTCATGACCGCGCCGATGATCCCGGGCCTGAACGATCACGAGATGGAAGCGATCCTCGATGCCGCCGTCGATGCCGGCGCCACGCGGGCGGGCTACGTGCCGCTGCGCTTGCCGCTCGAGATCAAGGAGCTGTTCGAGGAGTGGCTGAAGACGCATCGACCCGACCGCGCCGAGCGCGTGCTGTCGCTGATCCGCCAGATGCGCGGCGGCAAACTCTACGATGCCGAGTTCGGCAGCCGCATGCGCGGCGAGGGTCCGCTCGCGATCCTGCTCAGTCAGCGTTTCGCCGCCGCCGTGAAACGTCTCGGCCTCAACCGGATCGGCGTCAGGCTCGACACCTCGGCGTTCCATGTTCCCGAATCCGCCCGCACAGCTCTCGTCGATGCCAAGCGCGACGCTCGGCAGATGCGGCTGCTCTGAGCACCGATTATTTGTCGTCGGCCGGGGGCAGGGGGCCTTTGGAGGGGTCGACATAGTGAAATCCGCCACAGGCAAGGCACTGGACCATTTCAACGCGACTCTTGCCGTCCTCTGACGTCGTGTCTTCGGAGGTCAGGCCTTGAACATTCGTGCCCGTGATCGGACAAAAGTAGAGGAATGGCCTCCCCATTTTCCTTTCTCTAACTCCCGCTGCCTAGCCGATGAGGAGCAGGAGGCGATGAATCTGGCGCTCCCGGCTTTCGTGTGACAGCTGGTCGAGTGGCCGGGCTTTGGGGACCGGCTCGCCGTTGATGACCATTTCCCTCACGCATTGCCGAACAGTTTGGGACAACGCGCGAATCACCTCTTCCTCCGTGTTTCCGGTAACCGTGACGCTGGGAAGATCGGGAACCCATGCCGTGAAACGGCCGTCCTTCGAGCGTTCGATGATCGAATAGTAGCTCGCGTCCAGCATCTTCCTTCCCCTGCCACTCAAATCAATGGTGCAGACGGTCGCAAGGAAAATGCATTGATCTGGATCAAGACGAGGCCGCGCATCTTCACGGCCCACGCCGTCTGGCCTGCGAAGGGTACGCTCGGGGTTCAAATGGGTCAGTCCAGGAACTGGACCTTCGGCCAGAGCTCGCGCCAGTGCTTGGCGGCAACGCGCGCGTCGTATTCGTCGCGCCGCGTGTGGCCATAGGGTGTCGGCCGGCAGACGAGGTTCAGGAGATCGTCGGTGCCGAGCGGGGCGATGACGGTCAGCCCATCGTCGGCTTCAAGACGGACGCCGATGCCGGTGACCGTTTCCAGCCAGTGGGTCATGGCGTCGGCCGTGTCGCGATGCTGCGGCAGTTCCTTCCAGACGTGCATGCGCGCCTGGTTGCGGACCTGCCAGGGCAGGCCGGGCATCAGCCGGTCGAGCGCCGCCTCGTAGGCGGTCTCGCGTTCCGTCGCGAGGTCCGTCGCGTCGTAGAACAGCACGTCGATATCCACAGGCGGGCGCGCCGGCTCGATGCCGTGCAGATGGTCCCACACGCGATTGCGCACGAACCCGGCGGCAATGCACCAGTCCGGCAGCGCGAGGGAGCGCACGGCACGAAGCTGTTCCATTGCCGCGGCGTCTTCTGCGATGATGCGGGTGATGAGGGACATGGCATCACTCTAGCCAACCTCGATGGGGATAATGCCGAGCTTTCGATTCGAACTGCGCTGTCAAGGACGTGTCGCCGGCATCGACGAAGCCGGGCGTGGGCCGCTGGCCGGGCCGGTCTATGCCGCCGCCGCCGTCATCGACCGCACGCGCGCCGCCCGGAAACTGCTCCGCATGATCGACGATTCCAAGAAGCTGACTCTGGAACAGCGCGAGGAAGCCTACGAGGCCATGATCGCCTCCGGCGTCGTGCAGTTTGCCGTCGCGGAAGCCAGCGTCGAGGAGATCGACCGCGTCAACATCCTGCAGGCGACGTATCTTGCCATGCGCCGCGCCGTGCAGGCGCTGGTCGAGCAGCCGGAAGTGGTGCTGGTCGACGGCAACCGCGCGCCGCCGCAACTCGGCTGCCGCGCCGAGACCATCGTCGGCGGCGACGCGCATTCCTACTCGATCGCCGCCGCGTCGATCTTCGCCAAGGTGACGCGCGACCGTCACATGACCGCGCTCGCTGCGATGTTCCCGGGCTACGGCTGGGAAACCAATCGCGGCTACGGCAGCGCGCAGCACCTCCAAGCCCTCGAACTTCTCGGGCCGACCCCGCATCATCGTATGAGCTTCGCACCCGTCAGTCGGCTACGTTGACGGCATGGGCATCGCTTCGATTCGAAACCTCGACTACGTGGTCCTGCTTTGCGAGGACCTGGTCCGCGCACGGCAGTTCTATCGCGACGTGATGAAGTTCCGCATCGAGCGGGAGACGCCGCGATGGGTGAGCTTCCATGTCGGCTCGGGCCTCCTCTGCTTGCGGCCGCGCACCCTGGAGGGCGTCTTCCAGGACGGGCCGGGCGCGCCGGGCTCGGCGTCGGTGCAGCTCGCCTTTCGCGTGTCGCCGCCCGAGATCGACGAATGCCGGGCGGAGTTGATCGCCCAGGGTGTCGAGATGATGGGCCCGCCGCGCGATATCCCGTCCTGGGGCCACCGCGCGATCTTCTTCCGCGACTCCGAGCGCAACGTCATCGAAATCTACGCCGAAGTCTGACGGAGGCCTCAGTGCTGAAACTCTACTACGCCGCCCACACCTGCTCGCTCGCCACGCACATCGTCCTTGAAGAGGTCGGCGCCGATTACTCGACGGTGCGCGTCGATTTCGCCCAGGAGCAGCAGAAGTCGCCGGAATTCCTCAAGGTCAATCCCAAGGCGCGCGTGCCGGCGCTGGTCACCGACCGGGGCATCCTGACCGAGACGCCGGCCATGTTGGTCTACGTCGCCCAGAGCTTCCCCAAGTCGCGGCTCGCGCTGATGGACGATCCTTTCGCCTTCGCCCAGGTGCAGGCGTTCAACTCATATCTCTGCTCGCACCTGCACGTGGCGCACGCGCACCGCATGCGCGGCCATCGCTGGGTCGATGCCGACGACACGGCATCGATCGCGGCCATGCAGCGCAAGGTGCCGGAGTCCGTCGGCGGCGCCTTCGAGTTGATCGAGCGCGAGATGCTGAAGGGCCCGTGGGTGATGGGCGAGCACTATACGATTTGCGATCCCTATCTCTTCACGCTCGCCCAGTGGCTGGAGAAGGATGGCGTCGACCCGGCGCGCGTTCCCCGCGTCGCCGATCATCGCCGCCGCATGTCGGAGCGTCCCGGCGTGAAGAAGGCGATCGCCGAGGAACTCGCCTAGCCGTCCGAGCCGATCAGGGCTTCAGCGCAGGCCAGGCGTCGCGCAGGAATACCGTGAGATCGTTGGCATCGGCCGAAAACGGAATCTGGAACAGCATGTCGCTGACGAAACCGCGATGATAGGTGGCGTGGTTGGCGAGGTGCAGCAGGATCTCCTGCCGCGTCATGGCACCCGCACCGCCGCCGACGAACTCGAAATGGACGGTCTCGTTCAATTCCTCGGCCGATAGCCTCTCCGCCAGCTCGACGTAGTAGAGGTCCATGGCGCTCAGCCGTT
This sequence comes from Reyranella massiliensis 521, assembly GCA_945862125.1. Classification (GTDB taxonomy): domain Bacteria; phylum Pseudomonadota; class Alphaproteobacteria; order Reyranellales; family Reyranellaceae; genus Reyranella; species Reyranella massiliensis_A. Next base: position 6,087 of record CAMAYC010000011.1, read on the forward strand.
CCCGCACTTCGGCAAAGGGCGGTGCGGTCTTGGTGTTGCGTGCCGTGTAGTCGTGCTTTCGGCCTTCCAGATGCGCCCGGAAAATATCCTCGATGACGAGGATGTGGTTGAAGGTATGGGCGATGGTTCCGAACAGCGCCTGGCGTGGCTTGGAGATCTCGGCGTCCGGCAGCTTCGCGACCGAATTCATCATCACCCGGTTCGCCCACGCCATGTAGTGGGTCATCATCCGCGTGACGTCCCGGATGCCGTCGTTCTGATTCATGTCGGTCACCGCGAGAGCTCGCCCCCTTCAGAAAGTGGCGGATCATCAGTCGAATTGCCGGCGGCGGCTCGCGAGAAGATTTCGGGCGGCTCTCTAACTGTTGTGGGTCATGCCATTCGCGCGACTCGATCTTGTGGATCGATCGCGTAAACAATTGAATCAATTGTAATTTCTTGACCGGGACTCGGTGGATGACTCATCTTCCACCGATGCCTGTGGAAAAACTCGATCGCGTGCTCGTCGGCGACTGCATCGAATTGATGCGCGCCCTGCCCGAAGCCTCCGTCGACATGGTCTTCGCCGACCCGCCGTACAATCTCCAGCTCGGCGGCGAGCTGCTGCGGCCCGACCACAGCAAGGTCGACGCGGTCGACGACGACTGGGACAAGTTCGCCGACTTCGCCCGCTACGACCAGTTCACCAACGCCTGGCTGAAGGCCGCGCGTCGGGCGCTGAAGCCCGGCGGCACGCTCTGGGTGATCGGCAGCTACCACAATATCTTCCGCATCGGCACGGCGCTGCAGGACCAGGGCTTCTGGCTGCTGAACGACATCGTGTGGCGCAAGTCGAACCCGATGCCGAACTTCCGGGGCAAGCGCTTCACCAACGCGCACGAGACTCTGATCTGGGCGGCGCGCGATCGCGCCAACAAGAAGTACACCTTCAACTACGATTCGATGAAGGAGCTGAACGAGGGCCTGCAGATGCGCTCCGACTGGGTGCTGCCGCTCTGCACGGGCGGCGAGCGTCTCAAGGGCGACGACGGCAAGAAGGCGCATCCGACGCAGAAGCCCGAGGCGCTCTTGTTTCGCTGCATCATGGCGGCATCCAATCCCGGCGACGTGATCCTCGATCCCTTCTTCGGCACCGGCACCACGGGTGCCGTGGCGCGCCGCCTCGGCCGCCGCTTCATCGGCCTCGAGCGCGATCCCGACTACGCCGCGATCGCGCGCAAGCGCATCGCCGAGATCGAGCCCTTGGCCGCCGAGGACGTGACGCCAAAGCCCAGCAAGCGCAGCGAACCGCGCATCGCCTTCGGCGTGCTGATCGAGGCGGGCCTGCTGCAGCCCGGCGCGATCCTGAGCGATCCCAGCGGCCGCCTGCATGCCCGCGTGCGCGCCGACGGATCGGTTTCCGCATCCAACGCGCTGGGCGATCATCGCGGCTCGATCCACCAGGTCGGCGCGGCGGTGCAGGGGGCACCCGCCTGCAACGGCTGGACCTTCTGGCATGTCGAGGTCGCGGGCGCGCGTCGGCCGATCGATCATCTCCGCCAGCAGGTACGGGCGGGGCTTTAGGCGTCATTCGCTTAGTGTGGCGTTTGCCTGTATAGGGGCCGCCATGACAACAGCAGCAATCGGCAAACACATGGTCTGGGTTGAAAAGCCCAAGGGCGGCCGTCGCATCGGCATCGCCTATTCGACGCTCAAGGAAGCGCAGCTTCAGGCGGTCTCGCTCGAGCGGGACGGCTACTCGGTGATCGAGATCCTCCCCACCAGCCTGCCGAAGCCCAATCTGATCTAGGCAGCGCGATCTGCGTTTTGCAGGATCCGCAGGTTTAGGCTAGGATTTTCGCCATGATGGGCGACGTATGACGCTGCCTGCAAAACGCCCGGAGGCTCCGCTTCCGGGCGTTTTTCGTGGACACTCACCGCGCGCAGAAGCCGGCGCCGGTGGCACAGTTCGTGAGGGGGCGATTTACCCGTCGGATCAATGACTTGAGTACATTTTGTGGCGCAGGCAGCGGGACGCCGCGTGGCACAACGAGATGGGCCAAAAACCACCTTCTGGTGCTCAGGAAAGAGACGCCTTCTCGATCACCTTGCGCATCACGGTGGGCAAGGCGCGGTCATCCAGCAGATCGAGCGTGCACCAGGCACTGCCGGGCAGCAGCTTGGCGAGGCGATCGGTCGTGGCCGTGGCGCGGGCGACGCTGAGTTCGAGATGGAAGTGCGTGAACGTATGACGCACCAGGCCCTCCAGGAGCGTCCAGCGCGCCGGCACCGGCGGGTCGGCCAGCGCATCGGCGGGGCTGAACTTGCCTTCGCGCCACGGGCTCGACGGCACCTCGTCCATGCCGCCTAAAAGCCCCTTGGCCGGCCGCTTGCGCAAGAGCACGGCGCCGTCCTTACGTGCCAGCACGAAGGCGAGGCCTCGGCGCGTCGGCTTCTCCGCCTTGGGCGCCCGTTTCGGCAGGGTCTCGGCGATGCCGAGTTTCAGCGCCCGGCAGTTGCGCGTGAGCGGGCAGATCACGCAGAGGGGCTTGCGCGGCGTGCACACGGTGGCGCCGAGATCCATCATTGCCTGGGCGTAGTCGCCCGCGCGTGCCTCGGGCACCAGCTCGGCGGCGCGCGCGTGTATCTCGATCTTGGCGTCGGGCAGCGGCGTCTCGATCGCATAGAGCCTGGAAATCACGCGCTCGACATTGCCGTCCACGGCCGAAGCCTTGTGGTCGAAGGCGATCGAGCGGATGGCGGCGGCCGTGTAGGGGCCGATCCCGGGCAGTGCCCGCAGGCCGGCCTCATCCTCCGGGAAACGGCCGCCGTGGCGGGTTGCGACGGTCTGGGCGCAGGCATGAAGATTGCGGGCGCGGGCGTAGTAGCCGAGGCCGGCCCAGGCCGAGAGCACCTCGTCCAGCGGCGCGGCGGCCAGCGCCTCGACGGTAGGCCAGCGCTCGATAAAACGGCGGTAATAGTCCCCCACGGTGGCCACGGTGGTCTGCTGCAACATGATCTCCGACAGCCACACGAGGTAGGGCGAGGTGCGCTCGCCGGCCGAGGCACGCCACGGCAGGGTGCGACGATGTCGGTCGTACCAGGCGAGCAGACGCGGGGCGTGGGTCATGGTCATGTAAGAGGCCGTGGCCTACCATAAGGAACAGGGTTTGAAAGGGTCCATGCGCGAAAACGGCTTCCGTGCCATCGGCGGTCTGGCCCAGCGGCTCACCTCCGGGATCACAAAAGGCAAAGGCGCCTCGATCGCGCGCCTGCGTGCCGAATGGTCGGCCATCGTCGGTCCCGATCTTGCCCGCACCACGCGGCCCGACTCGCTGCTGGCCGGCCGCGGCGCCCGGAACTTGAGCGGCGCCGGCAAGGTGCTCCGGCTGCGCGTATCGGGCGCTGCCGCGCTCGAAGTCCAACACCAGACCGGCCAGATCGTGGAGCGCGTGAACGCCTATTTCGGGCACCGGACGGTCGACGACATCCGCCTGGTTCAGGGCACCATCGCCGCCACGCCGCCGCCGCGGGTCATCCCGAAGCCAGATCCGCAGACCGTGACCCAGGTCGCGGCCCGGGCCGCCGCGGTTAAAGACCCAGATTTGAGGGCCGCGTTGACCCGGCTCGGCGCCCGCGTGTCGCTCAACCGGCGCGGCGTTATGGCCGCGGCGCTGGGCGCCCTGTTCGTGACGGATGATCTCCGTGCCCAGGAACTGTCCCGGGCCAAGATGCTGGAGCCGCTGCCCGGCGATCACATCCTGGGCAAGGCCGACGCCCCCAATTCGTTGATCGCTTATTTTTCGTTCACCTGTCCGCACTGCGCGACTTTCTATATGGCGACGCTGCCGCCGCTGAAGCGCGAATGGATCGACACCGGCCGCCTGCGATTGATCCACCGGCACTTTCCGTCGGACATCGTGGCGACGCGGGCGGCCCAGCTTTCCGAATGCACGCCGCCGGACAGGTTTTTCGCCTTCACCGAGGCGCTGTTTCGAAACCACGTGGAATGGCTGACCGGCAGCGATCCCGAGGCCGATATGGTCAAGATGCTGGCGGGCCAGGGTGTCACCGCCCAGTCGGCCCAGGCCTGCTACGCCAACGACCGCGCTTTGGACAAAGTCGTGGCCGATGTGCAGACGGGCCAGGCGCTGGGGATCAGGTCGACGCCGACCTTGTTCATCAACGAGGAAAACTACCAGAATCCCGGCGGTCCCGACGCCATCGCTGCAATTTTACGCCAAGTGGGGCGGTAATCGTTTGACTCCCCACAGGTGAAATTCCCAAGATGTAGTGGAGAGGAAGACGAGTATGCGGAATATGTTGATTGTCGCCGGCGGTGCCGTGGCGGTGGCTGCGATCGTGGCTGGCGTCTACTTTGGCACGCGCGCCCCGGCGCCGGGCCCGGCGCCCGTTGCCGTGGCGGCGACCGCGGACAAGGCGGCCCTGATGGGCGTCCTGCCGACCGACCACGTCCTGGGCGACCCCAAGGCCCCCGTCACCATCATCGAGTATGCCTCGCTCACCTGCTCGCACTGCGCCCACTTCCACACCCAGATCCTGCCCGATCTCAAGAAGAAGTGGATCGACACCGGCAAGGTGAAGCTGGTCTACCGCGACTTCCCGCTCGATCAGATCGCGGTGAAGGCGGCCCAGATCGCCGAGTGCGTCGGCAACGACAAATATTTCGGCGTCCTCGACATCATCTTCCGCGGTCAGCCGCAGTGGGCGACCGGCGCCGATCCGATCGCCGAGCTCGCCAAGCCGCTGCGCATCGCGGGCCTCGGCGAGGCCGAGATCAAGTCCTGCCTCGCCAACGATGCGATGCTCAATGCCGTGCTCAACGATTACCGCAGCGGCGAGACTCTCGGAGTCAACGCGACGCCGACGCTGTTCATCGGCGGTCAGCTCTATCGCGGGTCGCGTTCCGTCGAGGATATCGACGCCGCTCTCGTGAAACTCGTCAAGTAAGTAACCAGACCAGCAAGTAACAGACAGGGCGTGGTGTAGATGGTCCAGTTCGACAAGCTCCGGCTCTCCGGCTTCAAGTCCTTCGTCGATCCGACGGAGCTCGCCATCGAGTCCGGCATGACCGGCATCGTCGGCCCCAACGGCTGCGGCAAGTCGAACCTCGTCGAGGCTCTGAAGTGGGTGATGGGGGAGACCTCGGCCAAGCAGATGCGCGGCAGCGAGATGGAAGACGTCATCTTCGCCGGCGCCGGCACCCGTCCGGCGCGCAACATCGCCGAGGTGATGCTGTCGCTCGACAACAAGACCCGCACGGCGCCCGCGATGGTGAACGACGCCGACCAGCTCGACGTCATGCGGCGCATCGAGCGCGGCCACGGCTCGGCCTATTCGGTGAACGGACGCGAGATCCGCGCCCGCGACGTGCAGACCCTGTTTGCCGACGCCGCCACCGGCGCGCGCTCGACCGCGATGGTGAGCCAGGGCCGCATCGGCTCGCTGGTCAACGCCAAGCCGGCCGACCGCCGCACCATCATCGACGAGGCCGCCGGCATTACCGGTCTCTATGCCCGCCGCCACGAGGCGGAGCTGCGCCTGCGCGCCGCCGAGCAGAACCTGGCGCGCGTGCAGGACGTGCTGGTCGCGCTGGAGGAACAGCACAAGGGCCTGAAGCGTCAGGCCCGCCAGGCCAGCCGCTATCGCAACCTCTCCGACCATATTCGCCGCGCGGAAGCCGCAGTGCTGGCCCTGAAGCTCGCCTCCGCCGAGAGCGACCTCGCCAACTCGGGCGAGCGCCTGCGCGAGGCCGAGGCCCTTGTTGCCGACCTTACGCGGCTGGTCGGTCTTGCCACCACGGCGCAGGCTGACGCCGCAACGGCGCTGCCGCCGCTGCGTAACGACGAGGCCGCCGCCGCGGCCGCGCTCCAGCGCCTGCGCGTGGCGCACGACGCGCTCACCGCCGAAGCCGAGCGTGTTGCCCAGGCCCAGGAGGAGGCGGAGACCCGGCTCCGCCAGACAGATTCCGATCTCGAGCGCGAGCGTGGCCGCAAGGGCGACGCGGAAGCTGCGACCGCCGATCTCGACGGCCAGCGCGGCCGGCTCGAGCAGGAGCAGGTCGGTGAAGAGGATCGCGCCACCGCGGCCCGCCAGGCCCGCGACATCGCCCAGGCCGATACCGCCACGGCCGAGACCGAGCATGACCGCCTGACCCGCCAGATCGCCGACGACGAGGCGCTGCGCCAGAGCGTGGGCCGCGAGATCGCCGAGCTGCAGGACCGCCTGCGCCGGATGGCCGTGCGCTGCGACGAGGTCGCCGCCCAGCGGCAGCAGGTCGAAACCGAACTCTCGGGCCTGCCGGCACTTTCAGAGGTCGAAGCTGCGCTCGAAGCCGCCCGTGCGGCATTCGAGACTGCCCGGCGCGAGGGCCAGGAGGCGATCGAGAACGCCCGCGAGGCCGCGCGTTACGAATCGGACGCGGCGCGTCTGGCGGTGGCCAAAGCAGAAGCCGAGCGCATCGATATGGAACGCGCCCGTGCGGCCGAACGCCAGGCGGCCGAAGCGAGCCACGCCACCGCCGCCGAGATCGTGCAGAAGACCAACGCGCGCCTCACCAAGCTGCGCGCCGAGGAAGCGGGTGTCGCCGCGGCGCTGAAGTCGGCGGCCGATTCGCTGTGGCCGCCGCTGCTCGATGCGCTCTCGGTCGAGCCGGGCTTCGAAAAGTCCATGGGCGCTGCGTTCGGCGACGAGTTGGAAGCCTCGTCCGATCGTGGCGCGCCGGTGCACTGGCTGCCGCTCGAGCCGCTGGCCGATGCGCCTGAACTGCCGGAAGGCGCCACGCCGCTCGGCGCCTTCGTCAAGACGCTGCCGGAACTCGCCCGCCGCATCGCCTTCATCGGCCTCGTGGCCGACGACGCCACCGGCGAGGCGCTGCAGACCCAGCTCAAGCCCGGCCAGCAGCTCGTCACCCGCGAAGGCGCGGTCTGGCGCTGGGACGGCTACACGATGCGCGCCGGTGCGCCGTCGAGCGCCGCCGTGCAGCTCAGCCAGCGCAATCGCCTGGCCGAGATCCGCCAGCAGATCGACGCGGTCGTGATCGAACAGACGGCCGAACAGGCCCGCGTCGATGCCGAAGCGGGCTGGCTCGCCGCCGCCCGCGGCGCCGAGCGGACCTGTGTCGAGCAGGCCCGCCAGCATGAGCGCACGGTGGCCGATGCCGCGCGGCGCAAGACCCAGGATGCGGGCGAAGCGACCCGTGCGGCCGAGCGTGCCGCCCAGACCGCCATTGCCGCCGCCGAGCGGGCGGCCGCCGCTGCACGCGATCGCCACACCGAGGTGGCGCGCCGCACCGACCAGCTCCGCACGCGTCTCACCGGCATCGAGCAGGCGCAGGTCGAGGTGGCGGGCGACATCGCCGACGCCGAGATGCGCCGCACCTTCCGCGAGGCCCGTCTGTCGGCGATTTCCGACACCCAGGCCGACCGCGTCGAGGCCGGGGCGCTGCGCGTGCGCATCGCCGAGCTGCGCGGCGCGCTGGTCGAGGCCGAAGGCACCTGCGACCGCCTCGCCCGCGAAGCGGCGATGCGGGTCGAGCGCCTGGGCCAGATCGCCCAGGAGCATGCCGGGTGGAGCAAGCGCCTGGCCGATGCCGATGGCCAGATCCTCGAGCTCGATGCCCGCCGCGAGCAGATCGCCGGCGCCATCGCCGAACTGGAAGCCAAGCCCGCCGAGATCGAGACCAAGCGCGAGGCGCTGGCCGAGGAAATCGGCAATGCCGAGATCAACCGTCAGCAGGCGGCCGACCAACTCGCCATCGGCGAGACCCGGCTGGCCGACGCCGACAAGGCGATGCGTCAGGCCGAAGGCGAGCTGGCAGGCGCCCGCGAAAGCCGGGTCCGTCGCGAGGGTCAGGTCGAGCAGGCGACCAAGGACCGCGAGGCGGTGGTCGAGCGCATCGTCGAGCGGCTGCGTTGCGAGCCCGACGGCGTTCTGGCGCTGGCCGAAGTCCAGTCGCTGGAGGAGCTGCCGGAGATCGAGAAGGCCGAGCATCGCCTCGAACGGCTGGTCCACGAGCGCGAGACGATGGGCGCGGTCAATCTGCGGGCCGAGGAAGAGGCCAATGAGCTGGAGCAGCAGATCACCGGCATGACGGCCGAGCGCGACGACCTCGTTGCCGCCATCGGCCGGCTGCGCCAGGGCATCCAGAGCCTGAACCGCGAGGGCCGCGAGCGTTTCCTCGCCGCCTTCGAGCAGGTCAGCGGCCACTTCCAGCAGCTCTTCACCAAGCTGTTCGGCGGCGGCAAGGCCGAGCTCAGGCTCACGGAGTCCGAGGATCCGCTCGAGGCCGGCCTCGAAATCCACGCCAGCCCGCCGGGCAAGAAGCTGCAGGTGATGTCGCTCCTCTCGGGCGGTGAACAGGCTTTGACGGCTCTGTCGTTGTTGTTCGCCGTGTTCATGACCAACCCGGCACCGATCTGCGTGCTGGACGAGGTGGACGCACCGCTGGACGACCTGAACGTGGAGCGCTTCTGCGGCCTGGTGAAGGACATCGCCGGCCGCACCGACACGCGCTTTCTGATCATCACCCACCATCGCGTCACCATGGCGCGCATGGACAGGCTCTACGGGGTGACCATGTCGGAGCAGGGCGTGTCCCAGCTCGTCTCGGTCAACCTGCAGGAAGCCGACCGGATGGTGGCCTGAGTTCGACAACCAACAAGACGATCTTCCTCTCTCAAATCGACTGGGGCGCCAGCTAGGCCGAGCTGGCGCCCTTCTCTTTGGAGGGGCGGGGATGTAGTGTCCGGCCATGCCCGATGCCTTGAATACCAACGCTACCGACGTGATCGAATTGACGCGCGCGCTGGTGCGCTGCGAGAGCGTGACGCCGCGCGAAGCCGGCGCGCTGGACCTGCTCGAGGGCACGCTGGCGCCGCTCGGCTTCCGCTGCGAGCGCATGGATTTCACCCAGCTCGGTACCGACGACGTGGCCAATCTCTACGCCCGTGTCGGAAGCGGCGGCCGTCATTTCTGTTTTGCCGGCCATTCCGACGTGGTGCCGGTGGGCGATCTTTCCTCCTGGACCATCGGTCCTTTCTCGGCCGAGCTGTCGGGCGGCTATCTGTTCGGCCGTGGCGCCGCCGACATGAAGGGCGCGATCGCGGCCTTCACCGACGCCGCCACGCGATTCCTCGCAAAGCGCGGCCGCGACTTCGGCGGCTCGATCAGCTTGCTGATCACCGGTGACGAGGAGGGCCCTGCCGTCAACGGCACGGTCAAGATGCTGAAGCGCCTCGCCGATTGCGGCGAGACGATCGATGCCTGCGTGGTCGGCGAACCGACCAGTTCCAGGCGCTTCGGTGACATGATCAAGATCGGCCGGCGTGGCAGCATGACCGTCGACATGGTGGTGCGCGGGGTGCAGGGCCATGTGGCCTATCCGGAGCGGCTCGACAATGCCATCCATCGGCTGTCGGCGCTGATCGAGGCACTGGTGCGCGAGCCGATCGATCAGGGCAGCACCCATTTCCAGCCGACGTCGTTGCAGTTCACCACGGTCGATGTCGGCAACAAGGCGACCAACATCGCCCCCGGCACCGCCACCGCGCGCTTCAACACCCGCTTCAACGATCTCTGGACCTCCAAGACTCTGCTCGCCCATCTCACCGAGCGGCTGGAGCGTGCCAACGCGGCGCTGGGCGGCAACGGCCTGTTCGAGCTGAAGCACGAGGTCTCAGGCGAGTCGTTCTATACGCCGCCCGGATCGCTGAGCGACCTGGTGGCTGGCGCCATCCGCGACGTCACGGGAGTCGAGCCCGAACTCTCGACGACCGGCGGCACCTCGGATGCGCGCTTCATCCGCAGCTATTGTCCGGTGCTCGAATTCGGGCTGGTCGGCGAGAGCATGCACAAGGTCGACGAGAAGAGCGCGATCGCCGATCTGAAAACGCTGGCCGACGTCTACGAGACGGTGCTCGACCGTTTCTTCGCGGCCTGAAGGCCGGCCATGCTCAGCGCTGCCGAGATCGCCCGCGGCGTGCAGGGTGCGCTGGCCTTCCTGTGGCGCGATCCCAAGGCGCCGACCTGTTTCGACAATACGCCCGAAGCCTGCCTGCGCTCGTTCCGCGTTATGGTGCTGGTGGCGCCACTCCACGTCATCCTCCTGCTGGTCCGCTATTCCGATGCCACGATCGCAGCCGAGGACATGGAGGTCTTCTTCGCCGAGACGCTGGGCTATGTCGTCGAGTGGCTGCTGTTCCCGGTGATCTTCCATGAGATTGCCCGCCGCCGGGGCTGGCTCGACCGCTACGCGCGCTACATCGGCGCACTCAACTGGATCAACCTGCCGGGCATGGCCCTGGCCGTGGTCTTCGTGCCCCTCGCGCACCTCGCGCCGCCCGCGATCGGCAGCTTGGTCAGCATCGGTCTGCAGGGGCTGTTCTTCTACTGGTTCCTGGTCACCACGCGGCAGGTGATCGGGGCCAGCTGGCTGCTCTCGACCATGCTGCTGATCGTGAACTGGGTGCCGCTGGCTTTCATCTCATTCCTCATCGCTCGCTATCTCGGCGTCGTGGCCACCGCCGCCTAGGTCGTAACGCACTTCCATCAGGCAGAGGCCCTGCGGTGGTGCCGTGGGGCCGCCGCGGGTCCGGTCGCAGGCCGCCAGGGCTTCCTCGACGTCGCGTCTCGACCATTGGCCACGACCGACGAGCCGGAGCGTTCCGACGAGTATGCGCACCTGGTTATGCAGGAACGACCGCGCGCCGACATCGATGTGGATCTCGTCGCCGTCGCGGCTGACGCGCATCAGGTCGAGCGTCTTGATCGACGACGGCGCCTGGCAGGCGGTCGATCGGAAGCTGTTGAAGTCGTGGTGGCCCTGCAACGCCGAGGCGGCGTCGATCATGGCGTCGAGGTCGAGCCGGGCAGGGACGTGCCAGACATGGCCGCTGTCGAGGGTCGGCGGTGCCCGGCGGTTGAGGATGCGGTAGCGATAGCGCCGCCAAGTCGCCGAGAAGCGCGCATGAAATTTCGCCGGCGCGATTTCAACCGAAGGCAGCGCGATCGGGTTGGGCTTGAGATGGAAATTGAGCGCCGCCTGCACTTTGTCGGGGGCCATCTCGTTCGCAAGGTCGAAATGCGCGACTTGGCCCAAGGCATGGACGCCGGAATCCGTCCGGCCAGCGCCCTGCACCTGCACGCGTTCGCCGCTCATGGCGAATATCGCGTCCTCCAGCAGGGCCTGAATTGTCGGGCCGTTGGGCTGGCGCTGCCAGCCCACGAACGGGCCGCCATCGTACTCGACGATGAGCTTGTAGCGCGGCACGGAGTCAGGCGGGTCTGGTTGGCAGCGACACGACAGCGGGCACCGGCAGAACAGTGCCGGCCGCCAGGGCGAAGCCGCGCAAGAAGGCGTCGGCTGGTTGCGCCGACCTGCCGGGCCGCTGGAGCTGCAGGAGCTTCAGGCCGCCGATGCCGCAGGCGACCACCGGGAAGCCGTCGCGCCCGATGGTGAGCGTGCCCGGCGTGCCACCGGCCAGGGCGAGGCCCGCCGCCAGCACTTTTATGCGCTCTCCGTTCAATTCGAACGAAGTGCCGGGCCACGGATGGAAGGCGCGGACCTTGCGCTCCAGTTCGGCAGCCGGACGGCGCCAATCCAGCATGCCTTCTTCCTTGCCGAGCTTGTGGGCATAGGTGACACCCTCCTCGGGTTGCACCACCGGGTCGATGGTGTTGCGCATCAGCCCGTCGAGCGTCGACACGATCAGCCGCGCGCCAAGCTCGGCCAGGCGGTCGTGCACCGTCTCGGCGGTATCGGCGGAGGAGATCGGCGTGCTTTCAGCAAGCAGCATGGGGCCGGTGTCGAGGCCTTCGTCCATGCGCATGGTGGTGACGCCGGTCTCGCTGTCGCCTGCCAGGATGGCGCGATGGATGGGCGCCGCGCCGCGCCAGCGCGGCAGCAGCGAGCCGTGTATGTTGATGCAGCCCAGCACCGGGGCATCGAGGAAGCTCTTCGGCAGGATATGGCCGTAGGAGACGACCACCGCGGCATCGAGATCGAACGCCCTGAAGGCCTGCGCCTCCTCGTCGTTCCGGAGGCTCTTCGGCGAATGCACGGTGAGGCCCAGCGAAAGGGCAAGCTCATGTACCGGCGTACGTCGCTCCTGCTGACCGCGCCCGGCCGGCTTGGGCGCCCGTGTGTAGACAGCGGCCACGTCATGGCCGGCCTCGGCCAGCGCCTTGAGCGCCGGCACGGCGAAGGCAGAGGTACCGAGAAACGCAATCTTCATCGCCGCACCTTATAGGCAGCCGCGCGGCGGTGAGCTAGTTATGCCGCAATGGACACTCCGATCCCCGCGACCTCCGGCAAGGGACCGGTCGCCAACCTTGCCCTGCGCCGGGCCGCAGGCGAAATCCACGCCGATCCCGTGCAGGAACGCATCGTTCTGCGGCTCCAGGCCGTGCACGACCGGTTGACCGCGATGGCGGCCCATCCGGCCCGGCCCGGCCTGCTGGCTCGACTGGGGCTGAGCGGTGCGCCCAAGCCGGTGCCCGGGCCGCACGGCCTCTACATCTGGGGCCCTGTGGGGCGCGGCAAGTCGATGCTGATGGACCTGTTCTTCGCCGACGCGCCGGTAGCGAAGAAGCGGCGGGTCCACTTCCACGAATTCATGCTCGAGGTGCAGGAGCGACTGCATCGTCGCCGCGAGGAACTGGCCGCCAAGGGCGCACCGCCAGAGTCCGACACCATCGTGCCGATCGCCAAGGCGATCGCAGCCGAGACCCGTTTGCTCTGCTTCGACGAGTTCCAGGTCACCAACATCGCCGATGCGATGATCCTCGGCCGCCTGTTCGAGACCTTGTTCGAGGAGGGCATCACCGTGATCGCCACGTCGAACCGCGCGCCGGACGATCTCTACAAGAACGGCCTGCAGCGCGACCGCTTCCTGCCGTTCATCGAATTGGTGAAACAGCGGCTAGAAGTGCTCGAACTGGGCGGCGATCACGACTATCGCATGGGCCGCCTGCGCGAGTTCGACCTCTACCTGACGCCGCTCGGCAAATGGGCGAACGAGAAACTCGACGAGGCTTTCCGCGCGTTGAGCGGCGGTTCCGACGGCGAGCCGCGGGTGCTGCGCACCCAGGGCCGCGATGTCGACGTTCCGCGTGCCGCGCCCGGCGTCGCGATGGCGCATTTCCTCGACTGGTGCGCCAAGCCGATGGGCGCGGCCGACTTCCTGTGCATCGCCGACAATTTCCACACGGTCATCGTGGCCGATATTCCCAAGATGGGCCCCGACAGCCAGGACAAGGCCGTCCGCTTCGTGACCATGATCGACACGTTCTACGAGAAGAAGGTCAAATTCATCTGCTCGGCGGCGGGCTCGCCGCAGTCGCTCTATCCCACGGGCGACGGCTCGTTCGAGTTCGAGCGCACGGTCTCCCGCCTCATGGAGATGCAGAGCCCCGAATACCTGACCCTGGAGCACATCGCCTAATTGTGATTGTGACCGTGTCTCTCCGCAGCATAGGCTCTGCAACGCTTTTTCAGCTCGGAGGCAAGACCATGGACGGCGATCGAATGATCTCCCTGAACGACCGCGGCCTATCGCGGCGCAATGCCCTCAAGGCGACCGCGACCGGCGCGGCGCTGGGCAGCACTTTCGCCCTGTCGGTGCAGCCGGTGAGCGCACAGACGATGATCACCACGGCGGCCGACGGACTCACCGCGGGTGAGGTCAAGGTCAAGACCAAGGACGGCAAGGAGATGGTGGCCTATCGCGCCATGCCCGCGACCGGCACCGGCTTCGGCACGATCCTGGTCGTGCAGGAGATCTTCGGCGTGCACGCCCACATCGCCGACATGTGCCGCCGCTTCGCCAAGGCCGGCTACTGCGCCGTCGCTCCGGAACTCTATTTCCGCCAGGGCGACGCCAAGAGCTACACGGACATTCCCAAGCTGATGCAGGAAATCGTCGCCAAGGTGCCCGACGCACAGGTGATGGATGACCTCGATGCTACCGTCGCGTTCGTGAAGGGCGAGGGCAAGGCCGACACCGCCAAGCTCGGCATCACCGGCTTCTGCTGGGGCGGCCGCATCACCTGGCTCTACGCGGCGCACAGCTCCGCCCTGAAGGCGGGCGTGGCGTGGTACGGCCGCGTCGTCGGCAACGCGACGGAACTGACGCCGAAGCATCCGGTCGACATTGCCAAGGATCTCAAGGCGCCGGTGCTCGGTCTCTACGGTGGCGCCGACACCGGTATCCCCAACGACACGGTCGACAAGATGCGCGCGGCCCTGAAGGAGGGCAGCGCTGCCGCCAAGAAGTCCGAGATCGTCACCTATCCGGAGATGCCGCACGCCTTCAACGCCGACTACCGCCCGAGCTACCGCAAGGATGCGGCCGACGACGGCTGGAAGCGCGCGCTCGCCTGGTTCAAGGCCAACGGCGTTACCTGATCTCACGTGGTTGAAACCACGGGCATCAAGGCCCGGTCGGGCCTGACATTCACCACGGATGTCGCGGGCCCGACCGATGGACCGCTCGTGCTGCTGCTGCACGGGTTTCCCGAATCGAGACACAGTTGGCGCGCGGCGCTTCCTGCGCTCGCCCTTGCAGGCTATCGCGCCGTGGCGCCGGACCAGCGCGGCTATTCGCCCGGCGCGCGGCCCGACCCCGCCGACCTGTCGAGCTACACCTTCGACAAGTTGGTGGGCGACGCCATCGAGATCGCCGCGGCGGTCGGCCATGAGCGCAAGCGCTTCCACCTCGTCGGCCACGACTGGGGCGGACAGGTGGCGTGGGGCGTGGCGGACAAAGTTCCCGGGCGCCTGGCTTCGCTCACCATCCTGTCGAGGCCGCATCCGCAGTCGTTTCGCCGCGCGCTCCTGAAGGAGGACGGCGACCAGAAGCATCGCTCGCGACACCACAGGGCATTCCTCGAGCCTGGGACCGGCGCGATGCTGCTGGCCGACAATGCCAAGCGCCTGCGCGACGGCCTGTTCGGGCAGGGCGTGCCGTCGGCGGCCCTCGAGGAGCATCTTTCCGTCCTCGGCAATCCGGCGGCGCTGGAAGCGGCGCTCGCGTGGTATCGCGCGAACAAGGGCCTGGCCGCAGACATCGGCACCATCCGGGTCCCGACTCTCTATATCTGGGGGGATGCCGACGCGACCGTCGGGCCCGATGCCGCTCAGGGCACAGGCGAGTTCGTCAGCGCGTCCTTTGGCATGGAAGTGCTCCCCGGCGTCGGCCATTTCGTGATGGACCAGGCGCCCGCCCGGGCGACGGAACTGCTGCTGGGACACCTCGCGAAACATCCCGTTTGACGGCTTCTTGCCGGTCGGGGCGAATCGCGCTACCACGCGCCGCCTTCACGAACGGGAGTTTTTCGCATGGCTCGCAAGAAGATCGCGCTGATCGGCGCCGGACAAATTGGCGGCACCCTGGCGCTGCTCGCCGGCCAGAAGGAACTGGGCGACATCGTCCTGTTCGACGTGCCCGCCGCCGAGGGCACTGCCAAGGGCAAGGCGCTCGATATCGCCCAGCTCAGCCCGGTCGAGGGTTTCGACGCCAAGTACAGCGGCACTTCCGACTACAAGGACATCGAGGGTGCCGACGTCGTGATCGTCACCGCGGGCGTCCCGCGCAAGCCCGGCATGACCCGCGACGATCTGGTCGGCATCAACGCCAAGGTCATCGACTCGGTCGGCAAGGGCATCAAGCAGCATGCGCCGAACGCCTTCGTCATCGTCATCACCAACCCGCTCGACGCCATGGTCGGGCTGATGCAGGAAGTCACCGGCTTCCCGGCGGCCCGCGTCGTCGGCATGGCCGGTGTGCTCGACAGCGCCCGGTTCCGCTCGTTCCTGGCTGAGGAATTCAACGTCTCGGTCGAGGATGTCACGGCCTTCGTGCTGGGCGGCCACGGCGACACGATGGTGCCGCTGCTGCGCTATTCGACGGTCGGCGGCATCTCCCTGCACGACCTGGTCGACATGGGCTGGACCACCAAGGAGCGCCTCGAGGCGATCGTCCAGCGCACCCGCGACGGTGGCGCCGAGATCGTGGCCCATCTCAAGACCGGCTCGGCCTTCTATGCCCCGGCGGCCTCGGCCATCGCCATGGCCGAATCCTACCTCAAGGACAAGAAGCGGATGATCCCCTGCGCCGCGATGCTGAACGGCGAATACGGCGTCAAGGGCCTCTATATCGGCGTGCCGGTCGTGATCGGGGCCAAGGGCGTGGAGCGCATCGTCGAGGTCGAATTCAACGCCGAGGAAAAGGCGATGTTCGACAAGTCGGTGGCCGCCGTACGCTCCCTGATCGATGCCACCAACAAGATCGTCGGCCGCGCCTGATCGGGACGGCCTTCGACCTTGGTCGAATGACCTCAAACTATCATCAGTCCGTCGTTGCCAATGCGGCGTGGCGTCCATAAAGTGCCGCTGCGATAGGTCAGTTGCGTTTCACAACTGTCATTGTGCACGCTTCTTGCTGCGCTGTGCCGAGCCATAGGATGCCATGAACATTCACGAATATCAGGCCAAAGCCCTGCTGGCCAAATTCGCTGTCCCCCTCCTCAAGGGTGGCGTCGCCTATACGCGGGACGAGGCCGTGGACGTGGCCCGCAAGCTCGGCAGCCCGGTCACTGTCGTGAAGTCGCAAATCCATGCCGGCGGGCGGGGCAAGGGTCGGTTCAAGAACGATCCCGACGGCAAGGGTGGCGTTCGGATCGCCAAGTCGCTGGACGAGGTTGGCGCCGACGCTGCCGCCATGTTGGGCCAAGAGCTGGTCACCAAGCAGACTGGCCCGGCCGGCAAGGCGGTCAAGCGGCTGTATATCGAGGAAGGCTGCGACATCAAACGCGAGCTTTACCTCTCGATGCTGGTCGACCGCGTGGCGGGCCGGGTTGCCATCGTCGCCTCGACGGAAGGCGGCATGGACATCGAGACTGTGGCGCACGACACGCCGGACAAGATTCTCACGCAGACGATCGACCCCGCTGCCGGCTTCCAGGGCTACCAGGGGCGGAAGATCGCCTTTGCACTGGGGCTCCAGGGCAAGCAGGTCGGCGCCTTCGTGACGCTGCTCGGCAATCTCTATCGCGCCTTCAACGAACTCGATTGCGCACTGGTCGAGATCAACCCGCTGGTCGTGACCGCTGCGGGCGACGTGGTCGCGCTCGATGCCAAGATGACGTTCGACGACAACGCCCTCTACCGGCATACCGAACTCGAAGCGCTGCGCGACCTCGATGAGGAGGACCCGGCCGAGACCGAGGCCGGCAAGTACGCGCTGAACTACGTCAAGCTCGACGGCCAGATCGGCTGCATGGTGAACGGCGCCGGCCTCGCGATGGCCACCATGGACATCATCAAGCTCTATGGTTCGGCGCCGGCCAACTTTCTCGACGTCGGCGGCGGCGCCACCAAGGAGCGCGTGACCGCAGCGTTCAAGATCATCCTCAAGGATTCGAACGTCGAGGGCATCCTCGTCAACATCTTCGGTGGCATCATGCGCTGCGACGTGATCGCCGAGGGCGTGGTCGCCGCGGCGCGCGAAGTGAACCTGCACGTGCCGCTGGTTGTCCGCCTGGAGGGCACGAACGTCGAACTGGGCAAGAAGATCCTGAAGGAATCAGGCCTCAAGATTACCTCCGCGGAGAACCTCGCCGACGCCGCCGAGAAGATCGTAAAGGCCGTTAAGGAGACCAACTGATGGCCGTGCTGGTCGACAAGAACACCAAGGTCATCTGCCAGGGCTTCACCGGCTCGCAGGGCACCTTCCATTCCGAGCAGGCGATCGCCTACGGCACCAAGATGGTGGGCGGCGTGACGCCGGGCAAAGGCGGCACCACCCATCTCGACCTGCCGGTGTTCGATACCGTGGCGGCGGCGGTCGCCAAGACCGGGGCCACCGCGTCGGTCATCTACGTGCCCGCGCCCTATGCTGCGGATTCGATCCTCGAAGCGGTCGATGCCGAGGTGCCGCTCGTGGTGTGCATCACCGAGGGCATTCCGGTGCTCGACATGGTGAAGGTCAAGCGGGCACTGGCCGGCTCGAAATCGCGCCTGATCGGACCCAACTGCCCCGGCGTCATCACCCCGGGCGAGTGCAAGATCGGCATCATGCCGGGCCACATCCACAAGCGCGGCAAGATCGGCATCATTTCGCGCTCGGGCACGCTCACCTACGAGGCGGTTGCCCAGACCACGGCGGTCGGCCTCGGCCAGACCACCTGCATCGGCATCGGCGGCGATCCGGTGAACGGCACCAACTTCGTCGAGTGCCTCGAAATGCTGCTGGGCGACCCTGAGACCCAGGGCGTCATCATGATCGGCGAGATCGGCGGCGACGCCGAGGTCAAGGGCGCCGAATACATCAAGGCCTCGAAGACCAAGAAGCCGATCGTGGGCTTCATCGCTGGCCGCACGGCCCCGCCGGGACGGCGCATGGGTCATGCCGGCGCGGTGATCTCGGGCGGCCAGGACACGGCGGAATACAAGGTCGATTTCATGCGGTCGGTCGGCATCAAGGTGGCGGATTCGCCCGCCGCGCTCGGCGACGAGATGCTGAAGGCCATGAAGGGCTGACAAAGGCTGACAATCCGACGGCCGCCCCGCGCCAGGCAGGCGGCCGGCAGCGACAGGCCAAGGAGTACCGGGCCATGAGAGCAGAACAGACATCGTTCCTGTTCGGCGCCAATGCGCCATTCATCGAAGAACTCTATGCGCGCTATCAGGACGACCCCAGTTCGGTCGACGGGGATTGGCGCACGTTCTTCGCGGCGCTGGCCGAGGAGAAGGTCGACGTGCTGGCGGAGGTACGCGGCGCGAGCTGGGCGCCGCACGGCGCGCGGGTGATCGGCGCAGCCGACGCCGAGGCGGTCCGTCCGGCGGCCAACCGCAACGTGAAGGGCGGCAACGGGGCGGCGGCCGCGTCGCTTGCCGGCAAGAGCGAAGCCGAGATTCGCGCCGCCGCTCACGACACGTCGCGCGCCTTTCTGCTGATCCGCTCCTACCGCATCCGCGGCCATCTCGAGGCTGATCTCGATCCGCTCGGTCTGGTGCGCCATGAACGGCATCGCGAACTCGATCCCGCGACCTACGGCTTCGGTGAGGCCGACTGGGAGCGTCCCATCCTGATCTTCGGCTCGCTGGGCCTGGGCGAGTCCGCAACGCTGCGGCAGATCTGGGACCGCCTGCGCAAGACCTATTGCGGCAAGATCGGCGTCGAATACATGCACATCAGCGATCCAGACCAGAAGGCCTGGATCCAGGAGCGCATCGAGCACATCGAGAACCACACCGAGTTCACGGTCGAGGGCCGCAAGGCGATTCTGCAGCGGGTCGTCGAGGCCGAAGGGCTGGAGCGCTATCTCGGCGTCAAGTTCGTAGGCACCAAGCGCTTTGGATTGGACGGCGGCGAATCGCTGATCCCGGCAATCGAGCAGATCCTGAAGCGCGGCGGCCAGCTCGGCGTTCGCGATGTGGTGATGGGCATGCCGCATCGCGGCCGCCTCAACACCCTCGTGCACGTCATGCACAAGAGCTACACCGCGCTGTTCTCGGAATTCCAGGGCCGATCCTCGCAGCCCGAGGAAATGCGCGGCTCGGGCGACGTGAAATATCACCTTGGCGCGTCGGCCGACCGCGAGTTCGACGGCAACGTCATCCATCTCTCGCTGGCGCCCAACCCCTCGCATCTCGAGGCGGTCAATCCTGTCGTGCTGGGCAAGGCCCGCGCCAAGGAGGACCAGCGCGGCGACACCGAACGCAGCCAGGTCATGGCGATCCTGATGCACGGCGACGCGGCGTTCGCGGGTCAGGGGCTGGTGGCCGAGAGTCTCGACCTCAGCGACCTCGGCGGCTACCGCATCGGCGGCACCATCCATTTCATCGTGAACAACCAGATCGGTTTCACGACGCTGCCGACCTATTCGCGCTCCGGTCCCTACTGCACCGAGGTCGCCAAGATCGTGCAGGCGCCGATCTTCCATGTGAACGGCGACGATCCCGAGGCCGTGGTCCACGTCTCACGCATCGCCACCGAGTTCCGCCAGCACTTCAAGCGCGACGTCGTCATCGACATGTTCTGCTACCGCCGGCACGGCCATAACGAGGCCGACGAGCCGATGTTCACCCAGCCGCTGATGTACAAGGAGATTGGCGGCCACAGGACGGTGAAGGAAGTCTACGCCGGCCAGCTCGAGGCCGAAGGCGTGGTGAGCGCCGCCGACGTTGCCGCGATGGACGGTGCGTTGCGCGAGAAGCTCGACAAGGCGCTGGAGGCCGCGACCAACTACAAACCCAACAAGGCCGACTGGCTGGAAGGCAAGTGGGCGGGCTTCACCGTCGCGCCGGGCGAAGAGGATCGCAAGGGTGTGACCGCGGTCGAGCTCGACCAGCTCGTCTCGGTCGGCCGCGCGATCTCCGAAGCGCCCAAGAATTTCGACCTCAACCGCAAGATCACGCGCCAGCTCCTGGAGAAGCGCAAGACGATCGACACGGGCGAGAACATCGACTGGGCAACCGGCGAGGCGCTGGCCTTCGGCACGCTGCTGGCCGAAGGCACGCCGGTGCGTCTGAGCGGCCAGGATTCGGGCCGCGGCACCTTCTCGCAACGCCATTCGGTGCTGGTCGACCAGACCACCGAGGCGAAATACATCCCGCTCAACCATGTGGCGTCGGAGCAGGCCCACTTCGAGGTCATCGACAGCCCGCTGAACGAGCAGGGCGTGCTGGGCTTCGAGTACGGCTACTCGTCGGCCGAGCCCAATGCGCTGGTCCTGTGGGAGGCGCAGTTCGGCGACTTCGCCAACGGCGCGCAGGTCATCATCGACCAGTTCATCTGCTCCGGCGAGAGCAAGTGGCTGCGCATGAACGGTCTCGTGATGCTGTTGCCGCATGGCTACGAGGGCCAGGGGCCGGAGCACAGCTCGGCCCGGCTGGAGCGCTACCTCCAGCTCTCGGCCGAGGACAACTGGCAGGTGATCAATCCCACGACGCCCGCCAACTACTTCCATGCGCTGCGCCGCCAGATGCGCCGCTCGTTCCGCAAGCCGTTGGTCGTCATGACGCCCAAGTCGCTGCTGCGCCACAAGGAGTGCGTGTCGACGCTGGCCGATTTCGGGCCGGGCTCCTCGTTCCGGCGCATCCTGGCCGAGACCGACCAGCTCGCCGATCCGGCCAAGGTCCGCCGCGTCGTGCTGTGCTCGGGCAAGGTCTACTTCGATCTCGTGGCCGAGCGCCGCAAGCGCAAGATCGACGACATCGCCATCCTGCGCATCGAGCAGCTCTATCCTTTCCCGTTCAGCAGGCTGGGCGTACGCTTGTCGCATTATCCCAATGCCGAGGTGGTGTGGTGCCAGGAGGAGCCCGAGAACATGGGCGCCTGGCATTTCATCGACCGCCGCATCGAGCGGGCGCTGTCGGGCGCCAACGTGAAGGCCAAGCGGCCGGTCTATATCGGCCGGGCCGAGGCCGCGTCGCCCGCAACGGGCTCGGCGCGCACGCATCTCAAGGAACAGGCCGATCTGGTCGACCGCGCCCTCACAGTCGGTTGAGCGCGGGTAGAGAAGGGGTTTAGTCATGGCCGTCGAGATCAAGGTCCCGGCACTTGGTGAATCGGTCACCGAGGCAACCGTCGCCAAGTGGCTGGTGAAGGTGGGCGATGCGGTGACGATCGATCAGCCGCTTTGCGAGCTCGAGACCGACAAGGTCACCGTCGAGGTCAACGCCTCGGTGGCCGGCAGCATCGCCGGCCTCGCCGTCGAGGAAGGCGCCACCATCCAGGTCGGCGCCGTGCTCTGTCATATCGAAGCGGGAGCAGCAGGGGCTGCCGCCGCGCCGAAGCCGGCTGCTGCTGCCGCCTCGCCGCCGCCGAAGCCCGCCGCTCCGGCGCCTGCGCCTGCGGTCGCTCCTGCGCCGGCCGGCGCCAACCTCGCCGCTTCAGGCCCCGCCGCCCGCAAGCTCGCCGAGGAAACAGGCGTTGCGGCGTCCGCCATCCAGCCCACCGGCAAGGACGGCCGCGCCACCAAGGAGGACGTGCTGGCCGCGCTCGCGTCGGTGCCGGCGCCGAGCGCTGCTGCCGCGAAGCCCGCCGTTCCCGCCGGTCCGCGTTCCCGCGCCGACCGCGAGGAGCGCGTTCGGATGACGCGTCTCCGCCGCACCATCGCCAACCGTCTCAAGGAAGCGCAGAACACCGCCGCCATGCTCACCACCTTCAACGAGGTGGACATGACCAACGTGATGGCGCTGCGCGAGCGGCTGAAGGAGGATTTCGAGAAGAAGCACGGCGCGCGGCTGGGCTTCATGTCGTTCTTCGTGAAGGCTTGCATTGCCGGGCTGAAGGAACTGCCGTCGGTCAATGCCGAGATCGAGGGCGACGAGCTCGTCTACAAGAACTACTACGACATCGGCGTCGCCGTCGGCACGCCGCAGGGCCTGGTCGTGCCGGTGTTGCGCGATGCCGACGTGCTCGACTTCGCCGGCATCGAGAAGGGCATCGGCGAGCTCGGCCGCAAGGCGCGCGACGGCAAGCTCTCGATCGCCGACCTGACGGGCGGCACCTTCACCATCTCCAACGGCGGCGTCTACGGCTCGCTGATGTCGACGCCGATCCTCAATCCGCCGCAGTCCGGCATCCTCGGCATGCACAAGATCCAGCAGCGTCCCATGGTGGTGGGCGGCGAGATCAAGGCGCGGCCGATGATGTACCTCGCCATGTCGTACGACCATCGGATCATCGACGGCCGCGAAGCCGTGCTGTTCCTGGTGCGGGTCAAGGAATGCATCGAAGATCCCGAGCGGCTGCTGCTCGGCGTGTGAGGACAGCGTCATGGCGAATGAGACATTCGACCTCGTCGTGATCGGCGCCGGACCGGGCGGCTATGTGGCGGCGATCCGCGCGGCTCAGCTCGGCATGAAGGTGGCGGTCGTCGAGAAGAACGCGACCTTGGGTGGCACCTGCCTCAATGTCGGCTGCATCCCGTCCAAGGCGCTGCTGCAATCCTCGCACCTGTTCGAGGAAACGGGCCACGATCTCGCCCAGCACGGCATCGTGGTTGCGGCCCCGACGCTCGATTTCGCCCAGTTGATGAAGCGCAAGGGCGAAGTGGTGGGCGCCACCACCAAGGGCATCGAGTTCCTGTTCAAGAAGAACAAGATCACCTGGCTGCAGGGCACCGGTCGCATCGAGGCCGCCGGCAGTGTCGCCGTGCTTGGTCCCGACGGTGCCGTGAAGGACACGGTCGCGGCCAAGAACATCCTGATCGCTGCCGGCTCGGAAGTGACGCCGCTTCAGGGCGTGACGATCGACGAGAAGAAGATCGTGTCCTCCACGGGCGCGCTTGAACTCACCGAAGTGCCCAAGCGTCTTGTCGTGGTCGGTGCCGGAATCATCGGCCTGGAGCTGGGTTCGGTGTGGCGTCGTCTGGGTGCCGAGGTGACGGTCGTGGAATTCCTCGACCGCATCTGTCCCGGCATCGACGACGAGATCACCAAGTTCTTCCAGCGTGCGCTCGCCAAGCAGGGGCTGAAGTTCAAGCTCGGCTCCAAGGTCACCAAAGCCGAGACGAGCGATTCAGGTGTCACGCTCACCGTCGAACCTTCCAAAGGCGGCGCGGCCGAGACGCTGCAGGCCGACATCGTCCTGGTGGCCATCGGCCGCCGTCCCTATGTCGCGGGCCTCGGCCTCGACAAGGTGGGCGTGAAGCTGACGGATCGCGGCCGCATCGCCGTCGACGCGCACTTCCAGACCTCGGTGCCCGGCATCTACGCCATCGGCGACGTGATCGACGGGCCGATGCTGGCGCACAAGGCGAGCGAAGACGGCATCGCCTGCGTGGAATCGCTGGCCGGCCAGAAGGGCCATGTGAACTGGGATCTGGTGCCGTCGGTCGTCTACACCCAGCCCGAGGTGGCCTGGGTCGGCAAGTCAGAGGAACAACTGAAAGCCGCGGGCGTTGCCTACAAGGTCGGCAAATATCCTTTCACCGCCGACCCGCGCAGCCGCGCGAACGGGGCGACGGAGGGATTCGTGAAGGTACTGTCCGACAAGACCACGGACCGCGTGCTGGGCGTGCACATCTTCGGCGCCGAGGCGGGCACGATGATCGGCGAGGCCGCCGTCGCAATGGAATTCTCTGCCTCGGCCGAGGACATCGGCCGCGTCTGCCACGCCCATCCGACCGTCAACGAGGCGCTCAAGGAAGCGGCTCTGGCGGCTTGGGAAAAGCCGATCCACCTGTAGGCCTGAGATGCGCAAGCCGCTGATGGCGCTGGCGATCGCGGGCTGTCTCGTGATGTCGGTCGTGGGCGGCCTGCTGCCGATCCTGCAGGGCTGGATCTTCTTCGTTCTCGGCCTCTACCTGTTCGCCACCGAATTCGAGATCGGCCGCGTCTGGGTGAAGGCAGGCCGCCGGCGTTGGGCGTTCCTCAACCGCTGGATCGTCCAGGCCCGCGACCACCGCTGGGCGCCGAGCCACCTCAAGGAATTCGAGGATATGACCGATCCGGCGAAGTGACGCCGGAGGCTGCCTCAGCTCTTGCCGACGAACCTCTGGTAGACAGCCTCGGCGATCGGCAGCAGCTCGTCACGGCTGGCCATCGCCGTCACCGCAAAGCCGAAGCCCTGGTCGATCCAGGCGAAGGTCGAGGCGTCGCCCTCCTGCTGGAAGCGGAAGGCCGTCTCCGTGCCCGAAGCCGCGCGCACATAGACAGTGAGGCGCCGGCCGCTCGCATCGTCGTACATGAGTTGTGCTGCAGCGGCGCTTCCCGCCGGCAACAGCCGCCCGCCCATCAACTTGTAACCGAAGCGCGAGAGGTCGGGCGCTGCCAGCGGCCGGCCGAGCCGCTTGCCGAGCCATTGCAGCAGGTGCGCCTCCTGGGCCGCCCCCACTTCCACCGGATGCGCGACCTCGACCACGAAGGTGCGGAAGGCAGCGGTTGCGCCCTGGGCGATGCTGGTGGTCGGTGCGACAGGTGCTGACGCCGGGGCAAAGCCGTTGGCGAACCACCCGCTGGCCGCGCCCACGACGAAGATCGCCACCGCCGCCGCGGCTGAACGCATCCAGCCGGCCCATTGTCCGCGCTGGCCGGCGCGAATGTTGGCGATGCGCAGCCGCGCCGGGATCGGCTCGGCGAACTTTGCCTCGAGCTGGCCGCGCAGCATCGCGCGCTGGCGGCGCTCCAGCGCGACCCGCTCGCGGATCTCGGGATGCAGCGCCAGATGCGCCTCGACCGCCGCGCGGCGCTCGCCGTCGAGACGGTCGTCGATGAAGGCCTGTAGTTCGTCTTCGCCGATCATTTCACTCTCCGAAGCAGCGTGGCGCGCCCCGTTTCCAGTATCGCGCGCAGCTTCTGCCGGCCGCGCGACAGCCGGGACATCACCGTCCCCATCGGCACGCCGAGGATGCGCGCCGCGTCGTCGTACGAGAAATCTTCCACGCCGATCAATAGCAGCAGCGACTTCTGCTCCTCGGGCAACTGGTCGAGCGCCGCCAGCACGTCCCGCATTTCCAGTCCGGCCTCCTGCTGGCCGGCAGTGGCGGGCGATGCCACATCGTCGAGACGGGCATGCGGTCCCCGACGCTGCCGCTGGCGCCAGTCGTTGATGAACAGGTTGCGCTGCATGGTGAACAGCCAGGCGCGCAGATCGCCGTCCGGCCGCCGCAATCGCCAGCGCGACAGCGCGCGCTCCAGCGTGTCCTGCACCAGGTCGTCGGCCGCATCGTGGTCGCGCAGCAGCGCATAGGCGTAGCGGCGCAGCGCCGGGATCAGCGGTTCGAGCAGGGAGGCGGGATCGGCCATCGATAGTCCTTACTCCTCCCCCGCGCCGCGGGGGAGGAGGGATGCAGGACCTACTTGGCGATGTGCCAGGCGCCGTTCAGGAAGCCGTCGCCGGTGGTGTCGCCGGCCTTGGTGTCCTTGGCGAAGGCGTAGAGCGGCTTGCCCTTGTAGGCCCACTGCTTCAGCCCGTCGTCACGGGTGATGATGGTCCAGTCGCCCGTTGCCTTGGCGCCGTCGGCGGCGATGGCCGGCGGCCAATTGGTGGCACAGGGGCCGTTGCACACCGATTTGCCCGGCGTGGCGTCCTTGTCGAAGGTGTAGAGCGTCATGCCGCTCGCGGTGACGAACATGCCGCCCTTGGCCATCGGCGGGGTGGCGCTGGCGGGGTCGGCGGCGAAGGCGCTGCCGGCGGCGAAAGCGGCGAGCAGGGCGGCGGTGGAAAGCAACGATTTCAGCATAAAAGTCTCCTCTGCAGTTTGTCTGCGGGGGAGAGACGCCGGGCGGAGCGGTTTATTCCCGGCCCGGCCAAAAAAAGCTATGCTTCGGCACCGTATGGAGGAATCGCCATGGACAAGCCGGTCACGCCGCGCGGCATAAATCACCTCGTGCTCAACGTCCGCGACATCGAGGAGTCGCACCGCTTCTGGACGGAGATCGTGGGCTTTCGCCAGGTCGGCCAGCTGACGCCGACCGCCGAGCGCCCCAACCCGCCCAAGATGCGCTTCTATTCGGGGGTCCGCGAGGACGGCACCAGCCATCATCACGACGTCGCCCTGGTCGAGAACAAGGCGCTGCCGGCGCCGCCCGCCGAGTGGAAGATGTTCGACATGCCGGTGGCGGTGAACCACATCGCCATCACCATGCCGAGCCGCGAGGCCTGGCTTGAACATCTCACCTACCTGCAGAAAAAGGGCGTGAAGTTCGACCGCCGCGTCGAGCACGGCATGACCCACAGCCTCTACATCCACGATCCCAACGGCTACGGAGTCGAGTTCGTCTACGACCTGCCGAAGGAAGTCTGGCAGGGCGACATCAACGGCGCCCTCAACTTCGTCAAGATCCTGCCGACCGAGGGCGCCGAGGCGCTCGACGATCGCACGCAGGGCGTTCCGACCTTCGGCGCAGCCGCCCGCGCGACGACTTAGCGATACCATTCACCTGCTAGGCAGGCGGCATCCTGTCGAATTTCGGCAGGGCTCGATCGACGTGATCCCAAGCGTGACCGCGCACGCCATAGAACACCATCTGCGGCTTGTATCGGCCTGGGTTGTCGAGGCTCGCCGCATGCACGGTGAAGAGATCGGGCATGGCCGCAAACGTCAGATAAACCGGTGATCCGCAAATCGGGCAGAAGGCGTGCGTCTTCACGTTGCCGCTGTCGCCAACGACATCCCAGTGCCTCGCGTCGCCCGTGAGTTTCACGCTCTTCCTGCCCGGGAAGGTCAGGTAGGAGCCGTGTCCGGTGCCGCTCTTGCGCTGACAGTCGCGACACTGGCAGTCGGCCATCACCATCGGCTCGCCGGGAATTTCATAGCGGATCGCGCCGCAGGCGCAGCCGCCGGTATAGGCCTCGCGCATGTCAGTCCTCCTGCTCGCGGGCGATGGCGTCGAGGGTGCGGACGACCTTCCTCCATCCGTCGCTCATGCCCCTGAAGGCGGTCTCGTTCTGCGGCAGCACGAAGCCGGAATGGACGAGGCGGAGGCGCGTTCCGTTCCCGGCCCCACTTCCAGCTGGCGACAGCGTCCAGGTGACGACGGTATCGAGCGGCGCGCCGTAGCCGAGATTTCCCGCGTGCCCGCCTTTCCAAGCATAGACGAAGCGCTCGTTCGGCTTCACCTCCAGCACCTGGCAGTGAATGATGCCGTCCCATGCGCCGGCCGGCGTCGTCTTCATCGTGAAGTGCTTGCCTTCCACGGGCTCGAACCCGGTCGGCGCCATGAGCCAGCGGCCCATCAGTGCGCCCGACGTCAGCACCTTCCAGATCGTCTCCACTGCATGCGGGAAGATCTCGTCGACCACGATGTCCTGGCGGTCGGACTTCAAGGCGGTGGCGGCATTCATGGATCAATCTCCTTCAAAAGGGTTCGGAGGTTGGTGAACCGGTCGCGCCAGAAGACGGCGTAGTGGCTCATCCAGTCGACGAGGGGGGCCAGGCCCTCGGGCTCGGCGCGATAGAAGACGTTCCGGCCCTGGGCGCGCTCGGCGACCAGGCCGGCCTGCTTCAATGATTTCAGGTGCTGGGAGATGGCGCCCTGCGTCACGCCACTCCCGCGCGTCAGCTCGACCACGGTGATCTCGTCGGCGCTGACGATCCGCTCGAACACCGCCCGTCGGGTGGGGTCGGCGAGCGTGCGCATGACGGCATTGATGGCGGCGGCTTCGATCATGTTTAGCAATTAGTGTAGACTAATACATTAGTCAATACTAATTCGTTAGCTCAATGCGATGCGCCTACACTCCCTCCCAATGAATCTCCGGGGGAAGGGTCTCGTCATTGCCATGGCGGTGGGTCAGGTCGGAGGGCTGCTGCCGCACGTCGCCGTCCCGTCGACCATGCCGGCATTCCTGATTCCCGAATGGGGCCTCAGCTATGCCGAGGCCGGTCTGATGGCGAGCGCCTATGCCATCGGCTACATGCTGGCCGCGCCTGTCCTCACCACGCTCACCGACCGCATCGACGCCCGCCGCATCCTCATCCTGGGCTCTTTGCTGAACGCAGCAGGCACGGTCGGCTTCGGGCTGCTGGCCGACGGCATGGTGTCGGCCATGCTTCTGTGGGGGCTGACGGGACTGGGCTTCGCCGGTGCCTACATGCCGGGCCTGAAGGCACTCTCCGACCGGCTCGATCCCGGCGACAGCTCGCGCAGCATCACAGTCTATACCGGGGCCTTCTCGTTCGGCGTCGGTCTCTCCTTCCTCGCCTGCCAGCTCATCGCCGACGCCTTCGGCTGGCGCTGGGCGTTCATCCTGACCGGCCTGCCGCCGCTCATCATGACCTTCGTCGCCTGGTTGCTGACGCCGGTGACACCTGCGCCGCGCGGGGGGCCGCTGCTCGATCTCGCGCCGGCGCTCAGCAATCGCACCGCCTTGGGCTACTCCTTCGCCTATGGCTGGCACTGCTTCGAACTCTACGGCATGCGCACCTGGCTGGTCGCCTTCTGGGGCTTCGTTGCCGCGGGCGGCGGCGCGCCGCTCGGCGCCGTCGTGGTGAGCGCGCTCTTCACGGCGCTCGCCATGCCGGCCAGCATTCTCGGCAACGAACTGGCGCTGAAGCTCGGCCGCCACCGCGCCATCACGCTGGTGATGCTGCTCTCGGCCGCCGTGGCGCTCGCCATCGGCTTCACCGCCGGCCTCTCGCCCTGGCTGACCTTGATGCTGATGCTGGTCTATGCCTTCACCGTGCCCGGCGACTCCGGCGCGCTGACCTCGGGCATGGCCGCCGCCGCCGATCCCAGGTTCCGAGGCGCCAGCATGGCGGTGCATTCGACGGTGGGCTTTGCCTTCACCGCCGCCGGCGGCTGGGTGATCGGCGTGGCGCTCGACCTGGCGGGCGGCGTCACCCAGCCTGGGGCGTGGGCCTGGGCCTATGCCGTGATGGCTTTTGGCGCGGCGATGGGGCCGGTCTGCCTGTGGTGGTCACGGAGGTCGGGGGCCTGATCGTAGAAATGGACCTGCATCCGCATCGGGCCCAGCGGCTCCACCCGATGCGGTTGTTCGGGCAGGATCAGGCCCGGATTGTCGGGCGTCAGGATCGTCTCGCCCTCTCCGTTGGCCAGGCTGAATTTCAGTTCGCCCTCGATCACCTGGATCACGCCCCAGGTGCCGGCCTTCGTCTTGTGCTCCCCGCGCAAGGCGGCGGGCAGGGTCTTCTCGTCGAAGATGGCCGTCGAGCGATAGGGAACGGCCATGTCAGACCGGTTGCCGGATATCGACGGCATGTTCGGGATAGGGCGAGACCGGGCGCTCCGGCGCCGCGAGGCCGCCGAGCTGGTTGGCGAAGGCATGGTTGACGTCGCGGTGGTGCGCCTCGTCGGCGCGGACCACCAGGATGACGTCGCGCAGCAACGCATCTTCCGGCAGCTTCCAGTAGTGACGGGCAATGGCGGGCGCCGGCACGTTGGGGGAATTGCCGCCGTCCAGGTCGCGTAGATAATGCGTGTAGCTGATGACCGCTTCTTCCTCGAAATAGCCGACCACCCGGTGCGCGGTCCTGGCGCTCACGAGATAGAGCGCGAAGAAGGCGAGATAGAACACCCACTGCACGCCCAGGATCACCAGGCGCTCGAACAGCGTCGGCTTGGCGATGTGGATGAAGGTCATGAGGTGCATCCGCTCGTTCTCGGCCTCTTCGAGCAGCGTGCGGATCCAGCCCTCGTCGTCGCTCATGCGGCGCAGGCAGCGGAGATGGGTCAGCGTCGCGCCGACCATGCCGGGCACGGCGGCGACCGTTTCCAGCACGATCGCGCGGTGGCCGTAGCGCCGGGCGAAGAACGTGTCGGCGCAGAAGCGCAGCACCTTGGTGAAGCCGAACGCGATGCCGTCGGAGATGCCCGAGACCTTGTGGTGGTGGCGGGGGTCGACCTCCGGGACGGCGGGAGCGGTCATTTCCATCACGCGTCTCCTCGTCGGCAAATCGTCCTCGACAATATTCTAGCCGACCTGTCCGCAATTCCACACTGTTCCCGGTCGCGGTTTTGGGCAAAGTGGTGGCATGATCGCACGCTGGATTTTCCTGCTGATGTTGCTCGCGGCAGCCCCCGCGCTGGCACAGCAGAACGTCCGCGTGCCGGCGGGTAACGTTCAACTCGCCGCCCAGCTCTTTAAACCCGCCAATGCGGCCGGTCGCATCCCTGCCGTCGCGATCTTCCATGGCTGCGGCGGGCCGGGGCAGAACACTGCCCGCATGGCCGGGCTTCTCGCCTCGTGGGACTATGCAGCTCTGGTCGTCGACAGTTTTTCCGCGCGCGGCCTGAAAGACATATGTGGCCGCAACTGGCCGTCGCAGGCCGACGCCGAGGCGCGCGCCGGCGACATCGATGCCGCCCTCGACTGGCTCGGCAAACAGCCGGGCATCGATCCCCATCGGCTCGCCGTCATGGGCTATTCCTACGGCGGCGGCGTCGCGATGCTGCGCGCCTTGTCGGCAAAGCCCAGGGACGGCGCCGCCTCGCCCGCGCGCGCGGTCGTGCTGGTCTATCCCGATTGCGCGCTCGCCGATTCGCTGGGTCCCAGCCTGCGCGTTCGCCAGCCGACCCTGTTCGCCATGGGCGCGCTCGACGACTGGACACCGGTCTCGCAGTGCAAGGCTGTCATCGACCGCATCGCCATGGGCCAGCATCTCATCGAGACGAAGGTCTACGAGGGCGCGCATCACAGCTTCGACGCGCTGGGCCTGCCGGTGCGCTATCTCGACGGCGTCGGCAACCGCAGCAAGCCCGGCGGCTGCTGCGGCGCGCACTACGGTGCCCACGAGCCGGCGTGGAAGCAGTTCGTGGCCGACGTGCAGGCGTTCCTGGCGAAGACGTTGGCGCCCTGACGTTCAGTCTCGCGGATTGCGGAAAACGATGCAGGCGCCGCCCGCGGCCCGCAGCTTCCCGCACAGCGCTTCCGCCTCGGCTCTGGTCTTTTCCGAGACCCGGACGGAATAGGTCGGGAGGTCGCGCCGGCGCGCGGTCAGGATCAGCGGCAGGCGATCGCCCAGAACGGCCTCGTGCTTGTGGCGCAGCCGCTCGTAATGGGCGAGGACACGTCCTTCGGACCAGTTGCCGGCAAGTTGGACGCCCCATGGTCCCCAGGCCGGGTCGGCGGTGAGGTCGCGCCGGCGGCGCGGCACCTCTTTCATCAGGCTGGCGATTTCGATGCAGCGCTCGCCCGTCGGCGTGGCCGAGGACGACAGTTGCGGCGGCGGCTTCGCCGTCCATTCCTCGGCGCTGTGGCCGGTGATGATGCGCAGGTAGGCCTGCGTCTCGAGCGGCAGGCGGCTGCGGCCCGCCAGCCAGGCCTCGACCTGGCCGGGCCCGGCATTGTAGGCCGCCGCGGCCAGGCCCAGGTTGCCGCGGAAGGTCGTGCGCAGCTCGCGCAGGTAGCTCGCCGACTCGCGGAGCGCCTGCAGCGGCTCGAAGGCGTTGATCAGCCCCCGCATCCTGGCGGTGCCCGGCATGAACTGCGCGATGCCCTGTGCGCCGGCCGGGCTGACCGCGTCCGGGTTGAAGCGGCTCTCCTGCCAGATGAGGCGGGTGAAGAACTCCTCGGGCAGGTCGTTGTCGGCAGCCGCCTGGGCCAGCGTGCGGCAGATGTCGGCGACGAAGGAGCTTGCGGCAGGGGGATTTGCAGAAGGGTCGGGCTCGGCTTTTGGCTGGGCGGGTGCCGGCGACGACAATGAGGCAGCGAGGACCAGACACGCCGCAGCGAGGATCGCGTGCTTCATCGGGCGGAATGGTATCATCGCCCGTCGACCTTACGCACTGCCACAGGCTCTTTCCATGATCCGCAAAGCGACCCTCGCCGACCGTCCCCGCATTTCCGAAGTGCGCCTCGCCGTGCGCGAAAACCGCCTGAGTCAGGCCTCCGTGGCCAAGGTCGACACGACCGCCGACTGGATCTTCGCGAACGGCGCCTTCTGGGTCTGGGAGGAGGACGGCGCCATCCAGGGCTTCGCCGTCGCCGACCCGCGCGACGGGACGATCTTCGGCCTGTTCATCCACCCGGATTACGAAGGCCGCGGCATCGCCCGCGCGCTGCTGCCGCGCGCCTGCGAGGATTTGCGTGCCGCAGGCTTTGCCGCGGCGACGCTCACGACCGGCCCTGGCACGCGCGCCGAACGCTTCTACCGGACGAACGGGTGGGAGGACACCGGCCGCCAGGACAATGGGGAGATCGTCTTCCGGAAAGCGCTCTGAACGTGGAGTTGCAAGTTCAGCAGGAAATGTGCTAATTTTCTGATAAGATGACGCTTGGTGCGTCGCCCAAGCCCGCCCGGTTTCCCGGCGCGGGCTTTTTGTTGTCCGTACCGAACCCATTAGCCGCCCTCGCCGGGCGGCCTTTTCATGTCTGGAGGAACCAATGACCGATCGAAATCCTGGGGCGCGGAAAGCGGGCGGCCGAGGCTCTCACCAGCCAGAAGTTCGACTACAAGGCACACGACCCGTCGTACGAACTCGGCACCGACGGCGGTGAGATTCAGAACAGCAACTCCGTCACCTTCACGCTCGGCAAGGCGATGGGCCTCGACCTGTCTCGTGCCCAGCAGGAGTAGGGGATGACTCGAACCTTCTCCGGCTGGGATCGCGACCTGCTCGATCCGAAGTACAAGCGCTATGTGGCGCCGCCGGTTTTCCCCGTCACACATTCCGGATAAAGAATATGCAACCATAGATTGGTTAGATGTACGTATAATACCCGACATGATCGCACCCTCTCTATTGGGATGCGATCATGTCTATTCTCTTTCGATCCCGCCTCCTGCTCGTCGCCGCGATCCTGCTTCTGGCCGTCGGCGCTTCGGCCTGCAAGTCCATCTGCTTGCCGCAGTTCAACGAGGCCTGGGTCGGAAGCGACTATAGTTCGTCCTCTGTGGCCATTTTCGAACCAACCAACACTTGGATCGACAACTCCAAGGTTGCGGCATCTCTGTTGAAATTCATCGAAGAAGAAGGCGTGGGATCGCTCGTCAAGCGGCACGGTTTCGAATGTGTCCCCAAGCCGGGTGGGGATTGCCCCGACTGCCTTGTCTGTACGCTGAACCGCCGTGGCATCATTGGTTACTACTGTGAGCCTGATGGAGACCTGTTCGTCAAAGCCGAGATCGGGCCGGGCAAGACCATGCGAGCCCAGACCTATTGGCGGAGATAGGGTCGATTTATTGGACAGGTCCGCGATTCGGGCCTGCGCTGAAAATAATCATTTAGTTCAAGCGGGCCAGCGCTTTTTGAATTTCCCGACAGATAGATTTTCCGACAGTTTGGTGTCCGTAAAATCGTCCCTAGCGCACCTTCGCCCTGGGGTGGGCATTCCGGTAGACGGCGGTGAGGCGGGCGGCGTCGACGTCGGTGTAGCGCTGCGTCGTCGAGAGCGAGGCGTGGCCCAAAAGTTCCTGGATGGTGCGCAGGTCGCCGCCGGCGCCCAGCAGGTGGGTGGCGAAGGAGTGCCGCAGCGCATGCGGCGTCACGCTGTCGGCGAGGCCGAGGTGATGGCGGATGTCGCGCACCCGCTTCTGCACGATGGCGGGATCGAGCGCGCCGCCGCGAGCGCCCATGAAGAAGGCGTCGTCCGGCGCCGCCGCCTTCAGCCACGGGCAGGCGTCGCGATAGGCCACGATGGCGTCCAGCGCCTGCGGGAGAAGAGGGACGAGGCGGGTCTTGTTGCCCTTGCCGGTGATGGCGAGCGTGTCCTGGCCGGCGGCGAGCAGGCCCTCGACGGCGGCCTTGGTGAGGCCGAGCGCCTCGCCGATGCGGAGCCCCGCGCCATAGAGCAGCAGCAGCACGGCGCTGTCGCGCAGGTCGATCCAGGCCGCGCGTTCCTTTTCGGACGGGTCGGTGTCCAGAAGCTCGCCCATGTCGCGCTCGTTCAGCGCCTTGGGCAGTGACCGCGGCAGCTTGGGCGTCTGGATGGTGCCGATGCTGGCGTTGTGGGCGAGGCCGCGCTTGTCGAGGAAGCCGAAGAAGGAGCGGACCGAGGAGAAGGCCCGCGCCGTCGAGCTGCGGGCCATGCCCTGGCGCGACCGCTCGGCCAGCCAGGCGCGGAACTCGGCCGGCTTCAGCCTGGCCAGCGCCTCCAGCGTGGGGGCGGTGCCGAGATAGGTCGTCATGAAACCGAGGAAGCCCGCGACGTCGTGCTCGTAGGCGATCAGCGTATGGGCGGCGAGCCGGCGTTCGCTCTTCAGCCAGTCGCGCCAGTCCGCCTGCGCCTCGGCCAGAGTCATTCGGGCAGGCTCACTCTGGGAGATCGAGCCAGGCGCGGATGGTGTTCTCCAGCACCTTGGCCAGGAAGAACAGCAGCTCGGTCGACATCTCCGGGCCGAAGGCCTCGGCCTCGCGCGAGCCGAAGCACATGACCCCGTCGGGCGAGTCGGTCGAGACCTTCAGGCGCATCAGCACGTCGGACTTCACGAAGCGCGAGACCTCGCCGAAGAAAGCATCCTCGCCGATGATCGAGCTGCGCAGCCGCGCGTGCTTCTCAGGGCCGATGGCGGCGTCGATGGCGCCCGGCGCCAGCACGTAGACGCCACGCACCGGCACGCGCTTGGGCGCGTCGGCATTGGCCTCGATGGCGAGCGTGATGAAGTCGACGTCCAGCAGTTCCGGAAGCTCGTGGGTCACGACATGGATCATCTTCTCGAAGGTCGTGGCCTGGATGATGCTGATCACCGCCGCCTGGATGCGGTTCTGGACGATCTGGTTCTGCTTCGAATTGGCGATGATCTCGGTGCGCTCGTCCTTGAGCTTGTCGATCTCGGTGCGCAGGCGCTTCAGGATCGCCTGCTGCATGTCGATGACCCCAGGGCCTTGGACGCGCGGCACCAGGGCCAGTTCCTCGGCCAGCTCGGCATGGTCGGCAAAGAAGGCCGGATGGGCTTTAAGGTAGGCCACGACATCGTCGGCCGTGATCACCTTGATCTGCCGTCCCGAGCCGTCGGGCGCCGTGACCGTGCCGTCGTTAGCCATGGGCTGGCCTTTGCCGTCAGAGGATCGACTGGCCGGTCTTGGCCCAGTCGTCGAGGAAGGCTTTGAGCCCGTTGTCGGTCAGCACGTGCTTGAAGAGCTGGCGCAGCACGTTTGGCGGCAGGGTCGAGACATGGGCGCCGAGCTTGGCGGCGGCGATCACATGCTGGGTGTGGCGCACCGAGGCCACCAGCACCTCGGTCTTGAAGTGCGGATACTGGCGATAGATCGTCATGATCTCGCCGATCAGGTGCATTCCGTCCTGGCCGATATCGTCGAGCCGGCCGACGAAGGGCGAGATGAAGGTGGCGCCGGCCTTGGCCGCCAGCAGCGCCTGGGCGGCCGAGAAACAGAGGGTGACGTTCACCATCGTGCCTTCGGAAGTGAGCGCCTTGCAGGTTTTCAGGCCATCCGGCGTCAGCGGGACCTTTACGGCGACGTTCTTGGCGAGCTTGGCGAGCTTGCGGCCCTCCTCGAGCATCGTCTTGTGGTCGGTCGCGACCGTTTCGGCGCTCACGGGGCCGGGGACGATGGCGCAGATCTCCTTGATGACGTCGAGCATCGGCCGGCCGGCCTTGGCGATCAGCGAGGGATTTGTCGTCACCCCGTCGAGCAGGCCGGAGGCCGCGAGGTCCTTGATCTCCGCGACGTCGGCGGTATCGACGAAGAACTTCATATAAACTACCCCAATGGCCAGTGGTCCGGACGTGCGCGCTACCACAATTTCTAGCGTTTCCCCCTCCGAGCCACAAGGCGACGAGGCTGCCTCGACGCGCCCCGGCCCGGTGGAAAACACAGTGCCTCGGACGATGCCCAGGACCGTGAAGGTCCTGTTGCCGCTGCCCTTGGCCGACGCCTACGACTATCGGGTGCCCGACGGCATGGACGTGGTGCCCGGCCATTTCGTCGTCGTGCCGCTGGGAAAGCGCGAGACGGTGGGCGTGGTCTGGGGCGAAGGCTCGGGCGAGGTGGCGCCGGAAAAGCTGCGCGATGTCATCGAAATCCTGCCCGCCCTGCCGATGGCCGATGCGCTGCGCCGCTTCGTCGACTGGGTCTCGGCTTATACACTGGCGCCGCCGGGGCCGGTGCTGCGCATGGCGATGAGCGTGCCCTCGGCGCTGGAAGCGCCCAAGACCGAGACGATCTATCGGCCTGCCGGAACATCGGGCGACGAGGCGCTGAAAGTCACCGCCGCCCGCCGCCGCGTGCTGGAGGCACTGCGGGACGGGCCGGCGATGCCGGCGGCGGAGCTTGCCCATCTGGCCGGCGTCGGCACGTCGGTGATCAAGACCATGGCCTCGGTCGGCCTGCTCGAACCCGTCGAGCGCACGATGCGGCGGTCGTTTCCCCGGCCCGACGGCGAGCGGCCCGGCCCGACGCTCTCGCCCGAGCAGGCGAGTGCCTCAGCGGCGCTGGTCGACAAAGTGAAGGCCGACGCTTTCTCTGCGACACTGCTCGATGGCGTGCCCGGTGCCGGCAAGACCGAGGTCTATTTCGAGGCGATTGCCGCGGCACTCGCCGCCGGTCGACAGGCGCTGGTGCTGCTGCCCGAGATCGCGCTCACGGCGCAGTGGCTAAAACGCTTCGAGGACCGCTTCGGCGCACCGCCGGCGCCGTGGCACTCGGGCCTCACGGGTCTGGAGCGGCGCGAGACCTGGCGCGGCATCGCCGAGGGCAGGGTAGGCGTCGTGGTGGGCGCCCGATCGGCGTTGTTCCTGCCGTTCGCCAAGCTCGGCCTGATCGTGGTCGACGAGGAGCACGACGGCTCGTTCAAGCAGGACGAGGGCGTCACCTATAATGCGCGCGATATGGCGGTGGTGCGGGCGCGGCTGGTGGCGGCGCCCATTATCCTGGCCTCGGCCACGCCCTCGCTCGAAAGCGTCGTCAACGTCGCGACGGGCCGCTACACCGCGCTCCACTTGCCGGGACGCCATGGCGGCCAGCAGCTGGCGCGGCTGACGCCGGTCGATCTGCGGCGCGAACAGCCGTCGCGCGGCCGCTGGCTGTCGCCGCCGGTGGTCGAGGCGATGAAGCAGACCCTGGCGGCGGGCGAGCAATCGCTGCTGTTCCTCAATCGCCGCGGCTACGCGCCGCTCACCCTCTGCCGCGCCTGCGGCCATGGGCTCGAATGCCCGCAATGTTCGGCCTGGCTGGTCGAGCATCGCTTCCGGCGTACCCTGGTCTGCCATCACTGCGGCCATACCGAGCCGCCGGCGCATGCCTGCAAATATTGCGGCGCGGTCGACCAGTTCGTGGCCTGCGGTCCCGGCGTGGAGCGGCTGGCCGAGGAAGCACTGGAATTGTTCCCCGAGGCGCGGCTGGAACTGTTCACCTCGGACTCTCTCATGAACCGCGACCAGGCGTCGGCTGCGGTCGAGCGCATGATCGCCGGCGAGATCGACATCCTGATCGGAACGCAGATGGCGGCCAAGGGCCACCATTTTCCC
The DNA here is from genome assembly GCA_945862125.1 of Reyranella massiliensis 521. GTDB lineage: Bacteria > Pseudomonadota > Alphaproteobacteria > Reyranellales > Reyranellaceae > Reyranella > Reyranella massiliensis_A. The sequence goes on from CAMAYC010000011.1 coordinate 43,929, forward strand.
AATCTCACGCTGGTTGCCGTGATCGACGCGGACCTCGGCCTGAACGGCGGCGATCTGCGGGCGGCGGAGCGGACGTTCCAGCTCCTCTATCAGGTGGCGGGCCGTGCCGGCCGCGAGGATCGGCCGGGCCGCGCCCTGGTGCAGACCCACATGCCCGAGCATCCGGTGATGCAGGCGCTGATCTCGGGCGACCGCGACCGCTTCGTGGCGGCCGAACTGGCCGACCGCGCCGCCGCCGGCATGCCGCCTTACGGGCGCCTCGCCTCCCTGATCATCTCCGGGCCCGATCCCGCGGCGGTCGATGGCGTCTGCGCGGCGCTGGCGCGCCGGGCGCCGCAACAGCCGGGCGTCACCGTGCTCGGGCCATCGACCGCGCCGCTTGCTTTGCTGCGTGGCCGCCATCGCCGGCGGTTTTTGCTGAAGGCTTCCCGGGAAACGGCGTTGCAGCCCCTGTTGCACGCCTGGCTGGAGCGAATCGGATTGCCTCGATCAGTCCGTCTGCAGGTCGACATCGACCCCTATTCCTTCCTCTGACATGGCGCGCTGAAAAACCGCGGTAATACAGGCCTTTGGCAATCTTGTGCGTGGGAAAACCGCGTGGTAGCAACGCGCGCTTTTCCGGGATGGGGCGAGAAGATGTGCGACACGTTCTCCTGGGAAAAGTCCTGCCGGAACAATGGCTTGCCGGTGGGACGCAACGGTACTTGGAGAGGCTTTTAACGTGTCAACTGCTACCTCTGCCACGACCGGCGTCGCCGGACGCTACGCCAGCGCCCTTTTTGACCTGGCCGATGCCGCCAAGTCGCTCGATCAGGTCGCCCAGGACCTCGCCACATTCCGCAAGATGGTCGCCGAGAGCGTCGACCTCGCCCGCCTCATCGCCAGCCCCGTGATCGGCCGCCCGTTGCAGGGCAAGGCGCTGCTGGCCGTGCTCGATGCCGCCGGGATTTCCGGCCTTACCCGCAATTTCATTGGCACCGTGGCCCAGAACGGACGCGCCCGCGAACTCGTCGCCATGGCGACTGCGTTCCTGGCCGAACTGTCCAGCCGCCGCGGCGAGACCACCGTGGCCGTCACCACGGCCGTGCCGCTTTCTCCGGCCCAGCTTCAACAGCTCACCGACACGCTGCGCAGCGTGCTGGGAAGCGCCAAGGTTTCCGTCGACGCGCGCGTCGAACCCGACATTCTCGGCGGTCTCGTCGTGAAGGTCGGTTCGCGTCTGTTCGATTCGTCTATCCGAAGCAAACTGCAGCGCCTGCAGCTTGCCATGAAGGGAGTTGCCTAAATGGATATCCGTGCCGCCGAAATCTCGGCCATCCTCAAGCAGCAAATCGCCAACTTCGGCACCGAAGCCGAAGTGGCCGAGGTCGGTCAGGTCCTCTCCGTCGGTGACGGCATCGCGCGCGTCTATGGCCTCGACAGCGTCAAGGCCGGCGAGATGGTCGAGTTCCCCGGCGGCATCAAGGGCATGGCGCTCAACCTCGAGAGCGACAATGTCGGCGTCGTGATCTTCGGCGAAGACCGCACCATCCGCGAAGGCGACATCGTCAAGCGCACCGGCACGATCGTCGACGTCCCGGTGGGCAAGGGCCTGCTCGGCCGCGTGGTCGACGGTCTCGGCAATCCGATCGACGGCAAGGGCCCGATCGCCTCGACCGAGCGCAGGCTCGTCGAAGTGAAGGCGCCCGGCATCATTCCGCGCAAGTCGGTGAATGAGCCGATGCAGACCGGCCTCAAGGCCGTCGATGCGCTGGTTCCCGTCGGCCGCGGCCAGCGCGAGCTGATCATCGGCGATCGCCAGACCGGCAAGACCGCCGTCGCGATCGACACCTTCCTGAACCAGAAGACGATCAACAAGAGCGGCGACGAGAGCCGCAAGCTCTACTGCGTCTATGTCGCCATCGGCCAGAAGCGCTCGACGGTCGCGCAGATCGTGAAGACGCTCGAGGACAACGGCGCGCTGGAATACTCGATCGTCGTTGCCGCCACCGCGTCCGACCCGGCGCCGATGCAGTTCCTGGCGCCTTACACCGGCTGCGCCATGGGCGAGTATTTCCGCGACAACGGCATGCATGCCGTGATCGTGTATGACGATCTTTCCAAGCAGGCGGTGTCGTACCGCCAGATGTCGCTGCTGCTGCGTCGTCCGCCGGGCCGCGAAGCCTATCCCGGCGACGTGTTCTATCTCCATTCGCGGCTGCTCGAGCGCGCCGCCAAGCTGAATGAGAAGAACGGCTCGGGCTCGCTGACGGCGCTGCCGATCATCGAGACGCAGGCCGGCGACGTCTCGGCCTACATTCCGACCAACGTGATCTCGATCACCGACGGCCAGATCTTCCTTGAGACCGAGCTCTTCTATCAGGGCATCCGTCCGGCGATTAACGTCGGCCTGTCGGTCAGCCGAGTGGGCTCGGCGGCGCAGATCAAGGCCATGAAGCAGGTTGCCGGCACCATCAAGCTCGAGCTGGCGCAGTACCGTGAAATGGCGGCCTTCGCCCAGTTCGCCTCGGACCTCGACGCCTCGACCCAGCGCCTGCTCGCGCGCGGCCAGCGCCTCACTGAGCTGCTGAAGCAGGGCCAGTACGTGCCGATGGTGATCGAAGAGCAGGTCGTGTCGCTCTACTGCGGCACCCGCGGCTTCCTCGACACGCTGCCGGTGGCGCGCGTCGGCGACTTCGAGCGTCAGGTGCTCGACACCTTGCGCGCCGAGGGCACGATCCTGGCGTCGATCCGCGAGAAGCGTGAGATCACCAAGGAGACCGACGACAAGTTGAAGGCGTTCCTCGCCGACTTCGTTAAGAAGTTCGCCTAAGCCTCCGCAGGTTTTCGATGCCCAGCCTCAAAACCTACCGCCTCAGGATCCGAAGCGTTCAATCGACGCAGAAGATCACCAAGGCCATGAAGATGGTCGCCGCGGCCAAGCTGCGACGCGCCCAGGAGCAGGCCATGGCGGCCCGGCCCTATGCCGAAGCCATGGACAAGATCCTGGCTTCGCTGAGCGCCAGCTTCAAAGGCGGCACCGGCCCGCGCCTGCTGGCAGGCACCGGCTCCGATCAGGTCCACCTCGTGATCGTCGCCACTGCCGACCGCGGCCTGTGTGGCGGCTTCAACAGCACGATCGTCCGCGAGGCGCGGCGCTATATCCGCGCGCTGCTGGCCGAGGGCAAGACGGTCAAGATCATGTGCGTCGGCCGCAAGGGTCGCGAGCAGCTGCGCCGCGACTTCGGCAGTCACATCGTAGAGACGATCACCGATCTCGGCCGTCCTCGCCTGTCGTTCGCCGACGCCCACAAGGTGACGGCGCGTGTCATGGAGATGTTCGCCGCCGGTGAGTTCGACGTTGCCACCGTCGTCTTCAATCAGTTCAAGTCGGCGATGACCCAGATTGTCACCCGCCAGCAGCTCATTCCGCCGCCGGCCCCCGAGACTCGCGCGACCGCGGCGCCCGCCACCATGGGCGGCGCGATCTACGAGTTCGAGCCCGACGAGGGCGAGATCCTTGCCGACCTGCTGCCGCGCAATCTCACGGTCCAGATCTTCCGTGTCCTCCTGGAGAACGCGGCGAGCTTCTACGGCTCGCAGATGACGGCGATGGACAATGCTTCGCGCAATGCCGGCGATGTCATCAAGAAACTGACGCTGCAGATGAACCGCTCGCGTCAGGCCTCCATCACCAAGGAACTCATCGAGATCATCTCGGGCGCCGAGGCCGTCTAGGCCGCGCGCTGACAGTAATCGAAGGAAAGGGATCCGTCTCATGGCCACCAACAACATCGGCACGATCACCCAGATCACGGGCGCGGTCGTCGACGTGCGCTTCGACGCCGATCTGCCGCACATTCTGAACGCCCTGCACGTCAATGCCGACGGCCGCCTGATCGTGCTGGAAGTCGCCCAGCACCTGGGTGAGTCCGAAGTTCGCACCATCGCCATGGACACCACGGACGGCCTGGTGCGTGGCGAAAAGGCGGTCGACACGGGCGCCCCGATTGCCATGCCGGTCGGTCCCGAGACGCTCGGCCGCATCCTGAACGTCATCGGCGAGCCGGTCGACGAGCGTGGCCCGGTCGGCCACAAGACCACCCTGCCGATCCATCGCAGCGCGCCCGACTTCGTCGATCAGTCGACGGAAGCGCAGATCCTGGTCACCGGCATCAAGGTCATCGACCTGCTCGCGCCCTACGCCAAGGGCGGCAAGATCGGCCTGTTCGGCGGCGCCGGTGTCGGCAAGACCGTGACGATCATGGAACTGATCAACAATGTCGCGAAGGCCCACGGCGGCGTGTCGGTATTCGCCGGCGTCGGCGAGCGCACCCGCGAAGGCAACGACCTCTATCACGAGATGATCGAGGGCGGCGTCATCAAGCTCGACGGTCCGGGCTCCAAGGTGGCCCTGGTGTACGGCCAGATGAACGAGCCGCCGGGCGCCCGCGCCCGCGTCGCGCTGTCGGGCCTCACCGTTGCCGAGTATTTCCGCGACGCCGAAGGCCAGGACGTGCTGTTCTTCGTCGACAACATCTTCCGCTTCACCCAGGCCGGCTCGGAAGTGTCGGCGCTGCTGGGTCGCATCCCGTCGGCGGTGGGCTATCAGCCGACGCTGTCGACCGACATGGGCGCGCTGCAGGAGCGTATCACCTCGACCAAGAAGGGCTCGATCACCTCGGTGCAGGCCATCTACGTGCCCGCCGACGACTTGACCGACCCGGCGCCCGCCACTTCGTTCGCCCACTTGGACGCGACGACGGTGCTCAGCCGCTCGATCGCCGAGCAGGCCATCTTCCCGGCCGTCGATCCGCTCGACTCGACCTCGCGCATGCTCGATCCGCGCATCGTCGGCGAGGAGCACTATAACGTCGCCCGCTCGGTGCAGCGCGTCCTGCAGCAGTACAAGTCGCTGCAGGACATCATCGCCATCCTGGGCATGGACGAGCTCTCCGAAGAGGACAAGCTGGTCGTGACCCGCGCCCGCAAAATGCAGCGGTTCCTCAGCCAGCCGTTCCATGTCGCCGAAGTCTTCACCGGCACGCCCGGCGTGTTCGTGAAGCTCGAGGACACGATCAAGGCCTTCAAGGCGATCGTCGCCGGCGAGTACGACGACCTGCCGGAGTCGGCCTTCTACATGGTTGGCACCATCGACGAGGCCGTCGCCAAGGCCAAGAAGCTCGCGGCCGAGGCGGCCTGAGCCGATGGCCAAGGTCAACTTCCGGCTGGTCATGCCCGAGCGCGAGCTGCTCGCGACCGAGGCCGACATGGTCGTGGTGCCGGGCAGCGAGGGCGACTTCGGCGTCCTTCATGGCCATGCGCCCCTGATCTCGACCGTCCGGCCGGGCGTGCTCGAGGTCTACCAGGGCAGCAAGGCCGAGCAGCGGTTCCTGGTCGTCGGCGGCTTCGCCGAGGTGACACCCGAGCGCTGCACGGTGCTGGCCGACGAGGCGTTGCCGTTCGAATCGGTCACGCCCGAGCAGCTGGCCGAACGTGAGCGCGCCGCCGAGCGCGAGCTGACGGACGCCGCGACCGAGGCCGAAAAGGCCACTGCCCAGAAAAACCTGTCTGTTGCCAAGGACTTGCGGCGGGCCCAGGCCTACTACGCCAGCCGCTGACCTTCGGGTCGCCGCGCAACTTTCTGTCCAGATGTGCACCGACCGGCCCTTGAAGGCCGGGCCGGGGGCCGCTTTATTACTCTGAAGCGACAGACCGCCGAGGGTTCTCGATCATGGGTAACTGGACACTCGAAACGATCGCCTGGGATCGCTTCGACGCGTCGAAGGTCGATCCGGAGATCCTGCGCAACATCAAGGCAGCGGCCCTGGTGGAGAGGAACGGCAGCGACTACGGCATCTACCTCGCCCGCGTCTTCGCCGACGATCCGCAGTTCATGGCAGCGGTCGACACCTGGGTCGTGGAAGAAGTGCAGCATGGCATGGCGCTCGGCCGCTGGGCGAAGCTTGCCGATCCGGCCTGGGATTTCGACGCCGCCTTCCAGCGCTTCCGCGACGGCTACAAGCTGCCGCTCGACATCGAGAGTTCGGTGCGCGGCAGCCAGGCCGGCGAGATGATGGCGCGCTGCATCGTCGAGACGGGCACCAGTTCCTATTACAGCGCGCTCAAGGATGCCACTGCCGAGCCGGTCCTGAAGCAGGTCTGCGCCAAGATCGCCGCCGATGAGTTTCGCCACTACAAGCTCTTCTATGAGCATCTGCGTCGCTGCCTGCAGCGCGATCGCCTCAGCCGCTGGGGCCGGCTCCGCATCGGCTGGGGCCGCCTCAAGGAGAGCGAGGACGACGAACTCGCTTATGCCTATTTCGCGGCCAACGAACCCGCCGAGTCGGTCTACGACCGCAAGCGCTACATGCGCGCCTACGCCCGGCGCGCCTATCCGCTTTACCGCCAGACCCATGTCCAGCGCGCCATGGCGATGATCCTGAAAGCCGTCGGGTTGCAGCCGCAGGGCCGGTTGAATGCCTTGCTGACCAGGGTCGGCCTCTGGTTTCTCCGCCGCAACGCAAGCCGCCTCGCCGCGTCAGGCGCCTAGGCTTCTATTCGACCAAATCGGCGAATTCCGCCAGCACCGCTTCATAGACCGGCCGCTTGAAGGGCACGATCAGTGTCGGAAGGTCGCGCGCCGGCACCCATCGCCAAGCCTCGAATTCCCGGTCGTGCGCGGCGATGTCGATGTCGGCATCGGATCCAGTGAAGGCGAGGGCAAACCATTTCTGCGCCTGGCCGTGCCACTTGCCTTTCCAGTGGGCCGGGCGCCGCTCTTCCGGCACCTCGTAGGCGATCCACCTGGCGCTCTCGCGCAGCAACAGCGCCTTCGCCGTGCCGACTTCCTCCTTGAGTTCGCGGCAGGCGGCTTCGACCGGACTCTCGCCGTCGTCTACCCCGCCCTGGGGCATCTGCCAGGCATCGGGTTCCTTTGCGCGGCGGCCGACGAAGACGCGGCGGTCGGCCGCGATCAGCATCAGGCCGACGTTCGGCCGGTAGAGTTCGGGCCGTTCCGCGATCATGGGCGGAGCTGCGCTGACTGGGCGGCCACGCGCGCCATGCAGGCCGTGCGGCATTCGAAATGGCCGATGATCGGCACCAGGGAAACAGTGGTCGGTATAGCCTGCCGCTTGTACCAGGCCGCGACGGCATCGATGGTCTCGTTGTTGGGCTGCATCACGCCGAAGGCATGGCGCGGCGTGCGTTCCGGTTCACTTTCGCCGATCCAGGCGACGAGACGGTCGAGGGATCCGGCGACGCCGTCGCTTGCCAGCTTGTAGTCAAGGATGTTGGTGCTGCGTGCATAGCCCGTGCCCAGTTCGACGGTGAGGCGATGGACGATCGCCGTCTCAGGAGTCGGGTTGATCTCGACCACGGCAAGGCCTCGATCGGCGATCTCCCTGATCAACGGCCGGAGCGTCGCTTCCGACCGTGGTACCGGCCCCGGCGAGCGCAGGACGAAGCCGACATAGCCCTCGCCACGCGCCATCGCGATGCGCAGCCGGCGGAGGTTCTCGGGCGTATCGGCCGAGGTCTCGATCGGCTTCAGTCCGCGTTCGGCGAGGCCACTCGCATCGTCGGCCGGCAACATGAGATAGGTTTCGTGGCCGTGTTCCCGCGCCCGTCCGAGCCAACGCGGCAGGTCGGGCGTGCCGGGCAGGAAGGCGAGGCTGACCTCGCCGGGCAATTCCTCGATCGCGCGCCGCATCAGCGGTTCGCTGGCGCCGACATCGATCATCAACAATCCGATGCGGGCCGGCGGACCGGAGGGATCGAAACGCCGAGAGTTGGCGATCCAGGGCATCCAGCCGCCGGACGAAATGCGCGGCAAGCGAAGCCCGTCTGCGGTCACTTCAACCATGTCGGCGCTCTCGGCCGGCGCCAGGGCTCGAAAGGCCGGCGGTGCCAGCCTTGGCGGCAGCTTCAGTGCGAGCACCTTGCGGGGCGATCCGACTTCGAGGCTGGCCGCAGTCTGCACCGATGGCTCAGCCGCCTCCGGTGCGCCGCTGCCGAGACCGAAGGCCAGCAGAGCGGAAACGGCCACCAGACCGAGAACGAGCGAATAGGCGGCGATCAGGCCGCCATTCGCCCGGTGCTTGCCGGTCTTTCGGCCGGCGGTCGCCATGGCATCACTCCGCCGCCGGCGGCTCAGTCACCGCGCTTGCTGTAGAGCGAGATGCCGCGGATCAGGTCGGCCGCCCGCAGGAGTTGATAATCGGCCACGGCCTCCTTCGGCGGCTCGTCGGGATCGCCCGACGGGACCGGTGTCGTGCTCGCAGCCGGCTTCTCATCCTTCTTGTCGCCAGGCTTGGCGGCCTCGGGCTTGGGCGCTTCAGGCTTGGGCGCTTCAGGCTTGGCCGCTTCGGGCTTGGCGTCCGCCGGCTTGTCGTTCGGATTGGTGATCGAGCGGCGCAGGTTTTCCTCGCGGAAGCCGGCGCGCGGCGCCAGGGTCTCGATCTTGGCCTGTTCGACGTCGATATCGGGCTTGATGCCTTCCTTCTGGATCGAGCGGCCCGACGGCGTGAAGTAGAGCGCCGTGGTGAGCCGGATGGCGCCGCCGCCAGTGACCTGCATGATCGTCTGCACCGAGCCCTTGCCGAAGGTCCGGGTGCCGAGAATGATCGCGCGCTTGTGATCCTGCAGTGCGCCCGCCACGATTTCGGAGGCCGACGCGGAACCGCCGTTCACCAGCACGACGATCGGCAGGCCGCCGGTGACGTCGCCGGGCTTGGCATTCCAACGCTGCACGTCCTCGCTCTTGCGCGCCTTGACCGAGACGATCTCGCCCTTGTCGAGGAAGGCATCCGACATGGCGATCGCCTGGTCGAGCAAGCCGCCGGGGTTGTTGCGCAGGTCGAGGATGAATCCCTTGAGCTTGGTGCCGGCTTCCTTCTTGAGCTTCTCGACGGCGTCGAGGACACCCGAGGTGCTCTGCTCGGTGAAGGAGGTGACGCGGATATAGCCGATGTCGCCGCCTTCCAGGCGGTAGCGCACCGACTTCACCTTGATGGTCTCGCGCGTCAGCGAGACGTCGAACGGGTCCTTGCCGGCGCGGCGGATCGAGATCTTGATCGGCGTGCCGACCTTGCCGCGCATGCGTTCCACCGCCTCCTGGAGCGTCAGCCCCTGGACCGGCTCGCCATCGAGGGCAAAAATCAGGTCGCCTGGCAGGATGCCGGCCTTGGAAGCAGGCGTGTCGTCGATCGGCGACACCACTTTTATGACGCCGTTCTCCATCGTGACCTCGATGCCCAGTCCGCCGAACTCGCCCTTGGTCTGGACCTGCATGTCCTTGTAGGTCTTGGGGTTCATGTAGCTCGAGTGCGGGTCGAGCGCCGACAGCATGCCGTTGATGGCGTTCTCGATCAGCGTCTTCTCGTCGGCCGGCTCGACATAGTCGCGCCGCACGCGTTCCAGCACGTCGCCGAACAGATTGAGCTGCTGATAGAGCTCGCTCTTGTCGCCGGCCGCGGGCTTGGCGGGGGCGGCCTTGTCCTGGGACCACGCCGGCAGGGCGATGGGAACGGCCAGGAAAGCCAGGATCGCGGCGGCGGAAGCGATGCGCAAACGGGTCATTGGACTGCTTTCAGGGGAATGCCGCTGGCCGGGACCGGACAGACGACTCGGGGGTTCAAATGTTGGGACGAAGATACAGGTCGGTCTTTGGCAGGATCAAGGCGCGGGCGGTCACGAAGCTTCACAAATCAGGCCGAGGCGGCAATGGTGGCATGGGGCGCGGCCAGGATGGCCGGCCGCGAAGCCTCGGAGAGCAGCGATTTCCCGGTCATTTCCGCAGGCTGCGGCACGCCCATCAGGGCCAGCAGCGTGGGGGCGACATCGGCCAATTTGCCATCAGTGAGCGAATGGACCGCGGCAGGGGCGTTGAACAGCAGTGCCGGGACCCGATTCAACGTGTGCTGGGTGTGCTTCTGGTGGGATTTCTCATCGAACATCTGTTCGGCATTGCCGTGGTCGGCGGTGACGAGCATGACGCCACCGGCCTTGCTGACCGCGGCCATCAGCCTGCCGAGGCAGGCATCGACCGCTTCCACGGCCTTCACGGCGGCGGCCAGGACGCCGGAGTGGCCGACCATGTCTGTGTTGGCATAATTCACCACGATCAGGTCGAACTTGCCCGAGCCGATCGCCTCGACGAGCTTGTCGGTCACTTCCGGGGCACTCATCTCCGGCTTCAGGTCGTAGGTCTGGACCTTGGGTGAGGGCACGAGGATCCGCTCCTCGCCGTCGAACACACGCTCCTCGCCGCCGTTGAAGAAGAACGTGACGTGCGCGTACTTTTCCGTCTCGGCGATACGCAACTGCTTCAGGCCGGCTTTCGAGATCGTCTCGCCCAGGCCCATCTTGATCACTTCGGGCGGAAACAGCGCTTTGAGGAGGGGGTTGAGGGCAGCCGAATACTCGACCATGCCGGCGGCTGCGGCGAACGTCACGAACCTGGAGCGCTTGAAACCGTCGAACAACGGATCGAGCAGGGCCGTCAGGATCTCGCGGGCACGGTCGGAGCGGTAGTTGAACATCAGGACGCCGTCGCCGTCCTTCATGCCGGCATAGCCCTGGATCACCGTCGGTTTCACGAATTCGTCGTCGAGGCCGGTGGCGTACGCCCTGTCGATCGCCTGCTTGGGCGTCGTGGCGGGTTCTCCCTTGCCATCGACCATCGCGTCGTAGGCGAGCGCCACGCGATCCCAGCGCTTGTCCCGGTCCATCGGATAGAAGCGCCCGGAGACGGTCGCGAAGCGGATCGGCAGGCCGGGCTTCAGGCCGGCTTCGACGTGCGCGGCGCATTCGAGCGCGCTGCGTGGGGGCATGTCGCGGCCGTCGAGGAAGGCATGGATCGCCACCGGGACGCCGGCACCGGCGACAAGGTTGGCGAGCACGACCAGATGATCCTGGTGCGCATGCACGCCACCCGGCGACGCGAGCCCCATCAGATGGCAAGTGCCGCCGGTCTTCTTCAGCGTGGCCAAAAGTTCGGCCAGCGCCGGATTCCGGGCGAGCGATCCGTCCTCGATGGCGTTGTCGATCCGCGGCAGGTCCGGCACGGCGACGCGGCCGGCGCCGAGATTCATATGGCCGACCTCGGAGTTGCCCATCTGGCCCTTGGGCAGCCCGACGAAGGTCTCCGACGCGTCGATCAGGCCCTGCGGGCAGGTCGCGATCAACCTGTCGTAGTTGGGCGTGCGGGCATCGAGAATGGCATTGTCCTTGGGGTCCGGGCGATGGCCCCAGCCGTCGAGGATGCAGAGGACAGCCGGCCGCGGACGCTGGGAAGCGGGCATCAGCCGGCCTTGCCGGCGCGCGATCGCTCGCGCTCGACTGCGTTGAACTTGTTGGGGCAGTTGAGGTCGCGCGGGTCGGTGTTGGGATTCTGGTCCGGCACCTCGATGGCGCAGAACACGAACTCGCCGCGCGGCTCGCCGTCGATGCTGATGTCGTAAGTATAGGTACCCGGTGGATCGCCGGGAATAATGCACCAGGACCGCTGCAGGACGCCGTCCTGCACGGTCTCGAGCATGCGTGTCGTCGCCCGGGTCTTGTCGGCGCTCACTTCGGTTTCGGGGCCGGCGATTACCTGCTCGGCCGGCTGCGAGGTCGTCAGCACCTCGGTCAGGGAAACGACTCGGTTCGGGCCGCCGAGGTACATCCGCCAGCCGAAGCAGGCCCGGTTGAACAGCAACGGAATGGCGTTGGTCTCGTAGTGGCGCTGCTTGCCGTCCACGCCCGAGATCGACACGTAGGGAACGTTGCGCACCGGCTTGACCGGCGGCTTGGCGGACGGCGTGGTCTGGGCCAGGGCGGCGGCGGAAACCACGGCCAGGGCGGCGGCGGCGAGGGCGGCGGCAGGCCACCGGAAACGACTGTGCATGGATGCCAATGTAGCCCCGGTTTTTCGTCAGAACAGAGGCAAAATCGACACCATCTCAGGCCCCCGCTCAGGCGCGGTGATAGGGGTGGCCGGCGAGGAGCTGCTGGGCGCGGTAGAGTTGCTCGGCCAGCATGGCCCGGGCGAGCAGGTGGGGCCAGGTCATGGCGCCAAATGACAGCACCAAAGCGGTCTTTTTCAACAGGGATTCGGGGTGTCCATCGGCCCCTCCGATCAGGAAGGCGATATCCGAAACGGAATTGTCACGCCAGGATTCGAGCCGGCCGGCGAAGGCCTCGCTGTCGAGCACCTTGCCGCGACGATCGAGCGCGACAAGGGTGGCTTTGGACGGCACGGCGTCCAGCAACAGTTCGCTCTCGCGCTGGATCAACTGGGCTGGCGGCAGCTTCCGCTTCTCCTCGAGTTCGCGGAGCGTCAGCGGCCAGCGGATTCGAGCGGCGTAATGCTCATAGAGATCGCGCTCCGGCCCGCGTGCGGCGCGGCCGATGGCGGCGATCAGCAGTTTCACGCCGGCTTCTTGGGGCGCCGCGCCCGCGCGGTCTTGGGCTTCGCCGGCTTGGACTCAGCTTCTTCCTCCAGGGCCCACATCTTCTCGAGGGCATAGAAGGCACGGGGTTCGGGGCGGAAGATGTGGACGACGACGTCGCCGCCATCGACCAGCACCCAGTCGCCGGTCTGCTTGCCCTCGACCGGGATGTAGCCATGGCCGGCCTGTTTCAGCCGGTCGGCGAGATGTTCGGCGATGGCCACGACCTGCCGGGTCGAACGGCCCGAGGCGATCACCATGTAGTCGGCGAACGCGGATTTGCCCTTGAGGTCGATGACGACGACGTCCTCGGCCTTGTCTTCTTCCAGAGAGTGCCGGGCGAGGGCGAGCAACGCGGTGGAGGCTTTGCTCCGGTCGGGAAGCTGCCGGGCTCCCGTGGAGGAATTTTGATCGGAGATGGTCGGTCCTTTCGCTCGGGTTCGTCGTGGCCGGACGGCGCGGATCGCCGTGGCCGAGTGATTGTCCAGTCGGCTCGGGATAAAGCACCAGGCCGGCGGTTCGCAAGAGGCGAGGCGGCGCTCCTCGCCGGCCGCCAGCCGATAACGGGCAAAGGCGCGCGGGGCTGCGGCGGCCAGGGCCGGATAGCTCCAGCCCGGCCGCGCGAAGGCGGCGATCGGGATCGCAGCGAAGAGATCGCGCCAGCCAAGCCAGTGTACAAGCTGGGGCAGGATGTCGGCGCCCATGATCCAGACGAACTGTGCACGCGGATAGAGCCTGCGCAGCGCCCGCACCGTGTCGAGCGTATAGCGCGTGCCGAGCACCAGCTCGGGCGCATCGACCCGGATGCGCGGGTGACGGGCAAGCTGGCGCGCACGCGCCACGCGGGTCGGCAGCGGCTCCATGCCGTCGTCGCTCTTCAGCGGGTTCTGCGGAGAGACCAGCCACCAGACCTCGTCGAGGTCGAGGCGCCGCAGCGCCTCCAGGCTGATGTGGCGATGGCCTTCATGGGCCGGATTGAACGAACCGCCCAGGAGGCCGATGCGGCGCGTCGTGTCGCGCGACACGCCGGGCATCGGATGATGTGCGGTCGTCACGGACGCAAGGTGCCCTTGCCGCGCACGATGTTCTTGTAGGTGGTGAGCTCGACCAGCCCGACCGGCCCGCGCGCGTGCATGCGGTTGGTCGAGATCCCGATCTCCGCGCCGAGGCCAAACTCGGCGCCGTCGGCGAATTGGGTGCTGGCGTTGTGCATGACGATGGCGCTGTCGACCTCGTCCAGGAAGCGCGCCGCCGTGACCTCGTTGTCCGTCACGATCGTCTCGGTATGCTGGCTGCCGTAGGTGGCGATATGCCGGATGGCACCGTCGACACCGTCGACCGTGGCGACCGCGATGACCGGTGCCAGGTATTCCGTGCGCCAATCCTTTTCAGTGGCGGGCAGTGCCGCGGTGTCGCGTTTGCGGACTTCACCGTCGCCGCGCACTTCGCAGCCGAGTTCGTGCAGCTTGGTCAGCACGGGCATGAGATGGGTGTCGAGCGCGGCGCGGTCGATCAGCAGCGTCTCGGCGGCGCCGCAAACGCTGACGCGGCGCATCTTGGCGTTGGCCACGAGATCGCGGGCCATGGCGATGTCGGCATCATGGTCGACATAGACGTGGCAGATGCCGTCGTAGTGGCGCAGCACCGGCACGCGGCTTTCCTGGGTGACGCGGTCGATCAGCGAACGTCCGCCGCGCGGCACGATCAGGTCGAGCCAGTCCATGGCGCGCAGCATCTCGCCCACGGCGGCCCGGTCGGTGGTGGGAACGAGCTGCACGCAATCCTCGGGCAGGCCGGCCGCCGCCAGCGCACGGCGCAGCAGCTCGACGATGGCGCGCGAGGAATGAAAACTGTCCGACCCGCCGCGCAGCACCACGACATTGCCCGACTTGATGCAGAGCGCGCCGGCATCGGCCGTGACATTGGGGCGGGCTTCGTAAATCACGCCGATGATTCCGATCGGCACGCGCACGCGGCTGATCACGAGCCCGTTCGGCCGGGTCCACTCCTCGATCTTGGCGCCGACCGGATCGGGTAGGGCCGCGATGTCGTCAAGCCCCTTGGCCATGGCTTCGACACGCGCATCGTTCAGCAGCAGGCGGTCCTGCAGGGCCGACGTCATGCCGGCTGCCTGGGCCGCGGCGATGTCCCTGGCGTTGGCGGCGAGGATCGCAGCCTTGTCGCCGCGGATCAGCCGGGCGGCTTCGACGAGTGCGCGATTCTTGGACGCGGTGCCGGCATTGCGCAGCGCGACGGCGGCACCCTTCGCGCGCCGGCCGAGTTCGGCCACGATCGCGACGGCATCTTCGGTGGGTTTGGTCTGCACGTTCATCGGCCGCTCCAGTATGCCTTGCCGGCGCTCACTCGACCACGAGGTCGTCGCGATGGACGATCTCGTCGCGGCCTCGGAAGCCAAGCAAGCGCTCGATTTCCGCGCTCTTGCGGCCGGCGATGCGGCGGGCATCCTCGGCGGCATAGGCCACCAGCCCGCGCGCGAGCACGCGGCCGGAGCGGTCCTTTACGTCGACCACATCGCCTCGCTTGAACTCGCCTTCGATGGTGGTAACGCCGGCCGGCAACAGGCTCTTGCCCGCCGACAGCGCCCGGACGGCACCGTCATCGACGGTCAGCGCACCGGCGGTCTTGAGCGAGCCCTTGATCCACTTCTTGCGCGCTGACAAAGGCGAGGCCTCGGGCAGGAACCAGCTGCAGCGCGCCCTGGCGTCGATCAGGGCGCCCAGCGCGCCGACCGGCCGGCCATCGGCGATGGCCATGCGGCAGCCCGCGGCCATGGCGATGCGCCCGGCCATCAGCTTGGTCACCATGCCGCCATTCGACATCTCGGACGCCGCAACACCCGCCATCGCCTCGATCTCCGGCGTGATCTCGCGGATCTCGGGAATGAATTTTGCAGCCGCGTCGCTGCGGGGATCGCCGGTGTAGAGGCCGTCGACGTCCGACAGCAGCACGAGAGTATCGGCGGAGATCATTTCGGCCACGCGCGCGCCCAGGCGGTCGTTGTCGCCGAAGCGGATCTCGTCGGTCGCCACCGTGTCGTTCTCGTTGATTACCGGCACGGCTTTCAGGCCGAGCAGAGTCGCCATGGTTTGGCGCGCGTTGAGGTAGCGGCGGCGCTCCTCGGAATCGTCGAGCGTCAGCAGGACCTGCGCCACCGTGATGCCGTGGCGCGCCAGTGCCGCCTGGTAGGCATGGGCGAGTTGGATCTGGCCGGTGGCGGCCGCAGCCTGGCTCTCCTCGAGCCTGAGCGCTCCCGGGGCCAGCTTCAGATGCGTGCGGCCGAGGCGAATGGCGCCCGACGACACCAGCACCACCTCGCAGCCGGCTTTGTGCAGACGCGCCACGTCGTCGGTCAGGGCTTTCAGCCAGTCGTGGCGAATTTCGCCCTTGGCTTCATCGACCAGTATCGACGAGCCGATCTTGACGACCAGCCGTTTCGAGCTGGCCAGCGGGCTCATGCCGCTTCCTTGCCCGAACTGGCGCCGGTATCGCGCTGCTTTTCGACCAGCTTCATCAGCTCGTGGAGCAGGGGCTGCACGCCATGGCCCGCGACAGCGGAGATCACGTGCACCGTCTTGCGGCTCACCTTGGCGAGCTTGGCGCGCTTGGCCTCGATGTCCTCGGCGGTCATGGCGTCGGTCTTGTTGAGTGCCACGATCTCCTTCTTGCGCGCGAGGTTGCCGCCGTAGGCGCGCAGTTCGGCGCGAACCGTTCGGTAGGCATCGCCGACATCGTCCTGGGTGCCGTCGACGAGATGCAGCAGCGCGCGGCAGCGCTCGACATGGCCCAGGAAGCGCGTGCCGAGGCCGGCGCCTTCATGTGCGCCCTCGATCAGACCGGGAATATCGGCCATCACGAACTCGCGCTCGCCCACCTTCACCACGCCGAGGCCGGGATGAAGGGTGGTGAACGGATAGTCGGCAATCTTGGGCCGGGCATTTGAGTTGGTCGACAGGAAGGTGGACTTGCCGGCGTTGGGCAGGCCGATCAGGCCGATGTCGGCGATCAGCTTGAGCCGCAGCCACACCCAGCGCTCCTCACCCGGCCAGCCCTTGTCGGCCCGGCGTGGCGCACGGTTGGTCGAACTCTTGTAGTGCAGGTTGCCGTAGCCGCCGTCGCCGCCCTTGGCCAGGATGACGCGCTGTCCGACGGTGGTGAGGTCGACCAGCAGGGTCTCGTTGTCCTCGGCGAAAACCTGCGTGCCGCGCGGCAGGCGCAGCACGACATCCTTGCCCTTGCCGCCGGTGCGTTGGGCGCCCATGCCGTGATGGCCGGTCTCGCCCTTGAAGTGCTGGGCATAGCGGTAGTCGATCAGCGTGTTGAGGCCGTCGACGCATTCGAGCACGACGTCACCGCCGCGCCCGCCATCGCCGCCGTCGGGGCCGCCATACTCGATGAACTTCTCGCGGCGAAAGCTTCCCGATCCCGCGCCACCGTTGCCGGAGCGGACGTAGATCTTGGCCTGGTCGAGGAACTTCATGATGGTGTGTCCAGAAATGAAAAGGGGGAACGGTTGACCGCTCCCCCTTCGAATTTCGATTGGATGGGGACGGCTATTCGGCGGCCAATGCCGGCGCCGGGAACACGTTCACCTCGACCTTGCCGCCCGTCCGCTTGCGGAACGTGACGATGCCCGGGGCGGTGGCGAACAGCGTGTGGTCGCGGCCGATGCCGACGTTCTCGCCGGCATTCATCTTGGTGCCGCGCTGGCGGACCAGGATGTTGCCCGACAGGACCTTCTGTCCGCCGAAGCGCTTCACGCCCAGACGCTTGCCGGCCGAATCGCGGCCGTTGCGCGAGGAGCCGCCTGCTTTCTTATGTGCCATCGTTCTACTCCGGTCGCCCTAATGGATGATGAGGTTAGGCGACGATCTGTTCGATCTTGACCACCGTCAGATCCTGACGATGACCGTTCTTGCGCCGCGAATTCTGGCGGCGGCGCTTCTTGAAGACGATCAGGTGCGGGCCGCGGGCCTGCTTGACGATCGAGCCCAGCACCTTGGCGCCGGCCACGGTCGGCGCGCCAACCTTCTCGCCCACCATCAACACATCGGTGAACTCGATCTTGGCGCCCGCCTCGCCCTCGATCTTTTCGACCGTGAGCGTGTCTTCGGCGGCGACTCTGTATTGTTTTCCACCCGTGCGGATAACGGCGATCATGATGACACCTGACTGAAGCCTCCCGAACCGGGGAACCCCTCCACCACCCCTAGGGGCAGCGGCCGGATCCAGGCCCAAATGCGGGAAAGCACGAAAGAACGCGGCGGGCCTGAGTGACCCGCCGGAAGAGGGCGGAATATACGCAGGAAGTCCCCCAAGTCAACGCCGCAAAGGGCCCGATTTGCGGGCTTATCGGCGATTTCCGGGGAAGCCCACCCATCCTTGAGGCCGTCAGTAGGTCGACCCGGCCTGCCTGGACTTCGCGCCGCTCTGCCGGGCCTGGCCCACCGCCCAGGCAAGGTCGCCCAGATAGTCGCCCACCATCCGTTGGTGGCTGGGGTTCAGGTGCATATGGATGCCGGCCGGCTCGACCTGGCGGCCGATCAGCCAGCCGCGCGTGCCCATGGCGTCCGATACCGCGCCGATGTCCAGAGCCGGATCGGCCGAGCGGGTGACGAAGATCGAGAGTTCGCTGGGCTCCAGCACGGCCAGTCCCGGAATGCGGCCGATGCCGTCGATAAGCGCCTTCTTGTTGTCCATGATCATGCGGGCACAGCGCAAATAGCCCTCGTCGCCGAGGTATTGGAGCGTGGCCCAAGCGGCCGCGATGGCGCCGCCCGGCCGCGTGCCTTGCATCGTGTAGGCGGCGTAGGGACCACGCTCCCATTCTCGGAAATCAAAGAGCTGGTGCGTCTCCTTCAGTTCCTTCGAGCGCAGCAGCATCAGCGAGGCGCCCTTGGCCGCCATGCCGTGCTTGTGCAGGTCGGCCGAGATGCTCATGACGCCCGGGACCGAAAAATCCCAATCGGGCACGGCATGGCCGAGGCGCTTTACGTAGGGCGAAAGGAAGCCGCCGACGCAGGCGTCGACGTGCAGCCACAGGCCGCGCGATTGTGCCAGCGTGCCCAGTTCGCGAATCGGGTCGAAGACGCCGAACGGATAGCAGGGCGCCGATCCCACGAGGCCGATCGTGTTGTCGTCGATCTTGGAGGCAATGGCCCCGACGTCGGCCTTGAAGTCGTTTCGCGTGGTGGGCACCCGGCGCACGTCGATGCCGAGTGCGTGGCCGGCCCGGCTGAAGGCGGGATGGGCCGTGCGCGGCACGATGAAATTGGGTGTGTCGATGCCCTTGGTGGCGCGGGCCCAGTCGCGCGCCGTCTGGACGGCGAGGAAGATGCTCTCCGAGCCGCCCGAGGTGAAGGTGCCAGCGGCATCGTCGGGCGCGTTCATCAGCGACAGGCCGAAATCGACGACATCGTTCTCGAGCTTCCCCAGCGACGGAAAGGCGCGTTTGCCGAGGCTGTTTTCGGTCCAGAAGGCCGCGTAGGCGCGCTTCTGCACCTCGGCCAATTCATCATCCAGGTAATAGTAATAGACGGCCATCCGGCCTTCCCGCCAGGAGAAGTCGTCCTTCTTGGCGGCCTGCAGCTTGGCCTCTATCTCGGGCCAGGCGAGCCCTTTCTCCGGCAATTTCATGCCTTCCTCCCGCGTGCCGAAGCAGTTGCCCCGACAATTTCTCCCGCCTATAACCCGGCGCCCGGAGAGGTGCCAGAGTGGTCGATCGGGACGGTCTCGAAAACCGTTGTGCGTGCAAGCGTACCGTGGGTTCGAATCCCACCCTCTCCGCCATTACCTCGTCGCTAACTCACGCGGGCGTCGATGGAGCGCCCGAAATCCTTTTGTATTCAAAGGGGTTTAGCGAAGTCGACCAAACCACGGAGACTGAACAGACACTGATTTTCGGTCTCTGAAGGCGTCCCGTCTCTTTCCGACCGAACCTCGTTCAAATTGGTTTGGATTAAAAAG
>CAMAYC010000012.1 GCA_945862125.1 Reyranella massiliensis 521
ACAACACCGCGCTGGTGAAGAACGCGCCCAAGACCTGGATGGATCTCACCAAGCCCGAGTACAAGAACAAGATGATCGGTCAGGTCGTCGGCCCGTCGGGCGGCACGACCTGGACCCGCACGATGTTCGAGCGTCAGGTGCTGGGCGAGGACTACTGGAAGAAGCAGGCCGAGCTCGGTATCGCGCTCTATCCGTCAGGCGCCCCGCTCTCCGACGCGCTGGTCCGCGGCGAGGTCTCCATCGCCCCGCTACTCTACAACATCATCTACACCAAGATCGTCGAGGGGGCGCCGGCTGAGGCGATCTTTGCGCCCGAGGGCGTGCCGATCATCCCCTACGCCGACGGCGTCACCAAGACGTCGAAGAGCCCCAATGCAGCCAAGCTGTTCATGAACTGGCGCCTGTCCAAGGAAGGCCAGGCCTTCCAGATCGCCAAGCTCGGCAACATCACGTCGCTCAAGGAGCCGCCGGCCTTCCCGAAGGGCTGGGATCCAAAGGTGATCAAGGTCTGGGTGCCGAACTTCGAGCAGTTCGAGAAGCTGCGCACGCCCTGGCTCGAGGAGTGGAACAAGATCTACGGCTACCGCCAGTGAGCTCCGCACTTCTCATTGAGAATCTCGTGAAACGGTTCGCGGCGGGCAAACCCGCCGTGGACGGTGTCAGTTTCGACGTACCGCCGGGCGAGATCGTGGTTCTGCTGGGCCCTTCGGGCTGCGGCAAAACCACGACGCTTCGCTGCGTGGCCGGGCTGGAGCATCCAACGGGCGGCCGCATCTCCATCGGGGGGCGCGTCGTGTCGGAGCCGGAGCGCGGCGTGCTGGTCAGCCCGCGCGAACGCGACATCGGCATGGTCTTCCAGTCCTATGCCGTGTGGCCGCACATGACGGTGCGGCAGAACGTGGCCTATCCGCTGAAGCATCGTCGCAACGGATCGGGCGGCAACATCGACGCCAAGGTCAAGGAGACGCTCGACCTGGTGGGGCTCGGCGAATACGCCGACCGCTCGGCCACCCTCCTCTCCGGCGGCCAAATGCAGCGTGTCGCGCTGGCCCGCAGCCTGGTCTATCGCCCGCAACTCATCCTGCTGGACGAGCCGCTATCCAATCTCGACGCCAAGCTGCGCGTCCGACTGCGCGACGAGTTGCGCCGTATCCTGAAGCAGACAGGCATGACCGGCCTCTACGTCACCCATGACCAGTCCGAAGCCGTCGTTCTCGGCGACCGCATTGGCGTCATGCGCGAGGGCAAGCTGCTGCAGATGGCGCCGCCCGCCGAGATCTACAACAGGCCGGCCGATTCCTTCGTAGCGAACTTCACGGGCGCGTCGAACGTGCTGCTGGGCAAGGTCCTGGAACGCAAGGGCGATCAGGCGACCATCGATCTCGGCGCCGCCGGCCGCATTGAGGCTTGGACGCCGCAACAGCTCAGTCCCGGCGACAAGGCCCGCGTGGCGTTGCGCGCGGAGAACGTACGACTGGGCGAACGTGGCCCGGCCAACGCCTTCTCCGGCCGCGTCATCGAGCGCCGCTACCAGGGCATGCAGACTGTGTACGATGTCGAGTTCGGCGGTCACCGCCTGGAAGTCCTGGAGTTGGGCACCGCCGCCCGCCACACTGCCGATGGCGAGATCGCCCTGACGCTGCCGCCGGATCAATGCTGGGCCTATCGCGACGAGGGTCAGGCCGCGGTCGACTAAGGCGCCGTAAGCACGGCCCGCAGCGCCGCCGCGAGCGGCGCGTCGTGCTCGGGCAACAACACCTGGGGATCGAGCGTCAGCACGCCACGCGTTGCGTGTCGCTCAGACAGATGGACCGGCGGATCGCCGCGCTGCAGCCGGGCACTCACGGCGAGCGCATCGGCAATGGCGATCTCCAGCACCGGCACGCGCCCGGTCTGCTGCGCCGGCACCAGCTTGACGTCCAGTCCCGCGAGCGCCGCGGCAATATTCTTCAGTCGCGCCTCCAGGGCCGCGTTGTCGGCCGCATCGTCGGCTTTGACGAAGCGATCGAGCGCCGCCAGCAGACCCACAATTTCTTCCTTGCCGGCCTTGAAGCCGCGGCCGATGCCATGGTGCGGCACGCCGCGCAGGTTGGCGCGGTCGACCAGCCGCGGCGGCACCCAGGTTTCGGGCGCCACGTCCATGTCGAGCTGCTGCAGGAGCGCCGAGGCCACGAGATCGCGGCGGCCGGCAAGGATGCCCGAGGCCTGCGGGCCGCCGAGCGCCTTGCCGCCGGAGAAGGCCAAGAGATCGACCCCCATGGCGATGAAGCGGCGCAGGTTCTCCTTGGGCGGCAATTGGGCCGCAGCGTCGACGATCAGGGGAATGCCGTTGGCCCGGCAAACAGCGATGGCGGTCGGCAAGTCGACGATACTGGTGGCGTTCACCGAAAAGGCCATGGCCACGACCGATGGCGTGAGCGCCGTCTCGATCTCCCAGGCTTCGAGGCCGCGAACGCCGGCGCCGGTGCCCCGGTCGTTGTGGCCGATATCGACCAGTCGCGCACCCGCGGCCGCGAGTGCGTGGGCATAGCCGGTGCGGTGCGTGCGCGGGATCAGGATATCGCGCGGAAAACCCTCCGCGTGCGGAAGCGCGGCCATCTTGGCAACATCCCAGCGCGCGATCGAGGCCGCCGCCGCCAGGGTAAGTGCTGCCGCCGCGCCCGTGGTCACGAGTCCTGCTTCGGCTCCGGTGGCCTCGGCAATACGCGTGCTCGCGGCATCCTGCAGTTCGCCGATATCGACAGAGGCGCGCGAGGCGGCCGCCATCGCCGCCATCACCTCGGGCGCCATGACGGCGCCGCCAAGTCGCGTCAGCGCGCCGGCGGCATTGATACGGCGACGAACGCCGAGATTCGCATAGGGATCCGATGAGGTCATCGGCGGAGCTTAGCCCAGCCGGTCACACCCGCCCAATGATCGCGACGGGGCCGCCCCCCGCCGGTCCCTGGTGCTCGGCCCCGCCCGAGACATAGAGCATCGTATCGCCGATGACGCCCGCCAGCACGCCGCCCACCAGCGCACGGGCGTGGCGGGTTGAATGGATGTCGCTATCGTCGAGCATGGTGTGCCGCCGGCCGCGAATCACGCCCGAGGGAGAGGCTTCGGCCTTGGCAAGCACGGCAACGGCGTCGCCGCCCACCCCAGCCAGCACACGACGCGCGGCATCGGCATCGATCGCGTCCTTCATCACGTCATGGCCGACTACCAGGTCACCCACCCAATCCGCCGCATTGCCCAGCACCACGATCTCGTTGCGCAACAGCTCGACACCAGCCGAGGTACTGGCGACCCGGGAATAGAGCGACCAGTCGTTGCAGATTGCCGCTTCGGGTGCATCCCTGATCTCTCCCAAGGCTAGAGCGACCCCCAGCGCGGACGCCCCTCGCGACAGGGCCATCGAATGATACGCGTCATCGGTCGCCGTGGTGAGCCCACCCCCGGTCGCCTCCTCGATGCGTTCCTTGGTCAGGAGCGGGCATTTGATCTGGACGAAATGGACGTCGGCCGGCGACGCGATGCCAGCATCTTTCATCGCCAGCGTCACCGCCAACGCGGTCTCCTCGATCTGCGACGTGCGGCCGATCTCTTCGGGCTTGAAGTCACGCGTGAGGCCGATGCCGATGGCCAGTCTCGGACCCATCGCGGCCGCGGGCGCGGCCTCCCGGCTGAAGACCAGCAGGTGCGGCGACAGCCCGCCTTCCGTGCCGCCCGACATGACGATGGCGACCCGCTTTTCGATGTCAGCCAGCGGGCAGCCAAGCTTCCCGGCCAGCAGGAGCTTCAGCGCCAGCGTGGCGTAGCCACGGGTGAAGTCGTTGACGCAGCCATTGCCCTCGGTCTTGCCGATGATGGCGACGATGGCGGCGGGATCGACCTCGCCGGCATCGATGGCGGCCGCAAGTGCTGCCGTATCGCTCGGTCCGGCGGTCGGCAGGCACAGCAGCCGCGTCCGACGGACCACCTCAGGCGGCCTTGCCGGCGTCGCTGCCGTGGCGTGCCCGGCGCCGGCGCAGCCAGGTCACCGACAGGAGCGCGAGCGCGATCACCGCAAAGGAGACGCCCGTGGTCACCGTGCCCAGCGCATAGAGTACCGGCGTCGTCACATTGGTGGTCATGCCGTAGATCTCGAGCGGCAGCGTGTTGAAGGTGCCCGAGGTGTAAAGGCTGCGTGCAAACTCATCATAGGAGAGCGTGAAGCCGAACAGGCCGACACCGATCAGGCTGGGCAGCAGGATCGGAATGACGACGTGGCTGATCGTCTGCCAAGGCGTGGCGCCAAGGTCGCGCGCCGCCTCCTCGTAACGCCGGTCGAAGCGGTTGAAGACGGCGAACATGATCAGGAGCCCGAACGGCAGCGTCCAGGTGAGGTGGGCGCCGAAGGCCGAACTGTACCAGGCGGGATCCCATCCCAACACGCGGAACAGGAGACCGATGCCGAGGCTGATAAGGATCGACGGCACGATCAGGCTGGCGATGGTAAGGTAGAAGAGAATGCTGGAGCCGCGGAAGCGTGCGCGGAAGGCGAGCCCCGCAGAGAACGACGCCACCACCGTCACCAGCATGGTCGCGGCGCCCAGGATCATCGAGCGCTGAAGCGACCCCGCGAAGTCACCGACCATCTGTTTCTCGAACAGGTTCTTGAACCAATGGATCGAGACGCCGTTCATCGGAAAGGTGAGCCCCCCGGACGGCCCCTGGAACGACAGGACGAGGATCGTCAGCGTCGGGCCGTAGAGGAACAGCACGAACAGACAGAAGAAGGCGCCGAGGAGCCAGAAAGCGAGACCGCGCTTGCCGTGCTGCACGTCACAGCTCCTTGCGGATATCGACCATGCGCATCATGGCCGCGACGATGAACAGGACCAGGAGCAGCAGCATGACGGCATTGGCCGCGGCAGCGGGGTACTGCAGCAGTGACATGGCGTTGGCCATCATGAGCCCCACGGAGGCGCTCAGGCCACCGCTCATCATCCGCACCGTGACGAAGTCGCCCATGACGATGGTGACCACGAAGATCGAGCCGATGGCGATGCCGGGCTTGCATAGCGGCAGGATGACATTGAGGAGTGTTTGCCAACCGGAGGCGCCGGCATCGCGCGCCGCCTCCAGCAGGCTGCGGTCGATGCGCATCATCGAGTTGAAGATCGGCACTACCATGAACAGCGTATAGAGGTGGACATAGGCCAGCACGACCGCGAAGTCCGAGTAAAGCAGGAATTCCAGCGGCTGGTGGATCAGTCCCATGTTCATCAGCGTCGTGTTTGCAAGCCCGTTGCGCCCGAGGAACGGGATCCACGAAATCATGCGGATGACGTTGGACGTCCAGAACGGGATGGTGCAGAGCAGGAACAGCACCGTCTGTATCGTGGGCGAGCGCACATGGAAGGCCACGAAGTAGGCGACAGTGAAGCCGATTGCCAGAGTGAGTGCCCAGGTGATGACGGCGAACTGGATGGTCTGCTGGTAAGTCCGCCAGGTGACGGGCGAGAACAGCAACTCCTCGTAATTCTGCAGCACGAAGGCGGGAATGATCTGCGTCGTGTTGTAGTCGAAGAAACTCACGACCACGATCGTGACGATCGGCACGACGAGAAAGAGCAGGAACACCAGCGCGAGCGGTGCAACCTGCAGGTAGGTAATCCAGGAGTTGAAGCGGGACATCGAAGGACGGGGCGTCGCTGTCGCGACGCCCCTCCTTACGCTTGAGATCAATCAGGCGGCGATGAACTGATTCCACTTCTGGACCATGTAGCGGTCCTCATCCATCACTGCATTCCAGCAGGCGACGGCGCCCATGCGGTCGTAGAACGAGCCGCCGTCGCGCACGGCGCCGGCCTTCTCGACGACTACGCCTTGCGGGTTCTTGATGTCGCCGATGGCGGGCTTGCCTTCCATCCAGAAGCCCCATTCGTCGGCGCTCATGTTGGCCTTGGCCGTCTCGAGCACCGCCGAATAGTAGCCCTGGCGGTTGAGGAAGGCGCCGACCCAGCCCGACAGGTACCAGTTGATGTACTCGTAGGCGGCATCGAGCTGCGCGCCCTGCAGGTGCTTGGCCAGCGAGAGACCGCCGCCCCAGGCGCGATAGCCTTCCTTGAGCGGCTGGTAGACACAGGGCACGCCCTTGGCACGCACCGCCGAGACCGCCGGCGACCACATCGACTGGATCACGACCTCGCCCGAGGTCATGAGATTGACCGACTCGTCGAAGGTCTTCCAGAAGGCGCGGAACTGTCCCTCCTTCTTGGTCTTGATCAGGAAATCGATGGTCTTGTCGATCTCCGCCTTGGTCATGTTGCCCTTGTCGCCGTACTTCACGATGCCGGCCGACTCGCAGATCATCGCCGCATCCATGATGCCGATCGACGGAATGTTCAGGATCGAGGTCTTGCCCTTGAACTTGGGATCGAGGATGTCCTTCCAGTTCTCGATCTTGCGGCCGACCAGGTCGGGCCGGATGCCGAGCGTGTCGGCGTTGTAGATCGTCGGGATCATCGTGAACCAGCCGGTCTGACCCTTGGCGAACTTGGTCGAGCCCGGCCCTTCGACGAAGCTCACCGTGTTCGGCGCCGTGCCCTGGGCGATAACGCTGTCGGGCTTCAGCTTACCGCTGGTGAAGATCGGGACGATCTTGTCGAAGTATTTGATCTTCTTGACGTCCATCGCCTGCAGCGTGTTCGCCGGGAAGACCTTCTTGCACATCCAGTATTCGATATCGCCGATATCGAACGAGTTCGGTTGCGTCACGACACGCTGCACGACGGCATCCGAATCGAGTGCCGTCATCTGCAGCGTGAAACCGAGGTCGGCCTTGCACTTCTCGGCGATCTCGTTGATCGCCGAGACGCCGGTGCCGCACTGGCGCAACACGATATTCTTGGTGTTCTGCGCCCAGATCACCGGGAAGCCGGTGATTGTGCCGCTTCCCAAGGCCGCGCCGGCAACGCCCGCCGCGCCCTTCAGAAGCCTGCGTCGTCCCACTCCGTTACCAGACTTGCGAGCCATCTACTCCTCCTTCGGTCAAATTCCACAATCAATGTCCAAGGGCGTGCACGTCCTCGGGCTTCCACGACAGAACCACCGCCTGGCCGGGCGCCACCGGCGACGCATCGAAGCGCGCCTCCGACACCACAGCCGACAGAGTTTCCAGGCCAGCCACGTCGATGCCGACCTGCACGGTCGAACCGAGATACTCGACGGACCGCGCGACACCTTCGAGCGACGAGGCCCCGACCTCGGCCGCGCCGCCGGCCTGTATCGTCATGCGGTCGGCGCGGATGGCGACCAGCGGCGAACTGCCGGGGCCGCGCGCCACTGCCGCCGGAAGCACGTTGTGCCCACCGATGAATTTCGCCACGAATGACGAGGCCGGGCGGTTGAAAACCTCGCGGGCGGTGCCGGCCTGTTCGATCCTGCCGCGATTCATCACCACCACCAGATCGGCCAGCGCCATAGCCTCGTCCTGGCTGTGCGTGACATGGATGAAGCTGATTCCGAGCCGGGTCTGCAGCGTCTTCAGCTCCTCGCGCATCTTGATGCGCAGGAACGGATCGAGCGCCGACAGCGGCTCGTCGAGCAGCAGCACCTGCGGGTCGGTGATCAGCGCCCGCGCCAGCGCCACCCGCTGCTGCTGGCCGCCCGAGAGCTGGGCCGGCAGGCGGCTGGCGTAGGGTTCCATCTGCACGCGCGCCAACATCTCCCGGGCGCGCGCCCGGCGAGCGTCCTTGTCGACGCCACGCATCTTCAGGCTGAAGGCCACGTTGTCGGTGCAGTCGAGATGCGGAAACAAGGCGTAGCTCTGGAACATCATGGCCGTGCCGCGCGCCGCCGGCGGCAGGTGGGTGATGTTCTCGGTGCCCAAGATGACGTCGCCCTCGCTCGCCTCCTCGTGGCCCGCCATCATGCGCAACGTCGTCGTCTTGCCGCAGCCCGAGGGGCCCAGCAGGCAGCAGTAGGTGCCGGCCGGAATGCGCAGATTGATGGCATCGACCGCGAGGGCGTCGCCATAGCGTTTGGTCAGGGCAACGAGTTCAATATCTGGCTGCTTTGCCATGTCGGCTGGGAAGCAAGCCCCATGCCAGCACTGTAGAATTGTCTGGGGACAGAGGGCCGAGGGACCAGGGGTTGGCGCGGCTCTTGCTCCTTCTTCGCCAACGGATAGCGGGAGGCAGTTCATGCGATTGATCGGCGTCGATGTCGGCGGGACGTTCACCGACCTGGTCTATGCCGACACGGAGGCCGGCCGGACCGCCGTCCACAAGATCTCGACCACACCGGACGATCCCTCGCGCGGTGTCGTGCAGGGGCTCATGGCGCTCTGCGACAAGTACGAGATCCCGCGCGAGACAATCGACACGGTATTCCACGGCACCACCATCGCCACCAACGCCATCCTCGAGCACGACGGCGCCGTCACCGGCATGATCACCACCGGCGGCTATCGTGACATCCTTCACATCGGCCGCCATCAGCGGCCTCAGCACTACTCGATCATGCAGGACATCCCCTGGCAGAGCCGGCCGTTGGTCAAGCGCCGCCACCGCAAGACGGTGACGGAGCGGCTGGTGCCGCCCAAGGGCGAGGTGCTGGAGGCGCTCGACGAGGAAGGCGTGCGCCAGGCCGTGCGTGAACTGAAGGAGGCCGGGGTCGAAGCCATCGCCATCTGCTTCCTGTTCTCGTATCTCGACTCTGCCCATGAGGCGCGCGCCATGGAGATCGTGCGCGAGGAATATCCGGCGTGCTTCGCTACCACCTCTTCCTCGGTGTCGCCGCAGTTCCGCGAGTTCGAGCGCTTCACCACCACGGCGATGAACGCCTTCGTCGGCCCCAAGGTGCGCAACTACGTGACGCGGCTCGAATCGGAGATCGAGGCCTCGGGTTTCAAGGCCGATCTTCGCATCATGGCCTCGAACGGCGGTGTGGCAACGCCCGCCATGGTGGCCGAGCGGCCGGTCCTCACGCTGCTGTCGGGCCCGGCGGCGGGCGTGATCGGCGGCGATTGGGCGGGCGGCCTCTCCGGCCGACGCAACCTCATCACCTTCGATGTCGGCGGTACCTCGGCCGACATCGGCATCGTGACCGACGGCGGCTTCGGCGAAGCAACGGCCCGCGACACCTGGATCGCGGGCTTCCCGGTGATGGTGCCGATGATCGACGTGCATACGATCGGCGCCGGCGGCGGCTCGATCGCCCATGTCGACCAGGCCGGTGCCTTCAAGGTCGGGCCACGCTCGGCCGGCGCCGTCCCCGGCCCCGCCGCCTATGGCCGCGGCGGCGCCCGCGCCACCGTCACCGACGCCAATGTCGTGCTGGGCCGCCTCGACGGCGGCAACTTCCTGGGCGGCGGCATGTCGCTTGACGAGGTCGCGGCACGGCGCGTGATCGGCGAACTGGCGCGCGAGCTCGGCATGTCTGACCGCGAGGCGGCGGAGGGCGTCGTCACCGTGATCAACGCCAACATGGCCAACGCCATCCGGTCACGCACCGTCCAGAAGGGCATCGACCCGCGCCAATACACACTGGTGGCCTTCGGCGGCGCGGGCCCGCTGCATGGTGCCGAAGTGGCCGGGATGCTGGGCGTCACCGAAGTGATCGTGCCGCCTCACCCAGGCATCACGTCGGCGGTCGGCCTCCTGATCAGCGACCTGCGCTACGATGCCATCCGCACCTGCTTTCAGGTCTCGGGCGCGGCCGACCTCGCCCGCATCAATGCCGACTTCGCGGCGATGGCGAGGGAGCTCGCCGGCCGCTTCACGTCGGACGGTATCGATCTCGACAAGGTGACATTCGAGCGCCGTGGCGATCTCCGCTACGTGGGCCAGGGTTATGAGCTCCGTGTACCCTTCCCCGATGGCACCCTCGATGCCGCAACCCTGACGACTGCCTTCGAGGCCTTCCACGAGATCCACAAGCGCGAGTACGGCCACCACTTCGCCGACTCCGCGATCGAGATCGTGAACCTACGCCTCGTGGGCGCCGCAAGCGCTGCCAAGATCGCCAAACCCACGGCCGGCACGGCCAATTCGGTGGCGGCGGCTTTGCTGCGCAGCGGCATGTGTACATTCCGCGTCGGGCCCAAGCTCGCCGACTATCCCACCGGCTTCTACCGTCGCGAACTGCTGCCGGTCGGCGAGCGCGTGCCCGGCCCCGCCATCATCCTGCAGATGGATTCCACCACCGTCGTGCCACCACACTACACTTTCGAAGCCGACGCCGCGGGCAACCTGATTGTCCGCAAAGCCGACGCCTGAGGAGATCTCCATGAGTACAGCCCTGAACATTTCCAAGGGTCGCCAGCCCGCCACCAAGCCGGATCGAATCGACCCGATCACCAGCAGCGTGATCCAGGGCGCGCTCGAGAATATCGCGGTCGAGATGGGCTACAAGCTCATGCGCATGAGCTATTCGTCGATCATCCGAGAGTCGGAGGATTTCGGAGCAGCGCTCGTCGATGCAGAAGGACGCGGCCTCGCCGAATCGGCGCAATCGACGCCGCTGCAGTCCGGACCGATCCCGGGCTACGTGCGTGGCATCCAGCGGATCCTGGCGGCGCGCGGCGACGTCATCCGGCCCGGCGACGTGATCATGCACAACGACGCCTACTCCGGCGCGAGCCACGGACCCGACGTCGCCTTCATCGTGCCGGTGTTCGTCCAGGGACGCCTGATCGCTTTCGCCGCGACCACTGCGCACCATCTCGACATCGGCGCGCTGTCACCCGGCTCCTGCGGCATCGTCGAGGCGATCGACGCCTATGCCGAGGGGCTGCAGTTCAAGGCGATCAAGGTCTACGACCGTGGCGTGAAGAACGAGATGGTCTGGCAGATCGTGCGCGACAATATCCGCGCGTCGGATCTCGTCGTTGGTGACATGGATGCCCAGATCGCCGCCGCCCGCATCGGTGCCGACCGCATGGTCGAGCTGGTCGAGCGCTACGGGCTCGCAACCTTCGAACTCGCCTGCACCGCGCTGATGGACCATGCTGAGCGGCTGATGCGCCAGGCCATCGCGAAGCTTCCCGACGGCGTCTACCGCGCCGAGACGGCGATCGACGGCTATCTCGACAGCGACGATCCCACCAAGAAGGAACTGCCGATCGTCGTCACCATCACCAAAAAAGACGACAGCCTCACGGTCGACCTTACCGGCACGGCGCCGCAGGTGCCGGACCGGCCGATCAACATGCCGCTGGAAGGCACCGCCGACATCGCGATCTGGCTCACAATCCGCTCGGTGCTGCTCGACACCGAGATCCACGGCCATATCCCGGTGAACGCCGGCCTCATACGGCCGATCACCATCATCGCACCCAAGGGATGCCTCGCCAACCCGACCTTCCCCGCGCCCACCATCGCGCGGTTCTGCCCCGGCAATCAGCTCGCCGACACGGTGATGAAGGCGCTGTCGCACGCCATGCCGGGCAATGTCTCGGCCGGCATCGGCAACCTGAAAGTCATCGCCTTCTCCGGACTGAAGGACGAGACGCACTGGGTGCATATGGAGATCTTCGAGGGCTCGTACGGCGGGCGCCTGGGCAAGGACGGCATGGACGCCGTCGATACGCTCTATGCCAACACACGCAACAACCCGATCGAGGATATCGAAACCCACCTGCCGCTCCGCGTGCTGCGGTACGAGCTGCGCGAGGATGTGAGCGGCGCCGGCAAGTGGCGCGGCGGCCTGGGGTCGGTGCGCGAGTTCACGTTCCTGAGCGACGGCGGCGCCTCGGTCGAGGGCGAAGGCCATCGCTACCGGCCCTGGGGCTTCCAGGGCGGCAACGAAGGCATGCCGGCCAAGCTCGACCTGATGACGCCGGGCCAGGCCGACCGCGCGCTGCCTTCGAAGGTGCCGCACATGAACATCGGCACCGGCGGCCGCTTCGTCTGCTTCGGCCCGGCCGGTGGCGGCTACGGCAGCCCCCTCGAGCGCGATCCTGCCAAGGTGGCCGACGACGTGCTCGACGAAGTGATCTCGGTCGAGACGGCGCTGCGGGACTACGGCGTCGTCGTCTCTTCCAGGGGCGTCGTCGACCCTGCAGCAACAGTGAAAGCCCGCATCCGCGACTAACGCCGCGGCAAGAGGGGCGCCGCCTCCCCCAAGGCTCGCGCATGCGACATTCGAGCAGCCGTGTGTTATTGCTCAGGCTGTCTTGGACTATGCTTGGGTCATAGCAGCTCAAACGCCGCCACCGCATCGCACGACAATGAACCATCAGTTTGCCGCCGATGCCCTCGCGACAACGACCGCCGGGTCGACCCTCACCGCCACGGCACAACCGTGAGCGAGACCTCAAGTCCCCCGGGGAAGCGAGTCGACGGGCGGCGCTTGCGGACCGAGCGGACCCGGCGCCGGCTCATTGAAGCTTACCTTGGGTTAGCCTTCGAGCATTCCCCCCGGATGCCCACGGCTGCGGAGATCGCAATGCGCGCGGGTTGCTCCGTTCGCTCCGTTTTCGAGCGCTTCCCGGATCTGCTCAACCTTCAAGTCGTGGCGACCGGCCACGCGATGGATCAAGTAGTTGCTCTTGCTCCGCCTCCCCTGCTGGATGCGGACCGGAATGCCCGCATCAATCATCAGGTCGAGATGCGGGCCAACCTCTGCGAGATATGGGGCCGGCTGTGGCGGAGCCTCCTGGCAAATCGCGGCGATTCCGACGAGCTCAGGCAGAAGATCAGCAAGTTCCAGGAACTGCGGCTCAGTCGGATGGAGATAGCCTTTCGCCCTGAACTCGAGAAGTTGCCGAACGACGAACGCAGGCAAATTCTTGTCGCGTTGGCGCTTCTGACAGACGTGAGCAGTTGGCAATTCATGCGTGAATTCCTCGGACTCTCCGTCGACGAGGCGCGAGCGGCCTGGGTAGGTTCGCTTCAGCGCTTGCTGCCATCTACGCCGCCAGCTTGAATCTTCCGCCGCCGCAGTCGAATCTCATCGCATTCATCGCGAACGGTCCCCAGACGTGGGGTGAGGCGGAACCCGCTCCGGCCGCACAAGCTGGCGCGGCGAGGGGCTTGACCCCTCTTCCAATATATTGGAATATTCATCCAATATCATGAACATCAACGACCGCATCGCCGCCCGCGTGCGCCAGATTCGGGCCGACCGCGGCCTGTCACTCGAAGCCCTGGCCGAGGCCTCGGACGTCAGCCGGTCAATGATCTCGCTGATCGAGCGTGGCGAGAGCAGCCCGACCGCCGTGATACTCGAAAAGCTCGCAACCGGCCTCGGCATGCCGTTGGCATCCCTCTTCGAGAAACCAACAGCAGTGCCGCAACCTGTGTCGCGGCGGAGCGAGCAGATCGAGTGGCGCGATCCCGGCTCAGGTTACCGCCGGCGCAACGTCTCGCCGGATGGCTTTCCATCGCCCATCCAGATCGTTGAGGTGACGTTCCCGCCCGGTGCGCGCGTCGCCTACGAAACCGGCGCGCGCCCGGGAGTGACGCATCAGCAAATCTGGGTCCTGCAGGGCGCGATCGAGGTCACGCTCGGCCGCGAGCGCTTCGACCTCGGCACCGGCGATTGCCTGGCAATGGTCCTCGACAAGCCGATCGCCTACCACAATCCGACGTCGAAGCCCGCGCGCTATGCCGTGGTCATCGTCTCGGGCGATCATGCCAGGAAGGCCGGCTGAGCGATGGGCATCACCGACGTCGTCGCCGCCCTGCTGAGTGCGATGCTGCACGCCGGCTGGAACGCTGCCGTGAAGGCAAACCGCAATCCGGCCCAGGCGATGACGGCGCAGATGCTGCTGGGTGCTGTGCTGGTCGTGCCCGCGCTGCTGTGGTCCGGCCTGCCCGACCCGGCGGCATGGATATGGATCCTCGCCTCAACGCTCATGAACGTACTCACCATATCAGCCTTGCTGCGAGCCTATGAGTTGGGCGGCTTCGGCCTCGTCTATCCCGTCATGCGCGCGGTGGCGGTGCTGCTGGTCGTACCGATGGCAGCGGTGTTCACGGGCGAGAAGTTCGGTCCGGCGGCGCTCGCAGGCATCATCGTGATCGCGCTTTCGCTCGCCGTGCTCTCCCACGACGCAGCCCGCAACCAGGCCGTCACCCAAAAGGCGCTCGCCTGGACGCTGGCGGCCGGCGCCGGCACTGCCGCCTACATAATGTGCGATGCGCAGGGCGTGCGCGCCTCGGGCAACCCCTGGGCCTATGGATTCGTCGTCTCCATCACCAATGCCGCCGCGATGTGCTGGCGGCAGAGGCACCAAGGGCCTCCGTGGCGCCTGCTGAGCGGACAATGGCCCGCGGCGCTGCCGATCGCGGCAGCATCGATGGCGTCCTACCTTCTCATTCTGTGGGTCTGGAGCCATGCCCCGATCGCCCCCGCCGCCGCGCTCCGTGACACCAGTTCCGTCTTCGCGATCCTGATCGCCGTGGTCTGGCTGAAGGAGCCATTTACGCGGACACGGATCATAGCGGTGCTGATGGCGGCTGCCGCCATCCCGCTGTTACGGCTGGGGTGACGTCGGGATTGGCAACATCGTGCGGCTCGTCCATCAAGGTGCGATGAAACTCGACCTCAAGGACCGAACCTGCCTCGTGACGGGTGCCAGCTCCGGCATCGGCGCCGGCGTCGTAACTCTCCTGGCTCAGCAGGGCGCGCGCGTCGCGGCCACAGCGCGGCGTCTCGAACAGATCGAACGCGGCGCAGGCGTAGTAGCCATCGCCGGCGATGTGACCCGCGCCGCCGATCTCGCCCGCATCGCCGCCGAGGCCACGAAGGCGCTGGGCCCCATCGACATCCTGGTCAATTGCGCCGGCGGCTCGCGTCCGACCGGGCCGGACGCGCCTGAAGACGTCTGGGAAGAAGCCTTCGCACTCAACTTCACCGCCGCGCGCCTGCTCGCCAAGGCTCTGCTGCCGGCAATGCGTCAGCGCAAATGGGGCCGCATCGTCAACATCAGCGGCTCGATGGAGCCGCGTGGCCTCAACGCCGCCATTGCCGCCAAGGCGGCGCTGCATCTCTGGGCCAAGGGCCTGTCATGCGACGTCGCGGCCGACGGCGTGACGGTGAACACCATCCAGCCCGGCCGCATCAATTCGGAGCAGATTCTACAGAAGCTCCATCCGACCGAAGAAGCGCGGCGGACCTTCATCGAGCGCAACATCCCTATCGGCTATTTTGGCGAGCCGGAGGACGTGGCGAATCTCGTCGCCTTCCTCGCCTCGCCAGCAGCGCGATACATCACAGGGGCTGTAATTCCGGTCGACGGCGGCATGCATTATTTCGCGCACTGAAATCTGCGCGTCGACCCCGATCTGCTAGATACCGATGAACACGACCACGGCCAGGGTCATGATCGCAACGACCAGAAGGAAGACCAGCAACGGCATCGTCCATGTCGGCTTTGTGTCGGGCAAGGCTTCTACATCGTTGCGTGACATTTGAGTGTCGCCATTGTCCCTGGTCGCCGGCGCGGCAGATTATCTGCTCTCATATATAGCATTATTGCATCGCCAATGAAGGACGTATCGTGATGATCGCGGACGTGGCCACGAGCCCGCAAGCAGCCCGTCAGATGCGGCTGGGCGTCTTCGTGCAGACGCCGGGTCATCACGTGGGCGGTTGGCGGCACCCCGACGCCACAGTCGACGGGTGGCCGAACCTCACGTTGATGCAGCACATCGCCGCCGTCGCCGAGGCGGGCAAGTTCGACATGTTCTTCCTGGGCGACGGCTTTGCCACCGGCTACAGCGAGCACCCTTCGACCATCGGCAAGTTCGAGCCGCTGACTCTCCTCGCCGCACTCGCCATGGGCACAACCCGGATCGGGCTGGCGGCGACCGGCTCCACGACCTACGCCGAGCCCTATCACGTAGCCCGCGGCTTCGCCTCGCTCGATCATCTCTCCGGCGGGCGCGCGGCCTGGAACGTGGTGACGACGGCCTACGACAAGTCGGCCGCGGTGTTTGGCCGCCAGCATCCGCCGCATGCCGAACGCTATGCGATGGCCGAGGAGTTCGTCGAAGCCTGCCGCGCCCTGTGGGACAGCTGGGACGACGGTGCCTTCACGCCCGACAAGGCGGCCGGCCGCTTCGTGCGGCCAGGCAGCCTCCATGTGCCGGACTTCCGCGGCAAATATTTCACCGTGACGGGCGCACTCAACGTGCCGCGCTCGCCGCAGGGCCATCCGGTGCTAATCCAGGCGGGCTCCTCCGGCCCCGGCCAGGCGCTGGCCGCCCGCATCGCCGATGTGGTCTTCACCGCGCAGAACGATCTCACCGAGGCGCAGGCGTTCTACAATTCCGTAAGGGCGCAGCTGGTCGGATGCGGCAGGACGGCCGACGGTGTGCGGATCATGCCCGGCGTCATGCCAGTTGTGGGCCGCACCGCGGCCGAGGCGCAGGATATTTTTGCAGAGCTCAACCGCAGCATCGACACCGCGCAGGCTTTCACCGTGCTGTCGGAGCGGCTGGGTTCGGACATGTCGGTACATCCGCTCGACGCGCCGGTGCCGGACCTGCCGGAGACCGAGAACCTGAAGAGCCGGGCGGCGCTGCTGCTGAAAATGGCGCGGCGCGAGAGGCTCACCCTGCGGCAGCTCTACCATCGCGTCGCCGCCGCGCGCGGCCACCTACTGTTGATCGGCACGCCCGAAATGATCGCCGACACGCTGGAGGCCTGGTTCCGCGGCGGTGCCGCCGACGGCTTCAACGTCATGCCTCCGTTCTTTCCCGGCCAGTTCGATGATTTCGTGAAGGGCGTCGTGCCACTGCTGCAGGAGCGCGGCCTATTCCGGGCCGACTATGCCGGGATGACCTTGCGGGATCATCTTGGGCTGAAACGTCCCAGCCGGCCGATATAGATAGGAATATCAAGGCCTTGACCGGGTGTCTCAGGGCTATGGAAACGGCCCACTTCATCCCTTGTGCCGGCCCCCCGGACTCCTGATATAACGCCCCCGAGGGGCCGGTGTGGGCGGAGCAGTCGCCAACCCGGTCAGATCCGGAAGGAAGCAGCCGTAACGAATTCGCTTCGGGTCATGCTGGTCCCTCACCTGCTTCTTGCGCACGCCGTCGCAAGGGCGGGACGCCCGGGCGCGATGACCGCCGGGATCTAAGGGGCCACGGCGTTTGAGCGGGTGATCGCCATGGCGCAAGCCACTAAAGGCACTGGCGACAAGTCCACTGATGACAAGGCGGACAAAGCGCTCCCCTACCGCGTCCTCGCCCGCAAATACCGCCCCACCGATTTCACCACCCTGGTCGGCCAGGAGGCGATGGTGCGCACCCTGCGCAATGCCATCGCGACCGGCCGCATCGCGCACGCCTTCATGCTCACGGGCGTGCGCGGCGTCGGCAAGACCACGACCGCCCGCATCATCGCCCGCGCGCTCAATTGTGTAGGGGCTGACGGCAAGGGCGGGCCAACGGTCGATCCCTGCGGCGTCTGCGACAACTGCAAGGCCATCACCGAGGATCGCCATGTCGACGTGATCGAGATGGACGCGGCCTCGCGCACCGGCATCGACGACGTGCGTGAACTGATTGAAGGCGTGCGTTACCGCCCTGTGTCGGCACGCTACAAGGTCTACATCATCGACGAAGTGCACATGTTGTCGGAGAAGGCCTTCAACGCCCTGCTCAAGACTCTGGAAGAGCCGCCGCCGCATGTGAAATTCCTTTTCGCCACCACCGAGATCCGCAAGGTGCCGGTGACGGTGCTGAGCCGTTGCCAGCGCTTTGACCTGAAGCGCGTGCCGCAGGACGTGCTGATCGAGCATTTCGGCAAGATCTCGGCCACCGAGAAGGTCGAGATCTCGCCCGAGGCGCTGGCCCTGATCGCGCGCGCGGCCGACGGCTCGGTGCGCGACGGGCTCTCGATGCTCGACCAGGCGATAGCCCACGGCGGCGGCGTGGTCGATGCGGCGCAGGTCCGCGACATGCTGGGCCTGGCCGACCGCAGCCGAGTGCTTGAGCTGTTCGAGAAGACGATGCGCGGCGATGCGCCCTCCGTGGTGGCCTCACTCGGCGAGATGCATGATTCGGGCGCCGATCCCGTGGTGATCCTGCAGGATCTGCTCGAGCTCACGCATTGGGTGACGCGGCTCAAGGTGGCGCCGGAGGCGGCGGCGGGCTCAGCCGACAGCGAACGTGCGCAGGGCCTCGCCATGGCCGGCAAGCTGTCGATGGCCTCCCTTACGCGTGCCTGGACGCTGCTGATGAAGGGGCTGCAGGAGACACTGAGCGCCCCGTCGCCGCTGCGTGCCGCAGAGATGGCCCTGATCCGGCTTTGCTACGTGGCCGATCTGCCCTCACCTGCCGACGCCATCAAGTCGCTGCAGAACGGCGCGGCTGGCAATGGCGCGGGATCCCCGGCGCCTCGCGGTGGCGGCGGCGGAGCGTCCGCGCGTTTGGCGACACAGCCGGCTGCCGCTGTCGGCCAGCCCGCCGCGGCCTTGCCGTCGCCCCGGAATTTCACCGAGGTGGTGGCGCTGTTCGAGACCAAGCGCGAGGCGCGCCTGGTCAACTACCTGATGCACCACGTCCACGAGGTGCGCTGCGAACCCGGCCTGATCGAGTTCCGGCCCGAGCCTCAGGCGCCGCCCGATCTCGCGCACCGCCTGAGCGAATGCCTGAGTCGCTGGACCGGCCGACGCTGGATCGCCTCGGTGTCGAGTGACGCCGGCAAGCCGACGCTGACGGCCCAGAAGGCCACCAAAGCCGACGACCTCAGGAGCCAGGCCGAGGTCAATCCGATGGTGCAGGCCATCCTGAAGACCTTTCCGGGCGCCAAGATCGATTCCGTTCGCCGCAAAGGCGAGCAGACCTCGCTGGTCGCGGACCTCCAGGGGCCCTTGAGCGAGGAACCGCCCCCGCCCGACGAATATCCCGCCGACGACGACATTCCCGAAAGTGAGTTCTGATGTTCGACAAGCTTAAGGATCTCGGCGGCCTGATGCAGCAGGCGCAGGCCATGCAGCAGAAGATGCAGGAACTGCAGACGACGCTGGAGCGGCTGGAGATCGTCGGCACGTCGGGCGCCGGCCTGGTGAAGGTAACGGTGAACGGCAAGAACGAGACGCGCCGCGTCGAGATCGATCCCTCGCTGTTCGTGCCGGCCGACAAGGGCGTGGTCGAGGACCTGATCGTGGCCGCCGCCAACGATGCACGGTCGAAGGTCGAGCAGGTGGTGCAGGAGCAGATGAAGAGCATCACCGGCGGCCTGCCGCTGCCTCCCGGCTTCAAGCTCTAGCCCCACGCCCCAGATGCAAAGCGTCAGATGATCGGTCCCGAGATCGAACGACTGATCCAGCTGCTGGGCCGGTTGCCCGGCCTTGGTCCGCGTTCCGCCCGCCGCGTCGCGCTCCATCTCCTGAAGAAGCGCGAGACCCTGATGCAGCCGCTCAGTGCAGCGCTTGCCGACGCGGCGCGGGCGATCCGCGCGTGCTCGGTCTGCGGCAACCTCGACACGGTCGATCCCTGCTCGATCTGCATCGATCCCAAGCGCGACGCGGGCCTGCTCTGCGTCGTCGAGGACGTCGGCGACCTCTGGGCGATGGAGCGCGGCAAGATATTTCCGGGCCGCTATCATGTGCTCGGCGGCTCGCTGTCGGCGCTCGACGGCATCGGCCCGGACGAACTCAACATCGCAGCCCTTGTGAAGCGCGTGGGCGCCGGTGGCATCCGCGAAGTGATCATGGCCACCAATGCGACCGTCGATGGCCAGACGACCGCCCACTATCTCGCCGAACGACTGGCCGAGTTGGACGTCCCCCTCACACGCCTCGCTCACGGCGTTCCGGTCGGCGGCGAGCTCGACTGGCTGGACGACGGCACGCTCGCCACTGCGCTGAAAGCCCGGCGCGCCCTTTGACGGCCAAGCAATGAATGCCGAAACCCTCGCTTCCATCGCCGTCGCCCTCGGCGCCGGCTGGGCGAGCGGACTCAACGCCTATGCCGCCATCCTGGTGCTGGGCGCGGCCGAGCGCCTTGGCCTCGTCAACCTGCCGCACGATCTGCAGGTCCTGGGCTCGCCCTGGGTCATGGGCGTGGCGACGCTACTGTTCGCGCTCAATTTCTTTGCCGACAAGATCCCCTATATCGACAGCATCAACGACGTGCTGCAGACCTTCGTCCGCATTCCGGCGGGTTTCGTGCTGGCCTATGGCGCGGCGGGAGGGCTCAGCCCAGAGGTGGCGGTCATCGCGGGCCTTCTGGGCGGCACCTTGGCCGCGGGAACGCACATCGCCAAGACCGGCTCCCGTGCGCTCATCAACACCTCGCCCGAGCCCTTCAGCAACGTTGCGGCCTCACTGACCGAGGACGTTGCCGTGATCGGCGGCCTCGCCCTGGCGATTGCCCATCCGATCACGTTCCTGTGTCTGCTGGCCGCCTCCGTGGCCCTGCTGGTTTGGCTACTGCCCAAGCTCGTGCGGCTTGCCCTCGTTCCGGTCCGCCGCCTGACCGGCAGGCCACCTAAATCTTGATTTTTGGGCCCTTTTCGACCTTTGGCGAATGAACAGCCGCTTTCCTTCGCTCACGAGAAGGCTACACTAGTCCCCTGATCCATGTTCATTCGCCAAAACGTCCAGACCCTGCGATTCTTTCGCACCACGCCGGCGATGCGCTGTCCGTATCTGCCGCACCGGCTGGAGACCAAACTCGTCACCGAGTTGAGCGGGCCGGATGCAATCTCCCAGCATGACACACTGACTGACGCGGGCTTCAGACGCTCCCATCACTTTGTCTACAAGCCCCTGTGCGACGGTTGCCGTGCCTGCGTGCCGGTCCGCATCCGGGTACGCGACTTCGAGCCGAGCCGGGCCCAGCGCCGGATTCTGCGGCGCAACGAACACGTCCATGCGGTCGAGACCCAACCGCTGGCCACCGGCGAGCAATACGCGCTCTTTTCACGCTATGTGCTAACCCGGCATCGCGACGGGGACATGGCCGACATGGATTTCGACGACTATCGCGCCATGGTCGAGGAAAGTCCGGTGGAGACCACGATCATCGAATTCCGCGACGACACGGACGACGGGCGCCTGGTCGGGGCGTGCCTGGTCGACTGGCTGTCGAGTGGCGTCTCGGCGGTCTACAGCTTCTTCGATCCGCAGGATCCGCGGCGCGGCCTCGGGACCCATATGATCCTCTGGCTGGCCAATGCCGCGGCCCGGCGCGGCTTACCCTACGTTTATCTCGGCTACTGGATCGCCGACTCCAGCAAGATGGCCTACAAGCGCGCCTTCCGTCCCTTGGAATTCTTCGGGCCGGACGGATGGACGGAGTTGCCTACGGCGTAGGCAGGCCGGCGAATGTAGCGACTTGACGCACCCTGCCGACTGTCGGAACAGTTCCAAATGCTAGCGTGGTCCTGCGGACCGCGTTATTAGAAAGCCCCCGGTCGGCGAGAACGGGGAGCCGACAACAAGAACTCGCCCGAGGGGAGATGGATGCGCCTTTTGCTGTCCTTCAGCACGCTCATTGACGCGATGAACGAGAAGATCGGGCTTATCTGCAACTGGCTGGTGCTGCTGGCCTGCGTTGTCAGCGCCGGCAACGCGATGGTCCGATACGCCTATGACCAGAGTTCGAACGCCTGGCTCGAAGTGCAATGGTACATGTTCGCCGTCATCGTGATGTTCGGCGCCGCCTACACGCTCCGCAAGAATGAGCATGTGCGCGTCGACATCCTTTACATGACCTTGAGCCGCCGCGGGCAGCTTTGGATCGATATCCTTGGTACGCTCGTCTTCCTGATCCCGACCTGCGCCATCCTCGCCTGGCTGAGCTGGCCGTTCTTCATGCAGTCCTACAACGTGTTCGAGCATTCCTCGAATGCGGGCGGGCTTCTGCGCTGGCCCATCAAGCTGGTGCTGCCACTGGGCTTCGCCCTGGTGGCGCTGCAAGGTATTTCCGAACTGATCAAACGCGTTGCGTTCCTGAACGACTATGCCGTCGACAGTCTCGAAGCGCACTACGAGAGGCCGACGCAATGATGATCCCCCTGGATTGGATGCCGCCGCTGATGTTCGGCGGCCTCATCGTCTTCATGATCATTGGCTATCCGGTCGCGTTTTCGCTCTGCGCCGTCGGCTTCTTCTTCGGCTTCCTGGCCATCGAGATGAACTACTTCACGATGGCCTTCATGCAGGCCATCCCGGGCCGCGTGTTCGGCAGCATCCTGTCGAACGAATTGCTGCTCGCCATCCCGTTCTTCACCTTCATGGGCGCAATTCTCGAAAAGTGCGGCCTGGCCGAGGATATGCTCGAGTCGATGGGGCAGTTGTTCGGCCCCATCAAAGGCGGGCTGGGCTATTCCACCATCATCGTGGGCTTTATCCTGGGCGCGATCACCGGCACCGTCGCAGCGCAGGTGATCGCCATGGCGTTGATCACCCTGCCAGTGATGATGCGTTACAAGTATGACATGCGCTATGCGACCGGCGTGCTGGCGGCCTCAGGCACGATCACGCAGCTCGTGCCTCCGTCCCTCGTCCTGGTCGTCCTGGCCGACCAGCTCGGCAAGTCGGTAGGCGATATGTATCTGGGCGCCTGGGGGCCGTCGCTCCTACAGATCGTCCTGTTCGCCGCTTATACGTTCTATTTGACACTGGTGAAGCCGGACGCCCTGCCGCCCGTGCCACGGACGCTCTTCGGCCGGGCTCTGTTGGTCAAGTGTGCCTGGGGCATCATTCCTGCGGGCGTGCTGATCTTCCTGGTCCTCGGCACGATTATGATGGGGTTGGCGACACCGACGGAAGCCGGCGCCATGGGCACCATCGGCGCCATCGTCCTGGCCGTTGTGCGCAATGCGCCGCTGACCCGGTTCGATCGCATCATGTTCGTCGGCGGCTGCGTTGCC
The DNA here is from genome assembly GCA_945862125.1 of Reyranella massiliensis 521. GTDB lineage: Bacteria > Pseudomonadota > Alphaproteobacteria > Reyranellales > Reyranellaceae > Reyranella > Reyranella massiliensis_A. The sequence continues at coordinate 22,810 of CAMAYC010000012.1, forward strand.
GCCATCGTCGGCGCGCTGATCGGCACCGTCGCGTTCAAGTCGCTGCCGTTCCAGATCGCTTTTACCGTCATGTTCGCCTCGGTCATCTGGCTGTGCTGGCGGGCGTGGCAGTTCAAGGAACTCAGGGACCTGATCATCCAGGCCATGCAGGCCACCATGCGCATCACCGCGATGGTCGCCTTCATCCTGGTCGGGGCCACCTGCTTCTCGATCTCGTTTGCCGGTGTCGACGGCGGTCATTGGGTCGAGCACCTGCTGACTGGTCTTCCCGGCGGCGTCTGGGGCTTCCTGATCGTCGTCAACGTCTTCGTGTTCTTCCTGGCTTTCTTCCTCGATTTCTTCGAGATCGCCTTCATCATCGTGCCGATGCTGGCGCCGGTGGCGCAGAAGGTCCTGACCCCAGTGGTTGGTGCCGACGCGGCACTGATCTATTTCGGCGTCATGCTGTGCGTGAACATGCAGACATCGTTCATGCACCCGCCCTTCGGCTTCGCCCTGTTCTACCTGCGCAGTGTGGCACCAAAGGAAGTCAAGAGTTCGGACATCTACTGGGGCTCGATCCCTTGGGTCTTGTTGCAGCTCATATTGGTGGCGATCGTGATCGCCTTTCCGAAAGCGGTGACCGTGTTCCTCGACAAGCCCCACGGTATCGACCCGAGGACGATCAAGATCGACATCCAGGCGCCACCCAGCGAAGACAGCGCGCCGCCGATCTTCGGCGCCCCACCCGCCAGAAACTAAGCGGCACCAGATACAAAAAAGCCCCGCCTTCCGGCGGGGCTTTCTCGTTTGAGGATCGTGCGTCGAGCCTAGCGGCCCTGGGCCGACATCGAGAAGTTGAAGTTGTCGAAGGTGTTCTCGGCCACGCGGAACCACAGGTTCTCGTCGGCACGGAACGACTTCAAGCTGTCGTAGATCTTCTTGAACTTCGGATCCTTGGCCGAGAGTTCGTCGTAGTACTTGTAGGACTCGAGGAAGCAGGGCTCGAGGACCGCACGCGGGAAAGGCCGCAGTTCGGTGCCGGCCGCCACCAGGCGACGCAGCGCCGGCGGATTGCCCGCATCGTACTTCGGCACCATCCACGAGGTGACACGGCCCGCAGCCGCCTCGACCATCGCCTGGTAGGGTTTCGGCAGCTTTGCCCAGGCGTCGTTGTTGATGTACAGCGAGCCGACCGACGCGCCCTCCCACCAACCGGGATAGTAGTAGTACTTGGCGACCTTGTTGAAGCCGAGCTTCTCGTCATCGTACGGACCGACCCACTCGCAGGCGTCGATCGTGCCCTTCTCGAGCGCCGGATAGATATCGCCACCGGCGATCTGCTGCGGCACGACACCGAGGCGGGTGAGGATCAGGCCGGCGAAGCCGCCGACGCGGAACTTCAGGCCCTTCATGTCGTCCATCGACTTGATTTCCTTGCGGAACCAGCCGCCCATCTGGCAGCCCGTACCGCCGAAGGTCAGGGAGCGGAAGTTGTACTCCTTATAGAAATCGTTGATCAGCTCGTGGCCGCCACCGAATTCCAGCCAGGCATAATACTGGCGCTGGTTCATCGAGAACGGCAGGCCGGTCTCGAACACGAAGTTCGGGTGTTTGCCGAAGTAGTAGTAGGCGGCCGTCTGGCCGGCCTCGACGGTGCCGTTCTGCACAGCGTCCGCGACCTGCAGGCCCGGTACGATTTCGCCCGCGGCGAACGGCCGAACCTGGAACTTGTTGTCGGACATCTCGCCGACCAGCTTGCAGAACAGTTCCGAACCGCCGTACAGCGTGTCGAGCGACTTGGGGAAGCTCGACGTCAGACGCCACTTCACTTCCGGCATGCTTTGGGCAATGGCCGGCGCCGCCACAGTAGATACCGCCGCAACACTCGCGGCGCCCACGCCCGCGGTCTTGATGAATTTCCTACGCTGCATCCTTTATCCTCCCAGTGGGAAGCCCTTATGGCCCCTCAACTAATTCCAAGACTGGCACGCGAAATTCCGTTTGAAAAGCGCTTCCGTTCTGGGACAGCCTTAAAAATCTGCAATGTTCGCCATTTCACATGGCCGCGAAGGCAAAGAAAAAGCCCCGTTCTATGGGGCTTTTCCATTCTGATGCGCCAGATTCAGCGCACTAGAGTTTGTTCGCGGCCGACTGGCGCGCCATGAAGTTGTCGAAGGTGTTCTCGACGACGCGGAACCACAACACCTGCTCGGACCTGAACTGCTTCCACGGCTCGAAGACCTTTTTGAACTTGGCGTTCTTGGCGACCGTCTCGGCATAGAGCTCGTTCGAGGCGTTGAAGCACGCTTCCATCACAGACTGCGGGAACGGCAGGAACTTGGTGCCGCTCGCCACCAACTCGCGCAGCGCCTTCGGATTCTGGGCATCATACTTGGCGACCGACCAACTGACGGTGTCGGCGGTCGCGGCTGTGATCGCCTCCTGATAGACAGGCGGCAAGGACGCCCAAGCCTTGAGGCCGACATACAGCGTCAGGGCTGCGCTGCCTTCCCACCAGCCGGGATAGTAGTAGAACGGCGCGACCTTGTTGAACCCAAGCTTCTGGTCGTCGTAGGGACCAACCCACTCGGCAGCATCGATCGTGCCCTTTTCCAGCGCCGGATAAATTTCGCCGCCAGCCAGCTGCTGCGGGATGACGCCGAGCTTGGCCATCACCTGCCCGGCGAAGCCACCAATGCGCATCTTCACGCCCTTCATGTCTTCGGGCGACTTGATTTCCTTGCGCCACCAGCCGCCCATCTGCGCACCGGTATGGCTCACCAGGAACGAGGTGACGTTGTAGTCCTTGTAGAACTCCCGCATCGCCTCGAGTCCGCCGCCCTGGTAGACCCAGGCGTTATGCTGACGGGTGTTGAGGCCGAACGGCACGGCGGTGTCGAAGGCAAACGTCGGGTCCTTGCCGACGTAGTAATATGAAGCCGTGTGGCCGCACTCGACCGTTTCGTTCTGCACCGAATCGAGAACCTGGAGGCCGGGGACGATCTCGCCGGCGGCGAAAACCCGAATCTGGAACTTGTTGTCGGTGAGGTTGGCGACGCGCTTGGCGAAGTATTCGCCGGCGCCATAGATTGTGTCGAGCGACTTCGGAAAGCTCGACGCCAGGCGCCACTTGATCTCCGGCATCGACTGGGCGATGGCCGGCGCGGCCAGCGTACTGGCCGTGGCGATGGCGGCACCGCCGACGCCGGCGGTGCGCAGGAATTTGCGACGTTGCATTGAGGAATCTCCCTTAAAGAATCCTTGTTGAGAAGTTCATTTCGCCAAGCGAACGAGCCTCGATTGGGGCGTTTATGGCACGCGCCACCGAAGATGGAAAGTGTGCCGCTGCAGGCGTTTCGAGGCCTGTCAGGACTTCAACGAAGCAGCAAAAAGGCGAGCGCGAGGGCCCCAAGGACAATGCGGTACCACGCGAAAATCGCGAAGCCGTGACGGCTGATGAACCGCACGAAGGCCCCGACCACAACAGCGGCCGAAATGAACGCCACCACGAATCCCAAAGCGATCACCGCGCCGTGATCCCAGCTCAGAACCGACCAGTTCTTGTAAAGATCGTAGACGCTTGCACCGATCATGGTCGGTATCGCCAGGAAGAACGAAAACTCGGTCGCGGCCGCCCGATCGACCCGAAAAACGCGCGCGCCCATGATCGTCGATCCGGCCCGCGACACACCCGGCACCATGGCGAGGCACTGGCAGAGGCCGATCAGCAACGCCGTCTTGAGATCTATCTCATCGACCGTCTTCATGCGCGGTCTCTGTGCAAAGCGCTCGATCAAGAGAATGGCGATCCCACCCACGATCAACGCGACCGCAACAACCCAGGGACTGAAGAGGACCGTCTTGATGTACTTGTGCGCAGCCACGCCGATGATCGCCGCGGGCAGGAACGCCACGACGATCGCCGTCGCAAATCGCAGCGCGGGCCTCTCACGTCGCAGGACGCCGAGCCCCGTAGTCCAGAGCTTCTGACGATAGAGAAAACACACCGCGAGAATGGCGCCGAGCTGGATCACGATCTCGAAGACCTTGCCGGGCGGCCCCTGGAACTGCAGCAGCTCTTCCGCAAGGATGATGTGTCCGGTCGAGGACACCGGCAGGAACTCTGTGAGGCCCTCGACGACGCCGATCAGCACCGTCTTCCAGATCAGCGTCAGGTCCATGCCCGTCAATCCTTGAATCGTTTGGCGCGCGGCCAGCCCTTTTCCGGCAAGCGGCCGGCCTGCGCGCGTTCACCCCGCCAGAATTTCAGTTCCCCCGCCGGGATCAGCCGGTTGCCCCACGGCAGTCCGTCACCCAGCTTGAAGACCTGCGCGTCCGAAAGCCGGTCGGCCTTGGACTTCTGCAACAGAACGCCGCGTCCACGGCCCATCTCCGGCACCTGGTCCAGCGGGAAGATCAGGAGCTTCCGGCCCTCACTCAGGACGGCAACCGAGTCGGCGCCCTCAGGCAGGATCGAGAACGCCACTGCCTTTTCCTTCTCCGCGAGATTGAGTGCCTGCTTGCCGTTCTTGGTCTGCGCGACGACGTCGTCCTCCGGAACCACGAAGCCGCGACCGGCATCCGAGGCAATCAGGAACTTGCGCCCGCCCTTGAACACTTCGAGCTGCACGATGTCGTGCTCGTTGCCGAGCTCGACCATCAACCGGACCGGTTCACCATGGCCGCGCGCACTCGGGAGCTTGTCGCAAGGCAGCGTGTAGAAGCGGCCGTTGGTGCCGAACACCAGGACCTTGTCGGTCGATTGGGCGTGGACCGCGAAACGCGGACCGTCACCCTCCTTGAATTTGAGGTCGGCCGCCTGCTTGTCGTCGAGATGACCCTTGGCGGCACGGATCCAGCCCTTGTCCGAGCAGACGACCGTGATCGGCTCGCGCTCGACGAAGTCCTCCACGGCGTGCTCGATCTCGGCCGGCGCGTCGGCGAGTTCCGTGCGGCGCTGGCCAAGTTTGGTCTTGCCGCCGAACTTGCGCTTGGTCTCCTGGACCTCGGCGGCGATTGCCTGCCACTGCAGCTTCTCGTCCTTGAGCAGCGCCTTCAGTTCCTTGCGCTCGGCCGAGAGCTTCTTGTGCTCGCCTTTGATCTCGAATTCCTCGAGCCGTCGCAACGCGCGCAGCCGCATGTTGAGGATCGCTTCGGCCTGTGTATCCGTAAGCCCGAAGGCCTTGATCATCTTGGGCTTGGGCTCGTCCTCCTCGCGGATGATCTTGATCAGCTTGTCGAGGTTGAGATAGGCGATCAGGTAACCTTCGAGGATCTCCAGCCGCCGCTCGATGGCCTCCAACCGGAAAGTCGAGCGCCGGATCAGCACTTCGCGCCGGTGATCGAGGAAGGCCTGCAGGGCCTCGCGCAGGTCCATGACCCGCGGCGTGTTGTCCTTGTCGAGGACATTGAGGTTCAGCGGGAAACGGATTTCCAGGTCGGTGAGCTTGAAAAGCTGCTCCATCAGCAGCTCGGCCGGCACGTTGCCGGTCCGTGGCTCGAGCACGATCCGCACGTCATCGGCCGATTCGTCGCGCACGTCGTCGAGGATCGGCAGCTTCTTGGCGTTGATAATCTCGGCGATGCGCTCGATCAGCCGGCCCTTCTGCACCTGGTAGGGAATCTCGGTGACGATGATCCGGTACTGGCCGCGCGGCAGCTGCTCCGCCGTCCAGCGCGCGCGCAAGCGAAAGGCGCCACGCCCGGTTTTGTAGGACTCGATGATCGATTCGCGCGGCTCCACCAGCACGCCGCCGGTCGGGAAGTCCGGCCCCTTCACCAGATCGACCAGCGTGTCGATGCGGGCGTTGGGCGTCTTGATGAGATGCAGCAGCGCGTCGCAGAGCTCGCCCGCATTGTGCGGCGGGATCGAGCAGGCCATGCCGACGGCGATGCCGGCCGCGCCGTTGGCCAGCAGGTTGGGGAAGCCACCCGGCAACACCGCCGGCTCTTCGGTAGAACCGTCGTAGTTGGGGCGGAAATCGACGGCATTCTCGTCGATTCCGGCAAGAAGCGCCTCGGCGACCTCGGTGAGGCGCGCCTCGGTGTAACGCATCGCGGCCGGGTTATCGCCGTCGATATTGCCGAAGTTGCCCTGACCCTCGATCAGCGGATAGCGGGCGGCGAAGTCCTGGGCCAGCCGCACGAGCGCGTCGTAGATCGACTGGTCGCCGTGTGGATGATACTGGCCGATCACGTCGCCGACCACGCGGGCGCTCTTCTTGAAGGCGCTGTTGGGGTCGAGCCTGAGCTGCCGCATGGCGTACATCAGGCGCCGATGCACCGGCTTCAGGCCATCGCGGACGTCGGGCAGCGAGCGCGCCATGATGGTCGACAGCGCATAGGACAGGTAGCGCTCCTGGAGCGCCTGTCCGAATTGCACCGGCTTGACCGCGGCGAGTGGAACGACGTTGCTGCGTTTTGCCATCGACGGGACTTGAGAGGGGACCGACCACGATTCGCGCCGCGGCCATTGTTATTCTAGCGCTGGAGCGTTTCCATAAATCTCGCCCGCGCGGGAGGCAAGGGCTTGTTGTGTGGCCAGAACACGTGCCGTTCGAGGAAATAGCCCGTCAAATCGAAGCCCAAGCGTAATTGTTCGTCGTCGGACGGCAATCCGCCGGTGGACAAAAATCCCGGCAGGGTCAAAAGCTTTTCTTTATAGGGGCCCGCTGCCACCCGCGACACCGCCCGGCCGGTCCTCGGGGAGACATACGCCAGATCTTCCGTGGTGCCCGTCGCAGCGCATTTTTCGAGATCGAGCCCGAATCCCAGCTCCTGCAATAGGCCCAGTTCCAGCCTCACATAGATCGCCGGCCACCCGGGGTGCCCGAGCGCACCCAGGAAAGCGCGGAAGCCGTCAAACATCGCCGGATGCGGCTCGCGTTCGGGCAGCGCCGAGTCCGTCACCGCGCAGGCGGCGGAAAGGCCGGCCAGTTCGGCCGCATCGTCAAGGGCCCGGGCAGCGTGCGGCTCGCGCAATTCGCCAGTGTAGTTCCCGAGTTGATCCGACAGACGGGCGCGCCAGCCGACTTCGACGACATTGCCTGATTGCCAAACCGGACTCGCGCGCCGCGAACCGCCGCCCGGGACGAAGCCCGCGTGGCGGCCATGCTCCCGGGTCAGGAGCGACACGATGAGACCGCTTTCACCATGGGGCCGTGCCGACAGCACGATGCCTTCATCGCTCCAGTCCATGTCCCGGGTATGCCCCTGCTAGGGATCGTAGTCGAGCCCGATGGTACGATAGTGGGACGGATCGTCGGCCCAGCGCTCGCTCACCTTGACGTGCAGGAAGAGATGCACCGGCCGCTCCAGCATCTCGGCGAGTTCGTGCCGGGCGCGGGCGCCGATCTGCTTGATGCGGGCCCCCCCCTTGCCAAGGAAGATCGCGCGCTGGCCGTCGCGCTGCACGTGGATCGTCTGCTCGATGCGGACGCTGCCGTCGGGCCGGTCCTCCCACTTCTCCGTCTCGACCGCCGCCTCGTAGGGCAGTTCCTGATGAAGCTGCAGGAAGACCTGCTCGCGCGTCACCTCGGCTGCCAGCAGGCGCAGCGGCAGGTCGGCTGCCTGGTCTTCGGGATAGAGAAACGGCCCCGCCGGCAGCAGCGCCGACAGCGTGGACAGGACGTCGCCGACGCCGTCGTTCTTGAGCGCGCTCACCATGAAGGTCCGCTCGAACGGCAACAGGGCATTCAACTCGGATGTAAGTGCCAGCAGGTTCTCGCGCGGCACGACATCGATCTTGTTCAGGATCACGAAGCGCGGCGCCCGCGATTCCTTCAGCCGCTCGATGATGGCGCGTGTTTCCTGCCCGATGCCGCGCTCGGCATCGACGACCAGCGCCACCAGATCGGCATCCTCGGCGCCACGCCAGGCGGCAGCCACCATGGCCCGCTCCAGACGGCGCTTGGCGACCCGGAAGATGCCGGGCGTATCGACCAGAATGGCCTGCGCACGGCCACCATCGGCGAGATCGGCCATGGCGATGCCGATCACGCGCATGCGCGTGGTCTGCACCTTGGGTGACACGATGCTTACCTTCGATCCGACCATGGCGTTGACGAGGGTCGACTTGCCGGCGTTGGGAGCGCCGACAATGGCCACGAATCCTGCCCGGGTGTTGGGTGTCGTCATCGCTGGTTCAACCGTTCAAGAAGGGTAATCGCGGCCAGGCGCTCGGCCTCGCGCTTGCTGCCGCCGCGGGCCTGCGCGGGCTCATGCCCCTTGATCGCGACATCGACGACGAACAGCGGCGCATGTGGCGGTCCCTCGCGGCCGACTTCGCGATAGGCCGGCAACGGCAGACGTCGGGCCTGAGCCCATTCCTGCAGCGCCGTCTTGGGGTCGCGCGGCGCTGCGGCCTGACTAGTCAGCCGATCGCCCCACAGCCGCTCCACGCAGGCAGCCGACACGGCAAACCCTGCATCAAGAAAGACTGCTCCGAGCAAGGCCTCCAGTGCGTCGGCGAGAATGGTGGGTCTCACCCCATCGCTCTGTCCACGCTCCGATTCACCCAGCCGGATATCCGCACCGAGCCCGATCGTCGTGGCGATTTCCACCAGGGTCTCGGCCCGCACGAGCGCTGCGTGCCGGCGGGCCAGTTCTCCCTCGTGTTCCTGCGGGAACCGGCGCAGCAGCAGATCGGCCACGGCGAGCGACAGCACGCGGTCGCCGAGAAACTCCAGCCGTTCGTTGCCATGCGGAAAGGCCGTCTTCAGATCGGACCGGCGATCGAGCGCACCGCGATGGGTGAGCGCCTCGGCTGCCAGTTCTGCGCGCCCGAAAGTATGGCCGATCTTGTCGGCCAGGGCTGCGAGATCGACGTCGGTCGCGTTCAGTGGATCGCCATGAAGAAGCGGTTGAAGCGGATGGCCTCCGGCCATTTCCACGGCTCCAGCCAACCAGCGACAGATGGATCGTGCGAGAAGAAGATGAACTCGGCACGCCCCACGAGGTTCTCGGACGGAACGTACCATCCCAACTGGTCGCGATCGCGGGTCGAGCCGGCAAAATCGCGCAGCATCAGTCGCGTGCGACTGTCGAGTGAATCGTCGCGGTTGTCGCCCATGACGAAATAACTGCCGGCAGGCACGAGGAACTCCGGCGTGTTGTCGGCGGGACCATTGTCGTTGTACTCGAGGACCGTGTAGCGGCGGCCGTTCGGCAACTGCTCGCTGTAGAGCGTGCCGTTCTGGTAGTGACCGTTGGTGCCCCTGACATAGTCGCCAATACGCAGGCGCGGCACCGCCGTGCCGTTGATGTGGAGAACACCGTTCACCATCTGGATACGGTCACCCGGCATGCCAACGATTCGCTTGATGTAGTCGGTGCGGTTCACACCCTGGCCCTGGTCGCCTGGATACTTGAACACCGCGACGTCTCCGCGCTCGGGCGGACTGCCGAGGATGCGGCCAGGGAACAGGCCAGCCGAGAAAGGGAACGAGTGCTTGCTGTAGCCGTAGGAATACTTCGAGACGAACAGGTAGTCGCCAACCAACAGGGTCGGGATCATAGACCCGCTCGGAATATTGAAGGGCTCTATTGCGAAAGTGCGCACAACCAGCGCGATCAAAACGGCATAAACCACCGTGCGGATGGTTTCACCCCAACCGCCCGCCTTGTCCTGCCCGCGCTTTCGCCGCTCAGCCACGTCCGTCATCGCCGTTCCAGTTCAAACGAGCCGGGCCTATAGCAGGGCCCGGAGCGCGTGTCTCCCGCCCCGGCCGCGACATGGGAGCGTTGCAATATGTCAGGCCTGAACGCCAGCTCATGGCTTTGGCACTGCAGAAATAATCACAATCGCCTGGGCCATCGGATACTCGTCAGTCAGCGTGAGATCGATCTGGGGCAACATGCCGGCCGGCGTGATCTCCTGCAGCCGGGCCAGGGCCCCGCCCGTCAGCGCCATCGTGGGCTTTCCGCCCCGCTGATTGATGACACCCATGTCGCGCCAGAAGACGCCGCGGCGCAGCCCGGTGCCGAGCGCCTTGGAACAGGCCTCCTTGGCCGCGAACCGCTTGGCGTAGCTCGCCGCCCGCGTGACGCGCCCATCGGAACGCGATTGTTCAACAGGAGTGAAAATCCGCTGCACGAATCGGTCGCCGAAGCGCGCCAGCGATTTCTCGATCCGCTTGATGTCGCAAAGGTCGTTGCCGATGCCCAGGATCACGCGATGGTCCCCGGCGCGCGCGCCGCATCCATGATGCGCCGCATTTCGCGGATCGCGGGTTCGAGTCCGACGAAGATCGCCTCGCCGATCAGGAAATGCCCGATGTTGAGTTCGCGTACTTCGGGGATGGCCGCAATCGGCCCAACATCGCCGTAGCTCAGCCCATGGCCGGCATGACACTCCAGTCCGAGCCGCGCGCAGAGAGCCGCCCCCTTCTGCAGCCGGACAAGTTCGGCCCGCTGGGCCTCGCCTGCCAGCTCGCAGTAGCGACCGGTATGCAGTTCGACGACCGGCGCACCCAAAGCGACCGCCGCCTCGAGCTGGCGTGGATCCGCCTCGATGAACAGCGACACGCGGATACCGGCGTCACGCAGCCTGGCAACCATCGGCTTCAGGTGATTGTGTTGGCCGGCCGCGTCGAGGCCCCCCTCGGTCGTCCGCTCCGCGCGCTTCTCGGGCACGATGCAGGCCGCATGCGGGCGATGGCGCAAGGCGATGTCGACCATTTCCTGCGTTGCCGCCATCTCGAAATTGAGCGGCACCTTGAGCTCGCGCATCAGGCCTTCGATGTCACCATCGACAATGTGCCGGCGGTCTTCCCGGAGATGCGCGGTGATACCGTCGGCGCCGGCGGCCTCTGCAAGGCGCGCCGCCCGGAGGGGATCAGGCATATGACCGCCGCGCGCGTTGCGCACGGTCGCCACGTGATCGATGTTCACTCCGAGACGCAAACGGGACTGCGTGGACATTCTTTACTTTCGCAAGATGTTGGTGCGGAAAAACGTCAACTGCGCGCGCGCTCGACGGCATTGATGGCAGGCGTGGCACGAAGCGCTGCCGTGATGTCGGCGAGATGCTTCACGTCGGCGACCTCGACATCGATCACCATGTCGAAGAAATCCATGGACCGATTGACGATGCGCAGGTTCGAAATGTTGCCTTCGTGGCGCGCGATCACCGTCGACAGGCTGGACAGGCTGCCCGGCTGGTTGGCGACCGTGATCTTGAGCCGGCCGGTATAGACGCTGGCAGCGCCCTCGCCGACCGAATCCCAGCCGACGTCGATCCAGCGCTCCGGCGCCTCGGAAAAGCTTTCCAAAGTGGCGCAGTCGATCGTGTGGATCGTGACGCCCTTGCCGGTCGTGATGATGCCGACGATGCGGTCTCCCGGCAGCGGATGACAGCAGCGGGCGAAATGGACGGCCATGCCGGGGATGAGGCCACGGATCGCGATCTGGCCGGCCTCCTTGCTAGCCCGCCCGCCCTCGGCCGCCTTCGCGGACTTGTTGCGCGCACGCGAGATGGGCACGACGTCGGCCCCGGCCCCTCTCGAGCCGAGCCGTTGCTGCTTGAGGCCTGGATAGACCGCGGTCAGCACTTCGCGTGCTCCGACCAGGCCCGCGCCGACGGCGGCAACCAGGTCATCGGTCGTCGCCTGCTTGAAATTGGCGCGCACGCCGTCGAGGCCCTTCTCCGTTGCCTCGTAGCCCTCCTCGTGGAACGCCTTGTCGAGCAGCGACTTGCCGAGCTGGATATACTGCTCGCGCTGGCGCGTGCGGATGAAGCGCCGGATGGCAGCCTTGGCCTTGCCGGTGACGACGAAGCGCTCCCACGTCGGCGACGGCGTCTGTGCCTTCGAGGTGACGATGTCCACCTGGTCGCCGTTGGCGAGCTGGGTCCTGAGCGGCAGCATGCGGCCGTTGATTTTGGCGCCGACGCAGGTGTCGCCGACCTGGCTGTGCACGGCGTAGGCGAAGTCGATCGGCGTCGCGCCACGTGGCAGCGCGATCAGCTTGCCCTTGGGCGTGAAGCAGAACACCTGATCCTGGAACATCTCGAGCTTGGTGTGCTCGAGGAATTCCTCGGCATTGGGCGCCTTGTCGAGGATGTCGATGAGGCTGCGCAGCCAGGCGTATTGTGGCGCATCGGTCGACGGCCCGCCCTGCTTGTAAATCCAGTGGGCAGCAACGCCGCGCTCAGCCTGGTCCTGCATCTCGGCCGTGCGGATCTGGATTTCGATGCGCTGCCCGAGCGGGCCGATCACGCCGGTATGCACCGAGCGATAGCCGTTCGGCTTGGGCACAGAGATGTAGTCCTTGAAGCGCTGCGGCAGCACCTGATACTTGCCGTGCAACAGGCCGAGCGCCTGGTAGCACTGCGCAATATCGTCGACGATGATGCGGAACGCCATGATGTCGGCGAGCTGCTCGAACGACACGTTCTTGGTCTGCATCTTGCGCCAGATCGAATAGGGCGTCTTCTCGCGGCCCTGGATCTGCGCGTTGAGACCGCCCTCCTTCAGGGTCTTGAGCAGCTCGGCCTCGATCTGCGGCACGAGCCGTTCGCCGCGCTCGCGCAAGTATCCGAGGCGTGCCTCGACCGAGGACCGTCCATCCGGATTGAGCTCCTTGAAGGCCAGCTCCTCGAGCTCGCGCTTCACCTTTTCCATGCCGATGCGCGATGCGAGCGGCGCATAGAGGTCCATGGTCTCGCGCGCGATGCGCTTGCGCCGCGCCGGCTCCTTGATGTGATGGAGCGTCCGCATGTTGTGCAGGCGGTCGGCGAGCTTCACCAGAAGGACGCGGATGTCCGACGACATCGCCAGCACCAGCTTGCGCAGGTTCTCGGCTTCCTTGGTGCTCTCGGACTGGATCTCCAGCCGCGACAGCTTGGTCACGCCGTCGACCAGGCGGGCGATGTCCTCGCCGAACAGGCCGGCGATCTCGTCGCGCGTGGCGTCAGTGTCCTCCAGCGTGTCGTGCAGCAGGCCGGTCACGATCGAGGCGGTGTCGAGGCGCATCTCGGCCAGGATGCCGGCGACCTCGACGGGATGGGAGAAGTATGGGTCGCCCGAGGCGCGGAGCTGGTTGCCGTGCCGCTTCAGGCCATAGACGTAGGCGCGATTCAGAACATCCTCGTCCGCTTCCGGATCGTAGGACTGCACGCGTTCAACGAGTTCAAACTGACGAATCATCGCAATCACGCACTATATGGTGCGGATTGCGCCTACTCCACGAAGATTGCGCGAATAGCTGGCCTGAGGCCTGTTAGGCCTCGGAGGCCTGCTAGGGCTTATTCGGTGACGTCGTCTTCCTCGGCCATCGGCAGAGCCTTGGGCTGGGCTGCTTCGGCGCCGCCCTGGGCCAGGGCCGCCGCCAGCTCCTGCTCGAGTTCGGCCATCTCGTTGACCTCTTCGGGCTTGTCGATGTCGGCGTGCTTCTGCATGCCAGAGATCAACGAATCCTTGAGCACGGCCTGGTCGAGCTTGGTCTCGGCGATTTCACGGAGCGCCACGACCGGGTTCTTGTCGCGGTCGCGATCCAGCGTGATCTGGGCACCCGCCGAGATGTCGCGCGCCCGCTGGGCGGCAAACATTACGAGTTCGAAGCGGTTGGGGACCTGCACGATGCAGTCTTCGACGGTGACGCGCGCCATGGGCGACCTCTGATTTCGCGGGAGCGGCGGGTTATACGCGCCCCTCGTCAAAAGGCAAGGCCGCCAGCAGTCCCTGGATCGGCTCCCCCGTCACGGGATGGCGCCAGTCCGGGGCGAGGTCGGCCAGGGGCCGAAGGACGAAGGCTCTGGTGGCCAGCCGCGGATGCGGCAGGGTTGCCCGCCCCGGGCTCTCGGGGGCAATTTCCCCACGAAAATCGAGTAAATCCAGGTCGATCATGCGGGCCGCGTTGGCGACGGTCCGGACCCGCCCGAAAGCCTCCTCAACCTCGTGGAGGGTGGTCAGGAGCCTGTCGGGCCCGACCGCGGTCACCACCTCGACGACAGCGTTCTGGTACCAGGGCTGATCGGACGCCGGCACCGGCGCGGTGCGGTACCAGGGCGAGACCCGCTGGACCCGCACGCCACGCCCCTCCAGCTCCCGAAAGGCGGCTTCCAGGGTCTCCCGGGGAGAACCATATGTTGGGTGGGCCAGATTCGCGCCGGCGCCTATGAAAATTGAGCCTCCCCGCGTCTTCTCCACCAGCAATAACCTCCAACCCCTTGTGATCTATAAGATAATGCCCTAGACTTAACGCGCGGTCGGAGAGGTGTGGGTTACGGTGCTCCCGCCGCTACATAAATTTTTCGCTCCCTCTGCGCATATTGTTCCCAAAAGGATAATCGCCATGAAAGGCAATTTTTACGAAAACGAGCGCGTCGCTCTCTTCATCGACGGCGCCAACCTCTATTCCGCCGCCCGCGCCCTCGGTTTCGACATCGACTATCGCCGCCTGCTCAAGGTGTTCCGCGAGAAGGGCCGGCTGGTCCGCGCCTACTACTACACGGCGCTGGTCGAGGATCAGGAATATTCGCCGATCCGTCCGCTGATCGATTGGCTGGACTACAACGGCTATACCATGGTCACCAAGCCGACCAAGGAATTCACCGATGCCATGGGCCGCCGAAAGATCAAGGGCAACATGGACATCGAACTCGCCATCGACGTCCTCGAAATGGCCGAGCATCTCGACCACGTGATCCTGTTCTCCGGCGACGGCGACTTCCGCCGCCTGGTAGAGGCCGTGCAGCGCCGTGGGCTCCGCGTTTCCGTGGTCAGCACCATCAAGTCCGCGCCGCCGATGGTGGCCGACGAGCTGCGCCGCCAGGCCGACGACTTCGTCGAACTCGCCGAGCTGGCGCCGTTGATCGCCCGCAGCCCGTCCGAGCGCACCGCGCGCCCTGCCGTCGCCGCCCCGCTCAACGGCCGCGAAGGCGACGATCTCGACGACGCCCCGTCCGAAGCGCTGATGCGGTCGGCCTAGGCTCCGCGGTCCGGTGGCTCTGCCAGGCTTCGAGGAGCCGCCGCTCAACTGTCCGCGCTGCCCGAGGCTCGTCGCCTTCCTGGACGGGCTTCGCGGCGCTCATCCCGACTGGAAGAACGCGCCAGTTCGATCGTTCGGCGACCTTGACGCGCGCCTCCTGATCGTCGGCCTGGCGCCCGGCATGCGCGGCGCCAACCGCACCGGCCGGCCCTTCACCGGCGATTATGCCGGCGACCTCCTCTACTCCACCCTGCTCAAGTTTGGTTTCGCCACTGGAACCTACGGTGCCGACCCCGCCGACGGGCTGCGCCTGGCCGACTGCCGCATCGCCAACGCCGTGCGCTGCCTGCCGCCGGAGAATAAGCCGCTGCCCATCGAATTCACCGCCTGCCGGCCGTTCCTGCAGTCGGAGATCGCCGCCATGCCGCGCGCGCGCGTCATCCTGGCCCTGGGCAAAGGCGCGCACGACCAGGCCCTGCGCGCGCTCGCCGTGCGCCCGGCATCGGCCTATCCCTTCGTCCATGGCCGGCTTCACATGCTGCCGAACGGGCTGATGCTCGCCGACAGCTATCACTGCTCGCGCTACAACACGAACACCGGCCGCCTGACGACCGCGATGTTCTACGATGTCTTCGCCGGCATCCGCCGGGTACTGCCGCCGGTCTAGCGAAGGGCCGCCTCGACGGCCTCGGTGATCTCACTGGAGCTTGGCCGCACGCGGCTCGGCCAAGCGCCGAGCAGACTGCCGTCCTTGCCGATCAGGTACTTGTGGAAGTTCCACTTGGGCGCCGCCCCCTCGCCCGCCTGCGCCACGATCCATTGATAGAGCGCATGGGCATCGGGGCCGATCGCCTTCTGCTTGGAGGTGAGCGGAAAGGTGACCTCGTACATCGACTCGCAGAACTTGGCGATCTCGGGCTCCGTTCGCGGCTCCTGGGCACCGAAATCATTGCACGGTACGCCCAGAACCACGAGGCCCTTGGGGCCGTAGGTTTCGTGCAGGTCCTGCAGGTCGGTGTATTGCGGCGTGAACCCGCAATACGAGGCCACGTTCACGACCAGCACGGCCTTGCCGGCGAGGTCCTTCAGCGGCAGCGGCTTTCCGTCGATCGTCGTGAAGGAATAGTCATGGGCCGACATGTCAGATCTCCTCATCGTAGCGCTGTTCAAGCCACGGGTCGCCGTAGTTGTGATAGCCGCGCACTTCCCAGAAGCCCGGTTTGTCGAGCACGGAGAACTCGACGCGCTTGATCCACTTCGCGCTCTTCCAGAAATAGAGCTTCGGGATCACCACCCTGAGCGGCCCGCCATGCTCGCGGCTGATAGGTTCGCCGTTCCAGCTCCACGCGAGCAAGACGTCGTCGGCCACAAAATCTTCCAACGGCACATTGGTCGTATAGGTGTCGTAGGAATGGAAGATGACATGCTTGGCTTCCGCCTTGGGCTTCACCAGGGCGAGCAGATCGCGGGCGCTCACGCCTTCCCACTTGTTGTCGTAGCGCGACCACGCGGTCACGCAGTGAATGTCGCTGGTCAGCCGGGTCTTGGGAAGGTCGGTGAACTCGCCCCACTTCCAGGTCGTGGGCGCCTCCACCGCGCCGTCGACGAACAGGCGCCAGGCATGAGTCGGAATCTCGGGCTGGACGCCGAGATCCAGCACCGGCCAGGTCTCGACCTGGCGCTGCCCCGGCGGCAGGCGCACCGAATGCGCCGCCGTCTTGCCGGTCAGCAGCCGCCCCTCGTCGGCCCACTTCTGCTTGCTCTCGATCAGCTTGTTTTTCAGCTTGCCGAACAAGGTCACGTCGTCGTCGGCCATTGAACTCTCCAGTTCGGGGCCCTCAGATGCTGCGCCCGGCCCTTTCCCAGTAAGGGGCCCTGAGCTTGCGCTTGAAGATCTTACCCGAATCCTCGCGCGGAAGGGCGGCGCTGAATTCCACGATCTTCGGGACCTTGTAGCGCGCCACATGCCCCGACAGCCACGCCCGCACCTGGCCGGCATCGAGCGAGTCCGCGGCCACGGGCTCGACATAGGCGCAGACCTGTTCGCCGAATTCCTCGTCGGGCACACCGAACACCGCGCAGTCGCGCACGCCCGGCATCTGGATCAGCGCCGATTCGATCTCGGCCGGGTAGATATTGACCCCGCCGGAAATGATCATGTCGCGCTTGCGGTCACACAGGAAAAGGAAGCCGTCGGCGTCGAGATAGCCGATATCACCCACGGTCACGAGATCGCCCAGCGCCACCTCGCGGCGCTTGGCGTCGTCATTGTTGTAGGTGAAGTCCGACAAATGCGGTCCTCGCAGGTAGATCTCGCCGACCTCGCCCTGGTCCACGTCGCGGCCTTGCTCGTCGACGATTCGCAGGATCGCGCCGGACACCGGGCGACCGACCGTGCCGGGCTTGCGCAGCGCTTCCTCGGAGCCGTGCCAAACCACGACACCGGTTTCGGTGGCACCGTAATACTCGTAGACCACCGGCCCCCACCATTCGATCATCCGCCGCTTCACCGCGGGCGCACAGGGTGCCGCGCCGTGCGCGACGAAGCGCAGGGACGAGACGTCGTAGCGCTGGCGCACCTCGTCGGGCAGGCGCAGCAGGCGCACGAACATGGTTGGCACGATGTGCATGTGGCTGACGCCGTGCCGCTCGATCAGGCGCAGCATGTCCTCGGCTTCGAAGCGCGGCTGCAGGACGATGTTGAGCCCGAGCCGGGCACTGGCCATGCCATAGGCGGCCGGCGCTGAGTGGTACATCGGGCCGTTCATCAGCACGACGATCGCGGGATCCTGCTTCAGTCCCCAGAAGGTCGCCGCCTCCTGCGCGCCGGCCGCCTGCTGCTCCGGCGTGCTCGGCTGCCGGCGCACGCCCTTCGGTCGCCCGGTCGTGCCCGAGGTGTAGATCATGCTGCCACGCGACGGCCTGGGCGGCGCCGTGCGGGGAGCCGACGCTGCCACAAAGTCCTGCCAGAGCCTTGAACCCGCCGGTGCGACGCGGCGCTCAGCTGGCACGTTGTAGGCGGCGGCGATCTCTTGGGGCGTCGGGACCGCCAACACTTTTACGCCGGCCGGAATGCCCGAAGCGATCTGCGCCAGAAGATCCGTGTGGGCCACCAGCACCTTGGCGCCGCTGTCGCGCAGGATGTGGTTCGCTTCCTCCGGCGTGAAATGCCAATTGATTGGCACGGCATAGGCGCCGAGCTGGCTGGCGGCCATGTTGACTTCGAAGGTCGGGAAATCGTTGCGCAACATGAGCGCGACGCTGTCGTCCTCACCGACGCCGAGCGCTTCCAGGCCGCCGGCGCCGCGCGCCGCATTGGCCTGGATGTCGGCCCAGCTTCGGAACCGTTGGCCCGCGGTAACGCCCGGTGTCATCGCTTCTTCCCTGCCTTGTTCTTGGATTGGGGCGCTGCCGCGACGGCACCCTTGAACATCAGGGCACCATGGAAGTGGTTCAGGGTCGCGTAGTCCGGCCCGCCCTGCAGCATGCCGGCCTGATGCAGCATCACGATGCCGTGGATAGTCGCCCACATCGACCAGCCGAACAATTGCGGATCGACGGCGATCAGGCCTGCCGTCGCCATCTCCTCGGCCTGTCGGGTGATGAACTGGCGCGCCCGCAATGCCTCACGCGCAAGATCGGCGTGGCTGCCATCGATGGGCTGATCGATCTCGAACATGATGCGATAGGCATGTGGGTTGGCGAGCGCGAACTTCAGATAGGCCTCGGCGACAAGCCGGCCGCTCTCGAGTGCATCGGCGCCCGAGGTGGCTGCCTGCTCGAGGGCCTCGGAGAACCTGGCGAAGGCATCGGCGCGGACCGTGGCCAGGATGTCGGCCTTGTCCTTGAAGTAGCGGTAGGGGGTCTTCGGACTGCAGCCCAGCGCCTCGGCGAGTTGGCGCATGGTGACACCCTCGTATCCGAAGCGGGCGAACCGCTCGGTGGCGACCCGGCACAGCTCGGCCCGGAAGTCGGCAATGTCCTGATCGGTCAGGTACCGCGGCATGTCTTTCTTTCCATACACACCGTGTACGAAAAAGCTGCGGTGCGGTCAACAAGCTTCCGGACAGCGAGCCTCCGGCTCGCGGTCCGCCGACTACTAAGCCGACTCGGCGAACAGCTCGCGGCCGATCAGCATGCGGCGGATCTCGCTGGTGCCGGCGCCGATTTCGTAGAGCTTGGCGTCCCGCAGCAGCCGGCCGGTCGGGTAGTCGTTGATGTAGCCGTTGCCGCCCAGGAGCTGGATGGCGTCGAGCGCGACCATCGTGGCCTTCTCCGCCGCATAGAGGATGGCCCCTGCCGAATCCTTGCGCGTAGTCTGGCCGCGATCGCAGGCCTTGGCCACCGCATAGACGTATGACTTGCAGGCATTCATCGTCGTATACATGTCGGCCAGCTTGCCCTGCACCAACTGGAACTCGCCGATCGCCTGGCCGAATTGCTTTCGCTCGTGGACGTAGGGCACGACGATATCCATGGCCGATTGCATGATGCCGAGCGGGCCCGCCGCCAGCACCGCACGCTCGTAGTCGAGGCCGCTCATCAGCACGTTCACGCCCTTGCCCACCGGGCCCAGCACGTTCTCCTCGGGAATCTCGCAATCCTCGAAGACCAGTTCGCCGGTCGACGAGCCGCGCATGCCCATCTTGTCGAGCTTCTGCGCCACCTTGAAGCCCTTGCGGTCGGTCTCGACGATGAAAGTGGTGATGCCACGCGGCCCGGCATTCGGGTCTGTCTTGGCGTAGACGACGACCACCTGAGCATCGGGGCTGTTGGTAATCCACATCTTGGTGCCGTTCAGGACATAGTGGTCGCCCTTCCTGTCCGCACGCAGCTTCATGGATACGACGTCGGAGCCTGCACCCGACTCGCTCATCGCCAGGCTGCCGACATGCTCTCCGGAAAGCAGCTTGGGGAGAAAGCGGCGTTTCTGCTCGTCGTTGCCGTTGCGGCTGATCTGGTTGACGCAGAGATTCGAGTGCGCACCATAGCTGAGGCCGACTGCCGCCGAGGCACGGCTGAGTTCCTCGACCGCCACGACATGCTCGAGGTAACCCAGGCCCGAGCCGCCATATTCCTCCGCGACCGTGATGCCGTGCAGGCCGAGCGCTCCCATCCTGGGCCACAGCTCGCGCGGAAAGCGGTCGGTCTTGTCGAGTTCGGCCGCGATCGGCGCCACCTCGGCCGATGCGAAGCGCTGGACCTGGTCGCGCAGTGCGTCGGCGGTCTCTCCCAGGCCGAAATCGAACGGCGGCATCGCGTTGGGGATCATGATCGTGCCCTGTCTCTTGCTGTTGAATGAATCAGGACGCCGGGCCCAGCTTCACGTTGATGCTGATCAGCTTCCATTCGCCGTCGGATGGGATGAAGCTCAGCTCGAAATTCACCCGCGTCGGATCGGTCGGGAAGAAGCCCTTGACGTTCAGCTTGCCGTCACCGTCGACCGCCGGCGGCGTGGTGAACGCTGGCTGCATCGCCGAGACGATGTCGATGTCGATGCTCTTCTCGTTGAATTCCCTGAACGTGTCCTTGAGCTTCTCGACCGTGAACTGCTGACGAAAGGGCTTCGACAACTTTGCGTGAAATACGGTGTAGTTGCCCGTCAGGTTGGCGTCGTTGAACGACAACAGCGCCGATTTGACCAACGCCTCGAGCGGCCGCTCGGACGGAACCTTGGTCTGGGCGGCGGCCGCAACGGCAGCCAGCAGCAACACCAGCATTCCCGCCAAGCGCGCAATCGCAGACATCGGACATCCTCCCGGGACGCACGATACAGCGCCCTGAAGCCGATGCGAAGCCGCCTCGGCTTCGCCGGCTAGAGAAGGAACAGGGTTGCCAGTCCGAGGAAGGCGAGGAAGCCGATCACGTCGGTCACGGTCGTCAGGAACACGGTCGACGATACGGCCGGATCGACGCCGAATTTCTGGAGGCCGAGCGGGATCAGCGTTCCCGCCAGGGCGGCTGCAACGAGATTGCAGATCATGGCGGCGGCGATCACCGTCCCCAAGCGCCAGTCGCCATACCAGGCGACCACAGCGGCGCCCATGATGAAGGCGAAGATCATACCGTTGAGGCCGCCCACCGCGGCCTCCTTGGCGACGAAGCGGAACGCGTTGGCCGCCGTCAGTTCGCCCATGGCCAGCGCCCGCACGGCCACGGTCACGGTCTGCGTGCCGGCGTTGCCGCCCATGGACGCCACGATCGGCATCAGCACCGCGAGCGCCACGATCTTCTCGATGGCGCCCTCGAACTGGCCGATCACGAAGGAAGCGAGAATCGCCGTCGCCAGGTTCAACGTGAGCCAGACGCCGCGCAGCCGGGCGGTACGGACAGTATCGGCATGCATGTCATCGATGCCGACGCCACCCATCTTCAGCAGGTCTTCCTCGGCCTCTTCGTCGATCACGTCGACCACGTCGTCGACCATGATCACGCCCAGAAGACGGCCGTCGTCGTCGACGACCGGGCAGGAAACGAGGTTCTTGTCGCGGAACACGTGGGCGACTTCCGCCTGATCGGAGGTCGCCGGCACCGAGGGGATGTCCGGGTCGACGATGTCGAAGACCGGCACCGGCCGCTTGGTCCGCAGCATCTTGCCGAGAGGCACGGCCCCGCGCAGGCGGCCGGCCGAATCGACGACGAAGATGTCGTAGACGTCATCGGGCAGGTCGGTGGCTTCGCGGCAATGGTCGATGACCTCGCCCACGGTCCAGCTGTCCGGCACCTTGACCAGCGAGCGCTGCATGAGGCGCCCGGCCGTGTCCTCGGGATAGGCCAACGCGCTTTCGATGTCGGCGCGCTCGTCGGCCGGCAGCTCGGCCAGAACCTCACGGCGCTCCGTCTCGCTCAGATCTTCGAGAAGCGTCGCCGCATCGTCGGTTTCAAGCTCGTGCGCGGCAGCCGCGATGTCCTTGCTGTCGAGTTGGTCGAGGACGTCCTCCAGGACTTCCTCATCCAGCTCCGTCAAAGCTTCGGGGTCGAGATCGCGCTTGAGGATACCGACGAGCTTGTCGCGCTGGACCTCGGACACCTGCTCGAGCACCGACGCCTGGCCGGTGGCGCTCAGGCTGGCCAGCAGCCTCCGGACGTCTTCGGCGCGATCCTCGGCAAGCGCCGTCTCGACACGCCGGACCAGTTCCGGCGGGACTTCATCGAGGACGTCGCCCTCGCTGCTCATCCACGCGCCTCGGCCAGGCGCTGCGCCTCGACGACGGCGAGCGCCGTCATGTTGAGGATGCCGCGCGCAGTCACCGAGGGCGTCAGCACGTGCGCCGGCAGCGCCGTGCCGAGCAGCATCGGCCCGATATGCAGTCCATCGGCGGCCATCTTGAGCAGGTTGAAGCCGATGTTGGCGGCATCGAGCGACGGGCAGACCACGAGATTGGCCGACTCCTTGAGCCTCGACCGCGGGAAGACATTGTCGCGGATCTCGGCGTCGAGAGCCGCGTCGCCGTGCATTTCGCCGTCGACTTCGAGGGCGGGCGCCCGCTGGTGCAGCAGCTTGACCGCCGCCGCCATCTTGCGCGCCGAGGGATGATCGGAGCTGCCGAAGCTCGAATGCGACAGGAGCGCCACCTTGGGCTGAATGCCGAAGCGCAGCACCTCGTCGGCCGCCAGCAACGTGATCTCGGCCAGCGTCTCGGCGTCGGGATCGTCGTTGACGTAGGTGTCGGCAATGAACAGCGAGCGGGTCGGCATGACCAGAAGGCTGAGCCCTGCCATGTGCTTAACGCCTTCGCGCATGCCGATCACATCGCGGACATGGTTGAAGTGGGTGCGAAAGCGGCCGTAGGCGCCGGCGATCATGGCATCTGCATCGCCCAGCTTCACGGCAAGGGCCGCGATCAGGGTCGGGCTGGAGCGCACGAGATTGCGCGCCGTGGGTTCGGTGACGCCGCGCCGCTCCATCAACTCGTGATAGGCGCCCCAGTAGCGATCATATCGGGGGTCGCTCGACGGATCGATGAGGTCGACGTCGGTACCCGGCCGGAAGCGCAGGCCCAGCCGCTCGGCGCGATGGCGGATGATCTCGGGTCGTCCGATCAGGACGGGTTGGGCGATACCCTCGTCGAGGATGATCTGTACCGCCCGCAGCACGCGGTCGTCCTCGCCAGCGCTGAAGATCACCCGCTTGGGGGCATTGCGCGCCTGCTCGAACACCGGCCGCATGACCAGGCCGGACTTGAAGACGAACTGGCTGAGCTGCTCGCGATAGGCATCGAAGTCGGCGATCGGCCGTGTCGCCACGCCCGACTCCATCGCCGCCTTGGCGACCGCCGGCGCGAGCTCGACGATCAGGCGCGGATCGAACGGCTTGGGGATGATCTGCATCGGCCCGAAGCCGCCGCCACCGGCCTCGCCGAAGGCGCGCGCCACGACTTCCGACGGCTCCTTGCGGGCAAGCTCGGCGATGGCGCGCACGCAGGCGATCTTCATCTCGTCGTTGACCGTCGTGGCGCCGACATCGAGCGCGCCGCGGAAGATATAGGGGAAGCAGAGGACGTTGTTCACCTGGTTGGGATAGTCGCTGCGGCCGGTCGCCATGATGGCATCGTCGCGCACCGCGGCCACGTCCTCGGGTGAGATCTCGGGGTTGGGATTGGCCAGCGCGAAGATCAGCGGCTTGGCCGCCATCTTCTTCACCATGTCCTGCTTCAGCACGCCGGCAGCGGAGAGACCGAGGAAGATGTCGGCGCCGCCGATCACGTCGCCCAGGGTGCGCAGGTCGGTGTCGCGCGCATAGCGTTCCTTGAACGGGTCCATCAGCTCGTTGCGGCCCTTCCAGACCACGCCGACGATGTCGGTGACCCATATGTTCTCGCGCGGCAGGCCGAGCTTCTCCAGCACGCCCAGGCACGACAACGCCGCGGCGCCGGCGCCCGACACGACGAGCTTCACTTTCCCGATGTCCTTGCCGACCAGTGACAGCGCGTTCAACACCGCGGCGCCGACGATGATCGCGGTGCCATGCTGGTCGTCGTGGAACACCGGGATCTTCATGCGCTCGCGTAGCTTCTGCTCAACGTAGAAGCACTCCGGCGCCTTGATGTCCTCGAGGTTGATGCCCCCGAAGGTGGGCTCCAGCGAGGCCACGATGTCGACCAGCTTCTCCTGGTCGAGTTCGGCAATTTCGATGTCGAAGACGTCGATGCCGGCAAACTTCTTGAAGAGGACACCCTTGCCCTCCATCACCGGCTTGGCGGCGAGCGGGCCGATGGCACCGAGACCCAGCACGGCCGTGCCATTGGTCACCACGCCGACCAGGTTGGCGCGGATCGTGAGATCGGCGGCCGTCGCCGGGTCGCGCACGATCTCGTGGCAGGCCGCGGCGACGCCGGGCGAATAGGCCAGCGACAGGTCTCGCTGGGTGGCCAGGGGCTTGGTCGGAACGACCTCGATTTTGCCCGGCCGGGGTAGGCGATGGTAACGGAGCGCGCCGTCGGTGAGTTCATCCGCCAAGCTCGTCTCCCGCCTACTAAAAAAGGGGCCGCCCGAAGGCGGCGACTCTGTTTCTACCCTTTCAATCGATCCGGCGAGTTGGTGCGGCCAAGAAGACTCGAACTTCCACGCCTCGCGGCACTAGCACCTCAAGCTAGCGCGTCTACCAATTCCGCCATGGCCGCGCCGGTTCGATGGCGCGGGGGATACCAAATCGCCCCCCCAGTGGCAAGGCGCGCGGCACTTCCCATTGCAATGAGCACCCGAAGGCCTGATTTTGCCACCATGAGCAAGCCGGAATGGCTGATTTCCGACCGCACGGTGCCTTACAAGGATGCACTGGCCACCATGGAGGCGCGCGTCGCCGACATTCGTGCCGGCCATGCGCCCGAACTGGTGTGGCTGCTGGAGCATCCGCCGCTTTACACCGCCGGCACCAGTTCCCGCGAGATCGACCTTTTGGAGCCGGCGCGCTTTCCCGTGCACGTCGCGGGTCGCGGCGGGCAATATACCTATCATGGCCCTGGCCAGCGTGTGGCCTATGTGATGCTGGACCTCCGGCGCCGCCGACAGGACGTCCGCCGCTTCGTCTCCGATCTCGAGGAATGGACCATCCGCACCGTGGGCCGCTTCAACGTCGCGGCCGAACGCCGCGCCGGCCGGGTCGGTGTTTGGGTTGGTCGTCCCGACAAGCCTGCCCTGCCCGACGGCAGCCCGCACGAGGACAAGATCGCCGCCATCGGCGTTCGCATCCGGCACTGGGTGTCGTTCCACGGCATCTCGATCAACGTCGAGCCCGACCTCTCGCATTATGCCGGCATCGTGCCCTGCGGCATCGCCGGCCACGGCGTGACCTCGCTGGTCGATCTCGGCCTGCCGGTGACCCTGGCCGATCTCGACATGGCGCTGGCCGAAACTTTCGTCGAAGTGTTCGGGGACGACGTCAGGCCGTCGGCAGTCGTGTAAAGCCCTCGGGCAGGATATCGAGATCGACCGGCTCGACATCGACCGCATCGACCCGGGCCATTTGAGGGCCGCGCCGGCAGGCAGCGATCATTTCACCGACGGCCTGCTCCTCACCCGCGATCAGCGCTTCGACGGAGCCGTCGCCGCGATTGCGGACCCAGCCGGCGAGGCCGAGTCGCCTGCCCTCCGCGATCGCCCAGTCGCGATAGCCGACACCCTGCACCCGACCCGTGACGATGAGGCGGGCCTGCAGCGCCATCGGCTCAGGCGAACTCGATGATCTTCTGGTCGACGCGCAGGCTGTCGCCGGCCTTGGCGTGGAGCGTCTTGACCGTGCCGTCGCGCACCGCACGCAGCACATTCTCCATCTTCATCGCCTCGACGACGGCCAGCGCTTCGCCCGCCTTGATCTCCTGACCTTCCGCCACGGCGACGGAGGCCAGCAGGCCCGGCATCGGCGACAGGAGGAATTTCGACGTGTCGGGCGCGGCCTTGACGGGCATCAGGGCATAGAGCTCGGCCTGGCGCGGCGTCAGCACCAGCACATCGGCCTGACCTCCTTCCAGGATGAGCCGCCAGCCGGGACCGACGGCATCCACCTGCACGACGACAGGCTGGCCGTCGACTTTGGCGTGGAACAAAGGCTCGCCCGGCGCCCAGCCGGTCTCGACGCCGATGCGGCGCCCAGCAGCCTCGACCACGAAGTCCGAGCCGGCCCCGCTCAGGGTCAGCGCCATCGGCTTGCGGTTCAGCATGACGACGCAGTCGTCCTGCACCAGCGCGACATGACCGGGCATCTTGCCTTTCACCGCCGCACCGCGTTGCGCCTGGATGCGGTCCACCACGGCCGCGACGCCTGCCAGCATCGCAGGATCGCGCGGCGGCAGGTGCGCCGCCGTAAAGCCGCCCTTGAACTCCTCGGCGATGAAATTGGTGGTGAGGTTGCCGGCGACGAAGCGCGGATGCGCCATCAGCGCGGCAAGAAACGGCACGTTGTGCGAGACGCCGCGGACGTAGAATTCATCCAGCGCGCGGCGCATCCGATCGATGGCGGCGGTGCGGGTCTTTCCGTGCGTACAGAGCTTGGCGATCATCGGATCGTAGAACATCGAAATCTCGCCGCCCTCATAGACGCCGGTGTCGACGCGCACGTCGGGGCCGGGCACGGGCTCGCGGTATTTCACCAGCCGCCCGGTCGAGGGCAGGAAGTTGCGGAACGGGTCCTCGGCGTAGAGGCGCGCCTCGACCGCCCAGCCTTGCAGCTTCACATCCTCCTGGGCCAGCGGCAGTTTCTCGCCCGCCGCCACCCGGATCATCAGCTCGACGAGGTCGAGGCCGGTGATCAGCTCGGTGACCGGATGCTCGACCTGCAGACGCGTGTTCATCTCGAGGAAGTAGAACTTGCGATGCTTGTCGACGATGAACTCGACCGTGCCGGCGCTCTTGTATTTCACCGCCTTGGCCAGGGCCACGGCCTGCTCGCCCATCGCCTTGCGGGTCTTGGCATCGAGGAACGGGCTCGGCGCTTCCTCGATCACCTTCTGGTGGCGGCGCTGGATCGAGCACTCGCGCTCCCAGAGATAGAGGCAGTTGCCGTGGCCGTCGGCAATGAGCTGGATCTCGATGTGGCGCGGCTCCTCGATGTATTTCTCGATGAACACGCGGTCGTCGGCGAACGAGGCCTTGGCCTCGTTGGTCGCCGATCCGAAGCCTTCATGGGCCTCGGCGTCGTTCCAGGCGATGCGCATGCCCTTGCCGCCGCCTCCGGCCGACGCCTTGATCATCACCGGATAGCCGATCTTCTTCGCAATCTTCACGGCCTCGTCGGCGTTCGGAATGGCGGCGAGATAGCCCGGCACCGTGCTGACGCCGGCCTTTTGCGCGAGCTTCTTGGACTCGATCTTGTCGCCCATGGCGTGGATGGCGAAGGCATCGGGGCCGATGAAGGCGATGCCGGCCTTGGCCAGCGCCTTCTGGAACTCCTGTTTCTCGGACAGGAAGCCGTAGCCTGGATGGACGGCCTGGGCGCCGGTCTTCTTGCAGGCCGCCACGATCCTGTCGATCTGCAGGTAGGATTGCGCCGACGGCGCCGGCCCGATCAACACGGCCTCGTCGGCCTGCCGCACATGCAGCGCATCGGCGTCGGCCTCGGAATAGACCGCGACCGTCTTGATGCCGAGCTTCTTGCAGCTTCGGATGACCCGGCAGGCGATCTCGCCGCGATTGGCGATCAGAATCTTGTCGAACAGCGGCCCTGAGCCGGTCTTCTTTGGTGCGACCTTCTCAGGGGCGGCCTTCTTCTTGGCGGCCATGCTCAGGATCCTTCTTTACTGCGTTCGAACAGGCCCTTGGCCCAGGCTGAATGCGCCGCGATCAGCGGCACCCAGGCGATGAGCACCCACAGCCACCAAGGATAGCGGCTGCTGAAGACGGCATTGACGGCGATCAGCACGAGGAGCGCGAACAGCGCCACGATCACATGCAGACGCACGCTTCGGCTCCGCCTGAGGCGCTCTTCGGGCGACAGACTCACAGCGCCACCTTCACAGAGGGACGTTGCCGTGCTTGCGCCACGGATTCTCGAGCTTCTTGGTCTCGAGCGTGGCCAGCGCGCGGCAGATCCGGCGGCGCGTGCCGTGCGGCATGATCACGTCGTCGATAAACCCGCGGTTGGCGGCAACGAAGGGGTTGGCGAACTTCTCGCGATATTCCTCGGTGCGCGCCGCGATCTTCTTCGCATCGCCAATGTCGGAGCGGAAGATGATCTCCACCGCGCCCTTGGCGCCCATCACCGCGATCTCCGCGCCCGGCCAGGCATAGTTCACGTCGCCGCGCAGGTGCTTCGACGCCATAACGTCGTAGGCGCCGCCATATGCCTTGCGGGTGATCACCGTCACCTTGGGCACCGTGGCCTCGGCATAGGCATAGAGCAGCTTGGCGCCGTGCTTGATGATGCCGCCGAACTCCTGCGCCGTGCCCGGCAGGAAGCCCGGCACGTCGACGAAGGTGACGATCGGGATGTTGAAGGCGTCGCAAAAGCGCACGAACCGCGCTGCCTTGCGCGAACTGTCGATATCGAGGCAGCCCGCCAGGACCATCGGCTGGTTGGCGACGAAGCCCACGGTGCGGCCGGCCATGCGGCCGAAACCGACAACCATGTTGGCGGCCCACTCCGGCGACAGTTCGAAGAAATCGCCCTCGTCGACAACCTTCAGGATCAGCTCCTTGATGTCGTAGGGCTTGTTGGGATTCTCCGGGACCAGCGTGTCGAGCGAGGCATCTTCGCGGTCGGCCGGATCGAGCGTGGCGCGCACCGGCGCCTTTTCGCGGTTGTTGGCCGGCAGGAAATCGACGAAGCGACGGAGCTGCAGCAGCGCCTCGACGTCGTTCTCGAAGGCGAGATCGGAGACGCCGGACTTCTGCGTGTGCGTGAGCGCGCCGCCCAGCTCTTCCTGCGTAACGGTCTCGTGCGTCACGGTCTTCACGACGTCGGGACCGGTCACGAACATGTAGGAGCTGTCCTTCACCATGAAGATGAAGTCGGTCATGGCCGGCGAATAGACGGCGCCGCCGGCGCAGGGCCCCATGACCATGGAGATCTGCGGGATCACGCCCGAGGCCATGACATTGCGCTGGAATACGTCGGCATAGCCCGCGAGCGAATCGACGCCTTCCTGGATGCGGGCGCCGCCCGAATCGTTGAGGCCGAGCACGGGCGCACCGACCTTCATGGCGATATCCATGATCTTGCAGATCTTGGCAGCATGCATGCCCGACAACGCACCGCCGAACACCGTGAAGTCCTGGCTGAAGACATATACCAGACGGCCATTGATCGTCCCGTGGCCGGTGACCACGCCGTCGCCCGGGATCTTCTGCGTCTCCATGCCGAAATCGATCGAGCGATGCTCGACATACATGTCGTATTCCTCGAACGAGCCCGGATCGAGGAGCGCGTCGATGCGCTCGCGTGCCGTCAGCTTGCCCTTGCCGTGCTGCGCCTCGATGCGGCGTACGCCGCCGCCCAGGCGCGCACCGGCACGCCGGCGCTCGAGCTCATCCAACATCTTCTGCATCTATGTCTCCGGCCTTCCGCGACAGTTTTCAGCCATTAGCACGACTGCGTCTAGCGCAGGAATCGCTTCTCGTTGTCCTTGACCGTACCCATGCCCTGCAGGTCGAACACCTCATCGACCGTGGCGATGCTCGCTTCGACGCCATGGATGCCCCGATCCTTGCGGATCTGCGCAAAGGTCGCGCGCATGGCGCCCACGGACGCTCTGATGGCGTGGTTTCCCCAGATCAGCAGGCCGACCTTCCTGAGTTCCCTCACCCGTGCCACCGTCATCTGCGGGTAGGCGGTCGGCACCAGCGCGATCGGTGCCTTTCCGTCCCAGGCCCGAACGAAGGCCTCGATCTCGTCGGGCGTCTTCTGCTTGGAATGTACCAGGATCATGTCGGCACCAGCCTCTTCGTAGGCGCGCGCGCGCGTCAGCGCCTCGTCCTGGCCCAGGCCCGCGATCAGCGCTTCGGTGCGGGCGACGATCACGAAATCAGGATCGCGCCGCGCCGCGCGGGCCGCCTCGATCTTGCCCTGGAATTCCTCGATGCGGACCATGTCCTGGCGGCCGCCGGCGATCAGACTGGTGACCTTGGGGAAGCTCTTGTCCTCCATGACGATCGCCGCCACGCCGGCCCGCTCGTACTGCTCGACGGCATAGAGAACATTGATGGCATTGCCGAAGCCGGTATCGATATCGGCCACCACCGGCAAACCCGATCGATCGACGATCGCGCGTGTCATGTCGAGATGCTGGGTCATCGAGACCATGCTGACGTCGGGCACGCCATACATGGCCGAAAGCTCGAACCCGCTCGCCCAGATCGCGTCGAAGCCCGCTTCCGCCGCCAGCATCGCCGACAACGGACTATGCGCCGCCATTGCCTCGACGAGACCGTTCTTCGCCAGAACCTGACGAAGCCTGCTGCCTGCACCCATGTCTTCCCCCTTCAACCGCGCAGCCGCTCTCGCTCCAGCAGTGCCAGAAACCGCGTACCGGCGTCGATGTCCTTGGCAACCCCGTCGCGATGCTTCACCGCCAACGGATCGTCGCCCCAGCGCTCGACCTGATAGAGCTCGTCGACCTGCGCCGCCGCAGACGCACCTTCGGAGGTCAATCTCCCCTCCGCGACGGCGAGCGCGATGACCAACGATCCAGAGGTGTGGGTGAGATTGTACAGCGCCGACAAGGCGAGATCGGTGTGGGCGGCGACCGCATCGCGCAGGTGCCCCATGGCAGCCTCGGGCTGGTCGACAAAAGTGATCCCGCTCGCAACGAGCAACCGTGCGCCATATCTCTCCTCTGCCCAATCGAGCAGAGGCTGCCAGGCGTCATGCTGCAGCTTAACGAGGCTCTCTGGCGTGGTGGCGCGATAGCACAGCAGATCGGACCCGGCATATTTTGCAGTATCGACGATGATCTCCTCCCGCCGCGGCACGACCCGATCGAGGCCGGTGGCCGCCAGTCGCGTCAACGGCAGGTGGGCTGCATTGATCTCCGCCTTGTCCGGCACTCCGTGCCATTCGGCGGCGATGGCCTCTGCCAACGACTTCGTCGGCAGGACCAGGATTGCCTTGGCGGGCGTGCGCATGGGCTTGCCGTCGAGCAGCACGCGGAATCCGTTCCCGGCTGGCTCGACCGCGGTCTCCTTGTAGAAGCGCTTCATGGCGCGCGCCGAGGCGGCTGTGGCTGTGTCGGCTGCGCCTGGCGCCCCGGCCGCTGGCGCAGGTCGGCTGACGGCACCGGCATCTGCGCCCGCAGGCCCGGCCTCAGACCCTCGACGCGGGGCGCGACGGCGGCGCACGGGTTAACCCCCGTCTGACGCGCCGCCTGGTTGATCTGCGCCGTCAGGCTTGGAACAACGCCAGCTCCCACGAGCAGCTTGGCCAGATTGGGTTCCAGCGCGGCCGATGTCGCCCTGCCACTGCCGCCCTTCAGGCGGAGTGGCGAGGCCAGGGCGGCGTTCTGGGTATCGCGCGCCTCGGGTGCGAGGATGAATTCCCAGCCTTCCGTGCGCAGATGCGCGTAGCCACCGCCGACCATGGTGGTACGCGGCGTATCGACGACCAACCGGCGCAGGCTGGCGATGCCGCCGCTCACGTCGAAGCGGCCGGCAATGCAATTGAACGGCACACCGGCGTCGGTGCCGCCGAGCAGTCGCTGCGTTTCCACCGGCCAGCTCGCGATCTGGTCACGCGGCCAAAGCCCTTTGGTGATGGCGATGTCGATCGAGCCGCTGGCCGAATTCAGCGCGTCGCGCGAGGTCCGGCCACCGCCACGCAGTCGGAGGTCGATATCGCCGACCGCGTCGCGCAGACCGATATCGAAGCCAAGCACGCTCGCCAGTTCGCCGAGCGACACCCGATTTGCCGAGGCGGTGAGCGTCGCCTGCCCGATCCGGCCGGTGGGGTCGTAGACGAGATCGAAACCGGCGGAGCCACCGCCGACGGTCGCGGCAGCCCGGAAGGCGAAGCGCTGCTCGTTTGACACCAGCGTGATGGAGCCATTCTGCATCTTGCTGCCAAGACCCACGACCTCGCCCAGGCGCACATTCACGGAAACGGCGGAACGGCCGAGCCAGCTCGCCGAGAAGGGCAAGGCGGGCACAAGCCTCGGCTGCGCAGGCGATGGCGACGCACCGGCCGACGCCGGCGCGACGGGTGATTTCAACTCGCTGACGTCGAGCCGATTGACGTCAGCATTGACCGCTACCGTCGGCACGCCTTTGCGATCCGTCCGGAACAGCGCCTCGCCCATCAGTTCGCTCGTCCCGACCTTCAGCGTCGTTACTTCGACCTTGAATCCATTGCGCTGGGTCGCCGCCTTGGCGCTCAATGAGTACGGGCCACCTTGCGGCACGGGCAGGCGGATGTACGGTCCGAAGGCCGACACATCCGGACCTTCGGACGTGATCTGGATGTTTGTGCCCTTGACCCCGACGCCACCCTTGATCGCGATCTTGCCGTCGCCGAAACCGCCTTGAAGATCGATGTTGCCCGGCAGGCCCCTGATCCAGCCGTCGAATGTGCCGGCGGTGCCGGTGAGGTTGAAAACGCTGGCCTGCGGGGCACTGAAGCGACCTTCGATCTGCAGCGGCTGGTTGGGGGCCGACGACCGCATCGTGCCGCTCGCCACTTCCAGGACGACCGGTGGCCGGCCAGCCCCCTCGGCGATGGTGAGCACCGAGTCCTGGACCTCGATCACGCCGATCCACGGGAAGGCCGGCGTCGTGCGCAGGCGCAGGGAACGGCTCTCGGCGGGATGCGGCCCCGATCCGTCCGGAGGCGGCAACATCTCGAGGTTGGCGTCGCCCACCTCGTTGCGTTCGACCAGGATGTCGGCGCCCTCG
The DNA here is from genome assembly GCA_945862125.1 of Reyranella massiliensis 521. Taxonomy (GTDB): domain Bacteria; phylum Pseudomonadota; class Alphaproteobacteria; order Reyranellales; family Reyranellaceae; genus Reyranella; species Reyranella massiliensis_A. The sequence goes on from CAMAYC010000012.1 coordinate 55,534, forward strand.
AGCAGGATTCGCCCGATCTTGATCTCGCCGAGGAGAAGCGCGATCGGATCGAGGAACAGCGTCAGCTTCCGTACTCGCGCGAGGTCGGGCCGCGAGCCCCACGGGGCGTTGGACAAGGTCACACCCTCGGCCACCATCGCGGGATACCGGCCGATCTTCACGGTTAGCGGCACCTTCGCCGCGAGTTCGCGGCCAGTCACCTTGCGGATCTGCTCGGTCAGCCGGGCCTGATAGCGGGAAAGGTCGCGGGTGGCGCCCCAGATGAGTCCACCGATCACGGCCAATGGAATGGCCGCTACGAGAACCCAGGCCAGCCGCCTCCAGGGAATACGCATGCCGCCCGATTCTCGCTCAATCGCCGTCCGTCGAAAAGCCGAATGCCTCGACGGTGCGACGGAAGTGAGGTGGTGGCTCGGCGGAGACCTTCAGCTCGCCCTTGCCCGAGGGGTGCGGCAGCGACAGTCGGCGGGCATGAAGATGCAGCCGCCGTGCATCAGCGACGGCGGCAAGCAGGGCTTCCTCGCCACCGTATTTGCCGTCGCCGAGGATCGGGCAGCCGATTGCCGCGCAATGGACACGCAACTGGTGCGTCCGTCCGGTGCGTGGCCACAACGCCAGCAGGGCCGCCCGCTTGGCCAGGCGATCGAGTTCGCGGAAGTGCGTCAGCGCCTTCTGACCCTCTTCCTTGTCGACCTGCATCATCTCCCGGTCGCGCGCGCCCGGCCGCTTGGCGAGAGGCAGGTCGATGGCGCCTTCCGTCTTGGGCGGCACGCCAACCACGACGGCCCAGTAGAGCTTTTCGGTCTCCCGGTCGCGAAACGACTCCGCCAGGCGCTTGGCGGCTTGCCCCGTGCGGGCGATCAACAGCAGGCCGCTGGTATCCTTGTCCAGGCGATGAACCAGCCGCGGCCGGTCTTCGAAGCCGAAGCGCAGCGCATCCAGCATCCCATCAATGTGCCGCTCCGTTCCGGTGCCGCCCTGCACCGCCAGCCCCGGCGGCTTGTTGAGGACGATGACGTGATCGTCGCGATGGATCACCAGAGACTGCATCTCGGCGGCGTCCCGGTCGGAGACAGTCGGAATCTCGCGCGGCTTGGGCGGCGGCGCCAAAGTGACGCCGGGCGGCAGGCGGACCTGCTGCCCTGGTTCGACCCTGTCCTTGCCCTCTGCCCGCTTGCCATCGACACGGACCTGCCCGGTCCGCAGCAGCTTCTGCAGCGCACCGTGACTCAAGCCCGGGAAATGGCGCTGGAACCAGCGGTCCAGCCGCAGGTCGGCTTCATCGTCGGACACGGCGCGCGTCTGGACCTGACCGCGCGGACCGCCCGGGGGCGCCTTGGGGGCGGGGCTGTCACTCATGGCGCGCAACCTAAGGGACAAGCTAAACAGGGTCCATGGAATCGGTGTCATTCGATACACTGACGTTCGATCATCCGACGGCCTGCCGGCCGGCGCGGCTGAGCGCCAGCCTCCACCTTCCGGCCCCTTGCGAGCACCCGTTTCCCTGCATGGTGATCCTCACCAGCAGCGCCGGCGTGCAGCGTCACCGCGAGCACTACTACGCCCAGGTCCTCAATGAAGCCGGGGTAGCGGCGCTGATCGTCGACAGCTTCTCGGGGCGGGGCGTGCGCCGCACGGTGGCCGATCAGACCCTGGTTTCGGGCGCCCAGATGGAGGGCGATGCCTTCGCTGCCTTGGCCCTGTTGCGCGACGACTCCCGCATTGACCCACGCCGAATCGGCATCATGGGCGTGTCCAAAGGTGGGGTGGCGACCCTCAACACCGCGATCGCCGTCCGCCAGCGCTGGCGCGGCGGCTTTGCCCACCTGTTCGACCTGCATGTGGCGATCTGTCCCGGGGCCACCGCCCAGCATCGTGACCCGACGACACACGGCCGGCCGATGTTCTTCATGTTGGCCGCCCGCGACGACTACACCCCTGCTCCGCTCGCGGTCGAGTATGCCGAGCGCATGCGGGCCACGGGCAATGACCGCATCAAGGTAAAGGTCTATGGCAGCGCCCACCACGGCTGGGAATCGATCGGAGCTGTCTTCGATATCAAGGACGCCGAGAACTGGTCGTGCTGCCGAAACTATATTGAGGATGACGGCACCCATTTCATCCCGGCGGCCGGGCGGGCAATGAGCGAGCCCGAGTACCAGGCTTGGGCGCGGCAGCACTGCGTCACCCGGGGCGCCCGGGCCGGCGGCGGCACGCCGGAGTTGAAGCAGCGGGCAACGGCAGACCTGCTGGGCTTCCTGGCAGCTCACGATTTCGCCAGTCCGTGGACGAATCGGAAGTTTCCGGCTATAGAGGAATCGTGATTCGTCGCCCACTTCTCGCCGGTTTCCTGGCATTCGCAGCGTCCGCGTTCGGTCCGCTTTCCTCCCATGCCAGCGACTCGCTGTGGATTGGATCCCGGGCGGCCAGCGCCCGTACGGCGGCGCTCGTAAGCGCCATCCGCGCCTCTTCCGACCATGGCCTCGACCCCGCCTGGTACAGCATCGGTGAGATTGAGAAGGCCGTGGCACCAGGCGCCGATCCGGCCGCCGCCGAAGCGTTGCTGACCGCCGCCTTCGTCGCCTATGCCAGCGACGTCTCGACCGGCAGGGTGCGGGCTAATCGCGTCGACAAGGAAATCGATATCCAGCAACGGAAGGTCGACAAGGCCGATCTTCTAAAGGCTGCCGCCGAGGCCTCGGACTTTGCGTCCTGGCTCGCGACCCTGCCGCCGAAGGGCGACTACCCTGCCCTTCAGAAAGCACTGGCGAAATGGCGCGAGAAGCGCGCCACCGCGGTCTACACGCCGATCGCCGACGGCGCGGCGCTGAAGCCGGGCATGGTCGACGTGCGAGTGCCGATTCTGCGCAAGCGCCTCGCGGAACTCGACTTCACCGTCCCCCCGGCCGGCGCCGTCGCCGACCTCTACGACGAACCTTTGGTCGCCGTCGTCAAGGCGTACCAGGAGATAAAGGGTCTGACTGTCGATGGCGTCATCGGCGCCAAGACCGTCCGTTCGCTCAACACCACGATCGACGAGCGCATCGAGCAGATCGTCGCCAACCTCGAACGTCGCCGCTGGCTGCCGGAGGATCTAGGCCCCCGCTACGTCTACGTGAACACCGGCGACTACTCGATGATCTTCGTGAACGAAGGCAAGCTCGCCTTCCGCAGCCAGGTGATCGTCGGCACGCCCAAGGATCCCACGCCGGAAATCCAGTCGGTGATGCGCGGCTTCCAGACCAATCCGTACTGGACCGTTCCGCAATCGATTGCCGGCGAGGAGTACCTGCCGATCCTGCGCCGCGATCCCAACGCTCTGGCGGGCAGCGGCTTCAAGATCTTCGCGAGTTGGAGCAACGACGACGAACTCGACCCCAGCACGATCGACTGGAGTTCGATCCATCCCAAGGCATTCCCCTACCGTATCCGGCAGGATTCGGGAGCGTCCAACGCACTGGGCTACATCTTCTTCCCGTTCGCCAACAAGTACGGCATCTACATGCACGATACGGCGAGCAGGTGGCTGTTCACCGAAGGCAGTCGCAATTTCAGCCATGGTTGCATCCGCCTGCAGAACCCGCTGGATTTCGTCGACAAGGTCTTCAACGGCAAGAGCGGCTTCAGCAAGGAGCGCGTGCAGCAGGTCATCGCTGCCGGCCAGCAAGCCCACTACACTTTTCCTGAATCGATCACGCTTTACGTGACGTATCGCACAGTGACGGCCAACGCCGAAGGCATGCCGACCTTCCGCGACGACGTGTATGGCCGCGACCGCCGCGTCGTAAAGGCGATGGCAAAGCCCTGAGGCTCAGCGCTTCTTTTCCCTGAGCTTCTTCCAGTATTCCAGGCGTTTCACGATCTCGCGCTCGAAGCCGCGCTCGACCGGCTGGTAGAACTCTTCCCGCGCCATGCCGTCGGGAAAGTAGTTCTGCCCCGAGAAGCCGTCAGCGGCATTGTGATCGTACTCGTAGCCCTTGCCGTAGCCGATTTCCTTCATGAGCTTGGTCGGCGCGTTCAGGATGTGCATCGGCGGAGTCAGTGAGCCGTGCGTCTTGGCGGCCCGCTTGGCGGCGCCGAATGCGACATAGGCGGCATTCGATTTCGGTGCCGTGCCGAGATAGATCACCGCCTGGGCGATCGCGAGTTCGCCCTCGGGCGACCCCAGACGATCGTAGGTGTCCCACGCTGCCAGCGTCTGGGTAAGTGCTTGAGGATCGGCGATGCCGATGTCTTCTACGGCAAAGCGGACCAGCCGGCGCGCGATGTACTTGGGGTCCTCGCCGCCGTCGAGCATACGGGCGAACCAGTAGAGCGCGGCGTCGACGTCGGACCCGCGCAGCGATTTGTGCAGGGCGCTGATCAGGTTGTAGTGCGCTTCCTGGGCCTTGTCGTAGAGCGGCGCCCGCTTTTGCAGCAGCGTCGCCAGCCTGGCCGGCGCCAGCGGCCCCTTCTCCTTCAATTGGGCGAGTTGCTCGGCCAGCCCGATCAGGTAGCGGCCGTCGCCGTCGGCCATGGCGAACAGCGCCTGCCGGCCGGTCTCGTCGATCGGGAGCTGGCGGCCCAGCGCCTCTTCGACCCGCGCCAGAAGCGCCTCGAGCGCCGTCTCGCCGAGCCGACGCAGGACCAGTACCTGGCAGCGCGACAGGAGCGCGGCGTTCAGCTCGAAGGACGGGTTCTCCGTCGTCGCGCCGATCAACGTGACCGTGCCGTCCTCGACATAGGGCAGGAAGCCGTCCTGCTGGGCGCGGTTGAAGCGGTGGATCTCATCGACGAACAGGAGCGTGCCCTTGCCGTCCTTGCGGCGCTGGCGTGCCGCCTCGAAGATCTTGCGCAGGTCGGCAACGCCGGAGAACACCGCCGACAACGGTTCAAAATGCAGGTCGGTCGCCTCGGCCAGCAGCCGCGCGATCGTCGTCTTGCCGCAACCCGGCGGGCCCCACAGGATCAACGAGCTGAGCTTGCGCGCCGCGAGCATGCGGCCGAGCGGCCCGTCCGGTCCGAGCAGATGGTCCTGGCCCAGGATCTCGGCAAGCGCGCGTGGCCGCAGCCGTTCAGCGAGCGGCGTCGGGGCGAGCGAGGCGAAGAGTTCTGCCGGCACGATCCAACGCTAGCATGGCCAACGCTACCGCGCCTCAGCGGAACTGGACGGTGGATACCATGCCTTCGCGAGCGATCGAGACGCTGGTGATCCCGGCGGCAATGCGCTTCTTGAGGTCGGCGACGCTCTTCAAGTCCTGGCCGTTGGTGGCCAGGATCATGTCGCCCGGCCGGACAAAACGGCCGGCGTAGGCGCCCGGCTTGACCTCGACGACAGCGACGCCAGGTCGCCATTCGGCAAGCCCCATCTCCTCGGCGACCGCGGGCGACATGTTGACCACGGTGGCACCGGAGAGCGGTTGGCGACCTTCGAGCACCGAGCGCTCACGCGGCGGTAGCTCGGGCGGCGCCGCCAACTTGAGCTGGACCGTCATCTCCTTGCCCGCGCGGATGAGGCGCACCGCCACCGTCTCATCGACCTGAAGCGTGGAAAGCCGAAATCTGAGGCTCGCCTCGTCGTCGATCGGCTGGTCACGCAATGCCACGATCACATCGTTGCGCTTGAGCCCCGCAGCCGCACCGGGTCCCTCGGCGAAGACCTCCTTGACCACGAGGCCGGCCGGCCGCGCGAGGCCGAAGCCGGCGGCGAGGTCGGGCGTCACGCGCTGCATGCTGGCCCCAAGCCATGGCCGCACGATACGGCCGCCCTGTTCGCCGATGGCGACCATGCGCGCCACGATATTCGACGGCGTGGCGAAGCCGATGCCGACCGATCCGCCGGACTGTGAATAGATTGCCGTGTTGATGCCGATCAGCCGCCCGTCCAGGCTCACCAGGGCGCCGCCGGAATTGCCCGGATTGATGGCGGCATCGGTCTGCAGGAAGAAGTTGGAGTCGTTGATGCCGCCGGCGCTGCGCGCGACGGCGGAGACGATGCCGCTGGTCACCGTCTGGTTGAGGCCGAATGGGTTGCCGATCGCCAGCACGATGTCGCCGACCTCGATCGAGTCCGAATCGCGCATCTCGAGGAAAGGAAACTTCTCGCCCGCACCGTCGATCCGCAGAAGCGCCAGGTCGTAGCGTTCGTCCTGGGTGAGCACCTTGGCCTCGAACTCGCGCCGGTCGGCGAGCACGACCCGCACCTCGTCGGCGCCTTTGACCACATGGGCGTTGGTGACGATCAGGCCGTCGGGCCGGACCAGCACTCCCGACCCCAGCGAGTTCTGCACCCGCTCGCCAGCCTGCGGCATGCCGGGAAAGGGAAATGGCAGGCGGCGCTGCACCCGCGCCGTGGTTGTCGTGTAGATGTTGACGACGGCCGGCGAGACGCGCTTGACCAGCGGCGCGTAGGAATAGGCGAGGTCGCTGCGCGCGTTCGGCAGGGGTTGCGCAACGCCATCGGGCGACCCGGCCATTGCCGTCGCCCCAATCAGGATCGTCGCCGCCACAAGTCTACGCCACATCATTCACCCGTCTCCGTGTCCGGCCGAGGATTTGCGGTCACTCATATGGCAAATCAAGGGCCGAATCACCCGGCTGGCACACCCATTGCAACCATGCGGGACGAAACGCGCCCAAAACGGGCGCCCCTGACTGGGAGTCCTTCATGAAATTGACCCGGCGCACCGTCCTTGCTGGCTCCGCCGCCACGATCGGCTCGTCGCTGGCCGCTCCGACGGTCAAGGCGAGCCCGGGCTGGCCGACAAAGGCGCCGATCAAGCTGATCGCCACTTTCCCGCCGGGTGGCACGGCCGACACGATTTCCCGCATTCTTGCCCCCAAGCTCTCGGCCGCGCTGGGCACCCAGGTCGTGGTCGAGAACCGTCCCGGGGCCGGCGGCACGATCGGGTCTGATCTCGCCGCCAAGGCCCCGGCCGACGGCTACACCCTGGTGATCTCGCATGCCTCGCCCCTGGGCATCGCGCCCGGAATCTACCCAAAGCTGCCCTACAACGTGGTCACCGACTTCACCCACGTCACCCTGATCGGCCATACGCCCAACGTCCTGATCGTACCGGGCGATTCGCCCTACAAGACGCTGGCCGACTACATCGCTGCTGCCAAGGCCAAGCCCGACCAGATCGCCTTCGGCAGTTCCGGCATCGGCTCCAACACCCATCTGATGGGCGAACTGCTGTCCAGCGAGGCCGGCATCAAACTGAAGCACGTCCCCTA
>CAMAYC010000013.1 GCA_945862125.1 Reyranella massiliensis 521
GCCTCTTCGAGCAGGTTGGTCGCGGTCGCATAGGAGATGCGGAAGGCGGGGCCCTGGCCAAAGGCCGAGCCCTGGACCACCGAAAGCCCTTCGGCTTCGAGCAGGTAGTTCACGAAGTCGGTGTCGTCCTTGATCACCTTGCCGTCGGGCGTCTTCTTGCCGATCGTGCCGGCGACCGACGGATAGACGTAGAACGCGCCCTCGGGCCGCGGGCACTTGATGCCCTTGCTCTGGTTCAGCATCGACACGATGAGATCGCGGCGCTGCTTGAAGGTGGCGACATTCTTCGGGATGAAGTCGGTCGGGCCGTTCAGCGCCGCGACGGCGGCCGCCTGGCTGATCGAGCTGGCGTTCGACGTGCTCTGCGACTGCACCGTGATCATGGCGTCGATCAGCTTCTGCGGACCGGCGGCGTAGCCGATGCGCCAGCCCGTCATGTTGTAGGCCTTCGATACGCCGTTCATGGTCAGCGTGCGATCGTACAGCTTGGGCTCGACCTCGGCCGGCGTCGCGAACACGAAATCGTCGTAGACGAGCTTCTCGTACATGTCGTCGGTCAGGACATGGACCTGGGGGTGCTTCAGCAGCACGTCGCACAGGCCGCGGAGATCGGCGCGGCTGTAGGCCGCCCCCGTCGGATTGCTGGGCGAGTTCAGGATCAGCCACTTCGTCTTCGGCGTGATCGCGCGGTCGAGGGCCTCCGGCGTCAGCTTGAAGCCCGTCTCCTCGGGGCAGTTCACGATGACGGGCGTGCCGTCGCCGAACATCACCATCTCAGGGTACGAGACCCAGTACGGTGCCGGGATGATGACCTCGTCGCCGGGGTTCAGCGTCGCCAGCATGGCGTTGAAGATGATCTGCTTACCGCCCGAGGTGACGACGGTCTGGCTCGGCTTGTATTCCAGCCCATGGTCGCGCTTCATCTTGGCCACGATCGCCTGGCGCAGCGCCGGCGTGCCGGGGACCGCGGTGTAGCGCGTGTCGTTCTCGCGAATGGCCTTGATCGCCGCTTCCTTGATGTGGTCGGGCGTCGGCATGTCGGGCTCGCCGGCCGCGAGACCGATCACGTCTTTGCCCGCCGCCTTCATCTCCAGGAACTTGCCTTGGGCGGCATTGGTCGGAGAGGGCTTGATGCGGCTCAGACGGTCGGCGATGAAAGCCATGACGCAGATGCCTCCTCGGGCATTGAAAAAGCGGGCATTGAAAAAGCGCGCGACCGTACTGGCGGCAGGCTGCTTTCGCAAGGCTGCGGGCTCTGTGGACACCGCCACGGAGGGCTATTTCTCGTAGGCTCGCGCCGTACCGCGGATATGTCTCAGTCGGTCACGCGCACCGAGGCATCCACGGTCATCTTCGCGCCGCCGAAGCCGACGCGTCGGCCGCTGACCGGGGCCGCGTCGTGATAGTCGAGTCCCACCGCCACCCGCAGGCTGTCTCCGTGCGGGCTGATGTTGTTGGCGGGGTCGAAGCCCACCCATTCGAGGCCCGGGATCCAGGCCTCCGCCCAGGAATGGCTGGTGCGGCCGACATGCAGTTTGGGATCGTCGTTGCGCAGGTAGCCGCTGACGTAGCGCGCCGGCACCTCAAGCCTCCGGCAACAGGCGATAAACACATGCGCTTCGTCCTGGGCCACGCCGGCGCCGCGGGCCAGCGCCTCGACGGCCGTGGTGTCGACGGTGGAGACGCCGGTCTTGTAGGCGATGCGTTTGCCGATGCGCTCCATGACCTCATGCAGGACCGCGACGCGCTGCGCGGGGTCGGCCGCCCGCTCGGCGAGGCCCTCGATCACCTGGTCGAAGCTGGCGTCGTGGCGGGCGAGCCCGACATTCCGCAGCCAGAACGGTGCCGGAAGCGTCGGCGTCTCGACATAGCGCAGCCACTGCTCGGTGCCGCTGTGTTCGTAGACGCCATGCACCGTGATCTCGACGCTGTCATGCCGGTACGCCGCCGAAAAAGTCGTCACCTGGTTGCCGTGCCCGTCGACCCATTCAGAGCGCTTGCCGGGACCGTCGATGCGCCAGGAGACGATGCGCTGGCCGGCGGCCGGCTTGGGGGTGAGCCGCACGTCGTGGATCGAATGGCCACTGGGCTGATCGAACTGGAAGCGCGTCGTGTGGTCGATGGTGAAGCGCATGGCGGATCAATCCAGCAGGAACTGGCGGCCGATTTCATCGGACAGCGTGGCGATGTCATCGCGCACGCCGCCCAGGAACCTGGCGAGACCGATTTCGAAGATCCGGTCGACGCGCGCGTAGCGCAGCCGCGCGTGCAGCTCGCCGGCCAGCCGGTCGGCCTCGCCGCGCGTGCCGTAGGCGTCGGCGAGCTCGCGCATATTGAGGTCGACCATCCACAGGCAATGGTGCACCGAGCGCGGCACGTCGCGGCGCAGCATCATCAACTCGGCCACCTTCACCGGGTCGAGCGCGCTGCGATAGATGCGTCGGTAGGTGCGGACGGCGCCGATGCAGGCCAGCACCTCCGACCAGGCGAAATAGTCGGGCTTGTCGGCATGCGGGTTGCCGTCTGGCCGCAGCAGGTGAAACTTCACGTCGAGGATCCGGGCCGTATTGTCGCCGCGCTCGAGGAAGGCGCCGAGCTGCAGGAAATTGTAGGCCTCGTCGCGCAGCAGCGTGACCTGCGCTGCGCCAAAAATCATCACCGCCTGCTTCTTCACCGTCTCGATCAGCGCGCCGCGATCGAGCGTGGCGCGGTTGCCGCGCAGGCGGCTGCTGAGCTCCAGCCACAGCCCGTTCAGGCTTTCCCAGACGTCGACGGTGATGTTGTTGCGTTCCTCGCGGGCATTGCTGCGGGCGGCCGAGATCGAGCTCACGATCGAGGAGGGGTTGCTCTCGTCCAGCACCAGGAAGTCGATGAGGCTGGCGAGGCGCCCGCCCTGCTGCTGGGTCTGGCGGAACTCGTCTTCCATGCCGAAGATCGCCGCCACACCCGCGGCCTCCTCGCCGCGCGACTGCAGGGCCATCCGCTGCGTGGCCTCGATCAGCCGCGCCGTCGACTTGGCGCGCTGCAGGTAGCGGCCCATCCAGTAGAGGTTCTTGGCGGTACTGCTCAGCATGCCGCGCTATCCGCCCGACCCGGCTTCCGGCGCCAGCACCCAGGTGTCCTTGGTGCCGCCGCCCTGGCTCGAATTGACGACCAGCGAGCCTTCCTTCAGCGCCACACGCGTGAGCCCGCCTGGAATGATCGTGGTCTTGCGTCCCGACAAGACATAGGGACGCAGGTCGACATGGCGCGGCGCGACGCCCTGGCCGACGAAGGTCGGACAGGTCGAGAGCGCCAGGGTCGGCTGGGCGATGTAGTTGTCCGGCCGGGCGCGAATGAAGGCCGCGAAGGCCTCGATCTCCGCCTTGCTCGACGTCGGACCGACCAGCATGCCCTTGCCGCCGGAGCCGTGGACTTCCTTCACGACCAGTTCGGGCAGGTGTTCGAGCACGTACTTGTAGTCGTCGGGCCTGTCGCAGCGCCAGGTCGGCACGTTCTGCAGGATCGGCTCCTCGCCGAGATAGAAGCGGATCATCTCGGGAACGTAGGTGTAGGTCGACTTGTCGTCGGCCACGCCGTTGCCCAGCGCATTCACGATGTTGACCCGGCCGGCGCGGAGCGCGCCCAGGAGGCCCGCGACGCCCAGGAAGGAATCCGGCCGCATCGCCAGCGGATCGAGGAAGGCATCGTCGACGCGGCGATAGATCACGTCGACCCGCTGCGGCCCGCGCGGCGTGCGCATGTAGACGCGGCCCTCGTCGACGAAAAGATCGGCGCCCTCGCAAAGGTCGATGCCCATCTCGTCGGCCAGGAAGGCGTGCTCGAAATAGGCGCTGTTGAAGTGGCCGGGCGTCAGCAACACGACCGTGGGCTCGGCATCGTCGCTGAACGACACCGACCGGAGCGTCGCCAGCAGTTCCTCCGAATAGTCGGCGACCGGCAGCACCCGCATGGCCGAGAACAGCTCCGGCGCCAGCCGCATCATCACTTCGCGGTTTTCCAGCACGTAGGAGACGCCCGACGGCGTGCGGACATTGTCTTCGAGGACGTAGAAGTCCTTTTCGCCCACGCGCACGAGATCGATGCCGGCGATATGGGCATGCACGCCGCCGGGGAGGGTCAGGCCCTGCGCCATCGCGACGAATTCGCCGTTCATCAGGATCTGGGTCTCGGGGATCACGCCGGCGCGGCAGATCTCGCGCGCACCGTAGGCATCGACGAGAAAGGCGTTGAGCGCCTTCACGCGCTGCACCAGGCCCTTGTGCAGGTACTCCCACTCGTCCCAGGCGATGACGCGCGGAATGATGTCGAAGGGGATCGTCGTCTCATGGCCGTCGACCGCGCCGTAGGCGCCGAAAGTGATGCCGTGGCGGCGGTAGAACTGGTCGACCTCGTGGCGCGTCGCCGCCACCCGCTCGGGCGAGGTACGGGCGAGCCAGTTCGCGACACCGCGGTAGGGCGCACGGACCGATTCCCCGGCTCCGGTCCCAGAGTTCATTTCGTCAAATGCCTTGGCGGCCATCCGGCGTTTAACCCCCTGTCGAATCACCTTATAAGCAATCCCCAGGCCAATATAGTGGGTGCCAACAAAGCGCTCGCAGGTGATTCTGTCGGAGGAACGCGTGAAGCAGGTGCTGATCGAGCGGTACGGGACGCCGTGGGAGGTCGCGCGCTGCGCCGAGGTGCCGGATGTCGGCGAGCCCGGTGCCGATGAAGTGGTCTTCGACGTCCTGGCCTTCCCCATCAACCCCGCCGACATGTCGTTTTGCAGGGGAGGCTATCGCCTGAAGCCGCCGCTGCCGGCGACGCCGGGCGCGGAGTGCGTCGGCCGTGTGACGGCGGTCGGCTCGGCGGTGACGCACGTCAAGCCAGGCGACCTGGTCATCAACCTGCAGCGCGAGAACTGGACGCAGCGCCGCCGTGTGAAGGGCGACGATGCCATCCCGCTGCCAAAAGGCATCGACCTCCGGCAGGCCGCCATGGTGCGGATCAACCCGCCCACCGCGCAGCTCATCCTGTCCGACTTCGTCGAGCTCAAGGAAGGCGACTGGGTCATCCAGAACGTCGCCAACTCGGCGGTCGGCCGGCTGCTGATCGTGCTGGCGAAGCAGCGCGGCCTGCGCACCGTCAATGTCGTGCGCCGCGCCGACCTCGCGGGCGAACTGAAGGCGCTGGGCGCCGACCTCGTGATCGTCGACGGCGACGATCTCGCGGCCCGTGTCGCCGCGGTGACGGGCAGTGCGGCGATCAAGCTCGGTGTCGAGGCGATCGGCGGCGCCGCGACGGGCCGCATCGTCGACAGCGTCGCGACCGATGCCACGGTCGTGCACTACGGTTCCATGAGCGGTGAGGACCCGAAGGTCGGGCGCAGCAACTTCGTCTATCGTGGCGTGAAGCTCACCGGCTTCATGCTGGGCAGGTTCCTCGCCAGGCGCAGCCCGGAAAAGATCCGCGCGATCTACGCCGATCTCGCGGGCCAGGTCATGGCCGGCACGCTGAGCGCGCCGGTGGACACGGTCTATCCGATCGAGAAGATCAAGGAGGCGCTGGCGCACGCCGACAAGGGCGGGCGCAACGGCAAGATCCTGGTGAGCCCCAACGGGCAGATCTGAACAAGGGAGAGAAGTGATGAGTTCCGAAGTCGTGGCGATCGAGAAGGTACTGCAGGTCTATTTCGACGGCCTCCATGAGGGCGACACCAAGAAACTGGGCGAGGCGTTCCATCCCGCCTCGCATCTCTATGCGGCCGACGACAAGGGCAAGGCCGTCGACATGCCGCGTACCGACTGGTTCAAGATGGTGGAGAGCCGGCCCTCGGCCAAATCAAAGGGCAGCGCGCGCGCCGACCGCATCGTGTCGATCGACTTCTCCGGCCCGGCCACGGCCTTCGCCAAGGTCGAATGCCAGATCCCGCCGCGGTACTTCACGGATTACCTGACGCTGCTCAAGGTCGATGGCCGCTGGCAGGTGATCGCCAAGGCCTACCACACGGTGACGAAGGAGAGCTGAAATCGCTGGCAGGTAAAGATGCAGGTTCAGCAGGTTTCGTGCTAGTTTTCAGCTATTGTCGGAGCCCTTGCGGGCACTGACAGCAACGCCCGGACGGTCTCCCCTTCCGGGCGTTTTTTGTGGTCCACTTTCACTTTAATCGGTGCTGATTTTCCGGACACTCATTGCGCCTAGCAGTGGGCGTCGGTGGCACAGATCGTTCGAGGACAATCAGGAAGCCGGCTCAAGGGGTTGATCCGGCTTCGTGGCACAACTTCCTGGACACGCCGTGGCACAATGAGCTGTGCCACGTAACGGTCCGGCGTCAGCTCTTCACGTCGGCGGCGACCTGGACCTTGATCATCTTGTCGGGCGGCGGCGCCACGGCGCCCGAGCCCGGCGCGCCCTTCTTGATCTTGTCGACGAACTCCATGCCCGACGTCACCTTGCCCCACACGGTGTACTGGCCGTCGAGGAAGTTCGAGTCCTTGAGCACGATGAAGAACTGGCTGCGCGCGCTGTTGGGATCGTTGGTGCGCGCCATGGAGACCGTGCCGCGCGTGTGCGGCGTCTTGGAGAACTCCGCCGGCAGCAGCTCGCCCATGCCGCCGCGGCCGGTGCCCTCGGGATCGCCGGTCTGGGCCATGAAGCCCTCGATCACGCGATGAAAGGCCACGCCATTGTACTTGCCTTCGCGGGCGAGCTTCTTGATCTGGGCGACGTGCTTGGGCGCGAGGTTCGGCAGCATCTCGATGACGACGCGGCCGTCCTTGAGGTCGATGTAGAGGGTGTTCTCCTTGTCGGCGGCGCCGGCAGTGCCAGCGAATGACGAGAGGAGGGTGGCAGCGGCGATCGAGAAGAGGAACTTGCGGCGCATGATCACTCCTTCGCGTCGGCGGCCACCTGGACCTTGATCATCTTGTCGGCGGGAGCGGATACGGCGCCCGAGCCACCAGCGCCGCGCTTGATCTTGTCGACGAACTCCATGCCCGACGTCACCTTGCCCCACACGGTGTACTGGCCGTCGAGGAAGTTCGAGTCCTTGAACACGATGAAGAACTGGCTGCGCGCGCTGTTGGGGTCGTTGGTGCGGGCCATCGAGACCGAGCCGCGGACATGCGGCTCCTTCGAGAATTCCGCGTTCAGCAACTCGCCCATGCCGCCGCTGCCGGTACCGTTGGGGTCGCCGGTCTGGGCCATGAAGCCCTCGATGACGCGATGGAAGACGATGCCGTCGTACTTGCCCTCGCGCGCCAGCTTCTTGATCTGGGCGACGTGCTTGGGAGCGAGGTCGGGGCGCATCTCGATGACGACGCGGCCGTCCTTGAGATCGATATAGAGCGTGTTTTCCTTGTCCATGACGGCAGCTGCTCCTGCGAACAAAGTGCGACGGCGCGGGACCATAGTGGCCGTTGGTCGAAAGACAAGCGGCAACTTGGTGGCGGCTCCCGGCGATGGCCGGTTGTGCATCGTTTGCCGTGGTTTTCGAGGCCCCGGTGGTTACAGTACCAGCCGGGTATTGTGGGAAGTCATTTTTTAAGCGGATTGGTCGATGACCGCCTTGAGCGGCGGGGACAGGCTTGAGAGCAAGCCATCCCCCGAGAGTTTAGTGCTCGAACGGCCCAGCCCCCCGGCAGGCGCGACGCCATCGGGGCCGCGGTCGCTCGACTGGATCTTTCCCTTGCCCGGCGATGCCACGCGCGGACGCCAGATGCAGGAGACCTGGCAGGCTTTCTGCGGCGGCATGGACGGCGCGATCCACGCGTTGCTCGACAAGAGCCGCTCGCCGCCGGAGATCGCCTATGCGATCGGCGAACTCGTGCACAACTACTTCCGCACGCGCGGCGTCACGCTGACCAGCTTCGAGCTGCGCCGACTGGTGGCCGAAGTGCTGCTTCTGCAACGGCAGGTGCCCGAGCCGCCGCTGGTCGTCTTCACGGCCGAACCGGCGCCGAACGCCAGGCCATGGACCGGCGACGAGCCCGCGCCGCCGGCGCCCAGGCTGCCCGACTCGGCGTTTCGGGCGCCACCTTCGCCGCTGGTCGACTTGCCGGTGCGCGATACCGTCTCGGTCGAGGGCTTGCTGGCGAAAGTCGTTGCGCGTGCGCGCGTGCGCCTCAAGGCAGGCGTCGACCGTGCGACCGCGCGCGAAGCCATCGACGCGGTCCTGGCCGACCTCCCGGCCGACGGGCGTGAACGGCTGGCGCTGCTGGCGCTGAGCGAGATCTGCGGCCTCGGATTGATCGACAGGCTGTGGGCCGACCGCTCCATCCAGGCGGTCGTCGTCAACGGACCCAATGCCGTCTTGGTCGAACGCAATGGCGTGCTCGTGCCGGCGTTGGAACAATTCCGCGATCGTTCACATCTGGTCGAGATCGTTTCACGTCTCGTCCGCGTGCCACCGTCCGGCATTGCCGATTTTCGTCTGCGCGACGGCAGCGAAGGCACGCTGGTCGCGCCGCCGGCAGCGCCCTCGGGGCCGGTCCTGGTCTTGCGGCGCGGCGACCCAGGGGCCGCGACCTTCGAACGCCTCATCGCGTCGGAGATGCTCGACCGCTCGATCGCCGACCTTCTACGGATCGCGGTGCGTTGCCGCCTCGACGTGCTGATCGCCGGACCGGAAGGGTCGGGCAAGACCGCGTTGCTGGCTGCCGTTGCCCGGGATTTTGGTTCGGCGCGGATCGTCACCGTGGCGCGGCATCGTGCATTCAGCTGGCCGCTGCCGACGAAGGTTGAACTCGTGGCGCCGTCCGACGGGACGGGCGGGGCATCCTTCTCGGCACTTCTGGCGGCCGGCGCGCGGCTGCGCCCGGATTTGCTCCTCGTCGATTCGGCGCAGGCGCCGGAACTGTCAGCGCTGGGGGCGGCCCTGTCGCGTGGCGAACGGGCGAGTATCGCCGCCATCCCGGAGGCACTGGCGGCCGGGCTGGCGAGCCGCGCCGATCTCGTTGTGCGCCTCGGGCGGGCGCGAGATGACCTATTTCACGTCGTTTCGGTGACGGATGCCAAGGGTGGACGGCTTTTTGGCTACGAGAACGGCGGGTTTTGCCGCGGGACGGCCATGCCCTCCTTCGCCGGCCGCGTTCAGGAGGCGGGCTACAGCGAGGCGCTTTCGGCCGCCCTGCGATAGCGACTGCGACCGGCCGCCACATACCGAGTGGGGGTGAAACCCCGTTACCTGCCAGAGCTATATCTGGTACTAACCGCTGTGAAATGCGGGGGGATTTTGCGGTCCGGAATCCCGAGGGAGTTTGGGCCGTGCAAGGGGACGGATGCATGATCGGCAAGCGCGTGTTGGGCATTTTGGGAGTTCTGTCGGCGATCGCGGCTCTCGGCGTCGCGAGCAGCGCCAGCGCGCAGCCAGTCATCGGCGTGCCGCACGAATGGCAGATGGATTTTCCGGCGCCCTACACGCCGCTGATGGTGAAGGTCGAGCAGTTGCACGACCTGCTCCTGGTGATCATCACGGTGATCTCCGTCTTCGTGCTGTTTCTTCTGATTTACGCGATGTGGCGTTTCCATGCCTCGCGTAACCCGACAGCGACTGCCACGACGCACAACACGTTTCTCGAGATTGCCTGGACGATTATCCCGATCCTTATCCTCGTGGTGATCGCAATCCCGTCGTTCCGGCTGCTCTACTATGGCGACAAGGCGGTGGACGCCGCGATGACGATCAAGATAACCGGCCACCAGTGGTATTGGTCGTATGCCTATCCCGACCAGGGTAACTTCACGGTCGAAAGCCGCATCCTGAGCGAGGCCGAACGCGTCAAGCTGAAGCCGAACCAGCCCCGACTGCTGGCGGTAGATGAGGAGATGGTCGTGCCGGTCGGCACCACGATCCGCATCATCGGTACTGCCGCCGACAGCATGCACGGCTGGACCGTCCCGGGCTTCGGCATCAAGAAGACCGTGATCCCCGGCCGCCTCAACGAGGGTTGGATCAACGTCACCAAGGAAGGCTACTACTTCGGCCAGTGCTCGCAGATCTGCGGCAACGGCCACACGTATATGCCGATCGCGGTGCGTGCACTTGCCAAGCCCGAATTCGACAAGTGGGTCGAGCAGAAGAAGAAGTCGGCCGGGCTGCTGCCCACCACCGACGTCGCTTCCGCCACCCCTCCCGCCACCCGCTAAGCGCTCTCCGCAGGAGATACGACAATGGCCACCGCGCACGGCGCCGCCCACGACCATAGCCACGACGACCACCATACCCCGACGGGCTGGCGTCGCTACGTCTACAGCACGAATCACAAGGACATCGGCACGATGTACCTGGTGTTTTCGATCATGGCCGCCCTGATCGGCGCGTCCTTCTCGGTCTACATGCGGCTCGAGCTGATGTCGCCCGGGGTGCAGTACTTCAACGGCGCCGATGGCACGCCGGACGGTCATTTCTGGAACACGATCGTGACGGCCCACGGCCTGATCATGGTGTTCTTCGTCGTGATGCCCGGCCTGATCGGCGGCTTCGGCAACTGGTTCGTGCCGCTGATGATCGGGGCGCCCGACATGGCGTTCCCGCGCATGAACAACATCAGCTTCTGGCTGCTGCCGCCGGCCTTCATCCTGCTGCTGCTCTCCGCCCTGATCGGCGGTGGCGTCGGCACCGGATGGACGATCTACGTACCACTGTCCACGCAGCAGGGGGCGGGTATGGATCTCGCCATCTTCTCGCTGCACATTGCGGGCGCGTCCTCGATCCTGGGCGCCATCAACTTCATCACCACGATCCTGAACATGCGGGCGCCGGGTATGACGCTGCACCGCATGCCGCTGTTTGCCTGGTCGATCCTGGTGACGGCGTTCCTGCTGCTGCTCGCGCTGCCGGTGCTGGCGGGCGCCATCACCATGCTGCTGACCGACCGCAACTTCGGCACCCACTTCTTCGATCCGGCCGGCGGCGGCGACCCGACGCTGTTCCTGCACCTCTTCTGGTTCTTCGGACATCCCGAGGTGTACATCATGATTCTGCCGGCCTTCGGCATCGTCAGCCACATCATCTCGACATTTTCGAAGAAGCCGATCTTCGGCTATCTCGGCATGGCCTACGCGATGGTGGCGATCGGCGTCGTCGGTTTCGTCGTGTGGGCGCACCACATGTACACTGTCGGCATGGACATCGACACGCGTGCCTACTTCGTGGCTGCCACCATGGTGATCGCAGTGCCGACGGGCGTGAAGATCTTCTCCTGGATTGCCACCATGTGGGGCGGTTCGATCCGGCTCGAGATTCCGATGCTGTGGGCAATCGGCTTCATCTTCCTGTTCACGGTCGGAGGCGTCACCGGCGTCGTGCTGGCCAACGCGGGCGTCGACTATGCGCTGCACAACACCTACTACGTGATCGCGCACTTCCACTACGTGCTTTCGCTGGGGGCGGTGTTCGGGATGTTCGCGGGCTTCTATTACTGGTTCGGCAAGATGACCGGCCGGCAGTATCCGGAGTGGGCGGCCCAGGTTCATTTCTGGGTCACCTTCGTCGGCGTGAACCTGACGTTCTTCCCGATGCACTTCTCCGGCCTCGCCGGCATGCCGCGCCACTACGTCGACTATCCCGATGCGATGGCGCACTGGAACTATGTCTCGTCGATGGGCGCCTTCCTCTCGTTCGGCGCCACGATCTTCTGGCTGGTCTTCGTGGTGTTCGGCGGAATGATGTACGGGCGCAAGGTCGGCGCGAACTACTGGGGCGAGGGCGCCACGACGCTGGAATGGACGGTGGCCTCGCCGCCGCCGTTCCACACCTTCGAGGAACTGCCGCACATCTCTCCGACGGCACATCATTAGGACCGGAGCGGAGGCGCCCCAAAAAGGCGCCTTCGCCTTGAAAGGCACATGAGCGACACCGCGCACACATTCACGGGCAGCATCGGCAGCACAGCCGCGCCTGCACGCGTGCGCGACTATGTCGACCTGCTGAAGCCGAGGGTGATGTCGCTGGTCGTTTTCACCGGCCTGGTCGGTGTGGTGATCGCGCCGGCCCATATCCATCCCTTCACGGCGGCGCTCGCGGTGCTGGCGATCGCGCTGGGCTCCGGCGCGGCCGGCGCCATAAACATGTGGTACGAGCGCGATCTTGACGCCCTGATGGCGCGCACGCGCAACCGTCCGCTGCCGGCGGGTCGGGTGGCTCCCGACGACGCGCTGGGCCTCGGCGTGCTGCTGTCGATCTTCTCCGTCCTGCTGATGGCGGTAGCCACCAATCTGGTCGCCGCGGCGCTGCTGACGGCTGCCATCCTGTTCTACGTCTTTGTCTACACGATCTGGCTCAAGCGCCGCACGCCGCAGAACATCGTCATCGGCGGCGCCGCCGGCGCATTCCCGCCGATGATCGGCTGGGCCGCGGCGACCGGCGACGTCTCTGCGGTCGGCGTCGCGCTCTTCCTGCTGATCTTCCTGTGGACGCCGCCGCATTTCTGGGCGCTGGCCCTCTATCGCAGCGACGACTACCGCCGCGCCGGCGTGCCGATGCTGCCGGTGGTCGCGGGCCCGCGCGAGACCAAGCGGCAGATGCTGATCTACACCCTGCTGCTGACGCCGGTGGCGCTCGCCCCGACTCTGCTGGGCGCTGTCGGCTGGATCTACGGCGCCGTTGCGCTGGCGTTGTCCGTCGTGTTCATCGGCCATGCGGTCGCCGTGTGGCGCACCGCCGATGACGAAACGGCCTTCGGTGCGGCGCGCCGGATGTTCCGCTTCTCGCTGCTCTATCTCGCGGTCCTGTTCGCGGCGCTGCCATTGGATCGGCTCCTCGAGCGGGTCTTCGTCGGATGAGCGAGGCCATGGTCGAAGACCGCCGCCCCGGCGACACCGACCTGCACCGCCGCCAGCGGGGCAAGAACCTGATTGTCGCCGGGTTCCTGCTCGTGATGGTCGCGGCGTTCTTCATCCTCACCATCGTGCGGATGGGGGACAAGGCATGAGCACGGAAGCGGGCCGCAAGAACGCGCGGCTTGCCGGCCGGCTCGTGGCCGTCGTGGTCGGCATGGTCGGTCTCGCCTATGCTTCGGTGCCGCTCTACGACCTGTTTTGCCGCACAACGGGCTTCGGCGGCACGCCGCTCGTCGCCCAGCAGGGCGACCGGCCGGTGCTGTCTCGGGCGGTGGCCGTACGTTTCGATTCAAACGTCGATCCCAACCTGCCCTGGCGCTTCGAGCCGCTCGAGCGCGAGGTCAAGGTCCGCCTTGGCGAGGAACGGCTGGTCCATTATCGCGTGACCAACATCTCGCAGCGGCCGATCGTCGGGACCTCGGT
Source organism: Reyranella massiliensis 521 (assembly GCA_945862125.1). Taxonomy (GTDB): domain Bacteria; phylum Pseudomonadota; class Alphaproteobacteria; order Reyranellales; family Reyranellaceae; genus Reyranella; species Reyranella massiliensis_A. The sequence continues at coordinate 13,246 of CAMAYC010000013.1, forward strand.
ATACAACGTCACGCCGGAGCCCGCGGGTCCGTGGTTCAACAAGCTGCAATGCTTCTGCTTCACCGAGCAGTTGCTGTTGCCGGGGCAGTCGGTCGACATGCCCGTGGTGTTTTTCGTCGATCCCGACATGGACAAGGATCGCCGCTACGACAACGTCCGCACCATCACGCTCTCCTACACCTTCTTTGAAGCGAAGACGGAGCGGGCGAAGATATTGCTCGGCGGCAACCCCGCCAACGGAACTGGAAAGGGTGGATGAACATGTCCGAAGGCAAACCGAATCATCCGTATCATCTCGTCGATCCGAGCCCGTGGCCGGCACTCGGCGCGATCGGCGCCCTGATGCTGGCGCTCGGCGCCGCTCTCGGCATGCATCCCGGCATGTTCGGCGCGGGCGTCGAGGGAGTCGCCAAGTCGGTCGGCTGGTGGATCGTTGCGCCGGGTTTCGCGGTGGTCTTTGCCGTGATGTGGTGGTGGTGGCGCGACGTCATCGTCGAATCGCGGACGTACCATACTCCCGTGGTCCAGCTCGGCCTGCGCTACGGCATGATCCTGTTCATCGCCTCGGAAGTGCTGTTCTTCGCCGCCTTCTTCTGGGCCTTCTTCGACTCCGCCCTCTATCCCGGCTCGCCTGAGATGCCGGTGCGCGCCGAGGCAACCGGTGGCGTCTGGCCGCCCAAGGGCATCAGCATCATCGCGCCGTTCGATCTGCCGCTGATGAACACCCTGATCCTGTTGCTTTCGGGCACCACGGTGACATGGGCGCATCACGCCATCGTCGAGGGCAACAATCGCGATGCCGTGCGGGGCCTGATCCTCACGGTCGTGCTGGGCGTCTGCTTCACGGGCATCCAGCTCTACGAGTATATGCACGCCCCGTTCACGTTCACCGAGAACATCTATTCATCGACCTTCTTCATGGCGACCGGCTTCCACGGCTTCCATGTCTTCGTCGGCACGACCTTCCTGCTCGTCTGCCTGTTCCGGGCCCAGGCGGGCCAGTTCAAGCCCAAGCAGCACTTCGGCTTCGAGGCCGCGGCCTGGTACTGGCACTTCGTCGACGTGGTGTGGCTGTTCCTGTTTTTCTGCATCTACTGGTGGGGCGCCGGCAAGGCACCGATCGCGCTTCACTGATCGCGCCCACCGGCCGCACCAAGCGGACTAACCTATGAACCGCCGGGCGCTCCCCGGCGGTTCGCCTTTTGGGAGTACGAGATGGCCGACTGGCCGCGTCAATCGCCCCCCGACGTTGCGCTCCGCGGCGCCTGCCCGCGCTGCGGCCGCGGCCGGCTGTTCCGTGGCCTGCTCACCGTCGTCGACCGCTGCCAGGTGTGCGATCTCGACCTGCGCGGGAACGATGCCGGCGACGGGCCGGCCGTGTTCGTGATCCTGGGGCTGGGTGCCATCATCATGATCCTCGTCTTCTGGGTCGAGTTCCGCTACGAGCCGCCGTGGTGGCTCCACATGCTCATCTGGGGGCCGCTCACCTTCGCGCTGGCGGTGTGGTTTCTGCGCGTGCTGAAGGCGCTGCTGATCGCCCAGCAGTTCACGCACCGCTCGACCGAGCTCGATGACCAGTAAGGAACCGAGATGATCAGGTTGAGGCCGGCCCTGTGGCCAACGCTCATTTCACTGCCGATCCTCGTGCTCTCGCTGACGCTGGGCACCTGGCAGCTCGAACGCCGCGAATGGAAGCGCGACATCCTGGATCGCATGGCCATGAACCAGGCGGCGGCACCGATCTCGCTCGAGGAGCTGCTCAAGGGCGACCCGCTGCGCCATGAATACGGGCGCGTGAAGGTTGCCGGCACCTTCGAACATGGCAAGGAGTTCCATCTCGCCGCCCGCAGTCTCAAGAACAAGGTCGGCCTTCAGGTCGTGACGCCGCTCAAGACCGACGACGGGCGGGTCGTGCTGTTCGATCGTGGCTGGATTCCTTCGGAAAAGAAGGACTCGCCGAAGCGGGCGGAGGGCCAGGTCGCCGGCCGGGTCGAGCTTACCGGTGTCGTCCGCCGCAGCCAGGTGCGTCGCCAGTACGCGCCCGAGAACGTGCCCGACAAGAACGTCTGGTTTCACGTCGACGTCCCACTGATGCGCCAGCTCGCCGGCGCGCCGCGCGATCCCAAGCTCGATACTTTCTTCTTCGATGCCGATGCCGCGCCCAATCCTGGCGGGGTGCCGGTCGGCGGCCAGACGCGCCTGGACATTCCCAACGACCATCTGCAGTACGCCATCACCTGGTTCCTGATCGCTCTGGCGATGATCGGCGTCTATCTCGCCTATCACTGGGAGAACGGCCGCCTGGATGTCGCCGGCCGGACGAAGAAGAAGCCATGAGCGCGGCCCAGATCGCTCCCAACATCAGTAACGATCCTTATGCCGAGCTGGAGCGGCGGTTCGCGCGGCTGAGCGCCGTCAACCGCGCAAGCGCGATCCTGAGCTGGGACCGCTCGACCATGATGCCGGACGGAGCCAGCGAGGACCGTGCCGACCAGTTGGCGACGCTGAACGTCATTGCGCACGAGACCATCACGGCGCCTGATATGCCCGAGCTGCTGGCGCGGGCGGAGGAGGGTCGGACATCGCTCGGCCGCTGGCAGGCCGCCAACCTGCATGAGATGCGCCGGTCCTGGGTGCACGAGAATGCCTTGCCGGGAGATCTCGTCGAGGCCCGCGTCCGCGCCACATCGGCCTGCGAGCATGTCTGGCGCGAGGCCCGGAAGAACGCGGACTTCAAATCCCTGCTGCCGACCCTGCAGGAGGTGCTGACCGTCATGCGCCGCGTCGGCGAGGCGAAAGCAGCGGCGCTTGGCACCTCGCTCTACGACGCGCTGCTCGACGAGTTCGAGCCGGGTGGACGGTCCGCCCGCATCGATGAGCTTTTCGACGAACTGCGTGCGTTCCTGCCGGGCACGCTCGGCCGCGTGCTCGAGCGTCAGAAGAGCGAGCCCGCGCCCCTCGCACTGGACGGCCCGTTCCCGGTCGAGGCCCAGCGCAGGCTGGGCGAAGAGCTGATCCGCATCATCGGTTTCGATTTTCACCATGGTCGGCTCGACGTCTCGGCCCATCCGTTCACCGGCGGCACCGCCGACGACGTGCGCATCACCACGCGCTACGACGAAGCCGACTTCGCCCGCTCCCTGATGGGCATCCTGCACGAGACCGGCCACGGCCTCTACGAGGCCGGCCTGCCGCGCGAGTGGCGGCGCCAGCCGGTCGGCAATGCGCGCGGCATGGTGCTGCACGAGAGCCAGTCGCTGCTGATGGAAATGCAGGCCTGCCGCGGTCGTGCCTTCATTGATTTCACCGCCCCGCGCATGCGCAGGGCGTTCGGCAAGGAAGGTCCGGCCTGGACGGAAGCCAATATCCACCGCCTCTACACGCGCGTGGCGCCCGGCTTCATCCGGGTCGATGCGGACGAGGTCACCTATCCGCTGCACATCATGCTGCGCTACCGGCTGGAGCGGGCGATGCTGGCGGGCGACCTCGCGCTGGCTGACCTGCCGGGCGCCTGGAACGAAGGCATGCGTGAGTTGATAGGGATCGTGCCGCCCGACGATGCGCTGGGATGCCTGCAGGATATCCATTGGCCGGATGGCGGATGGGGTTATTTCCCGACCTACACGCTAGGTGCCCTGGCGGCGGCCCAGCTATTCGCTGCCGCGCGCAAGGCCGTGCCCGGCATGCTCGAGGCCATAGGAAAGGGCGATTTTGCCCCCTTGCTGGGCTGGCTGCGGGCCAATGTGCACGCCCAAGGCTCGATTTCCGGCACTGACGAGATCCTTACCGCGGCCACCGGTGCGCCGTTGGGCGTCGCGGCCTTCAAGGCGCATCTGGAAAGCCGTTACCTCCCGGCGTAAGAGAGAGCCATGCTCGACCTGCGCCCCAACTGCGAATGCTGCGACAAGGACCTGCCCAACGGCGCGTCCGATGCTCTCATCTGCACCTACGAGTGCACTTTCTGCGCCGCCTGCGCGCAAACCCGGCTGGGCGGCCTCTGCCCGACCTGCGGCGGCGATCTGGTCAAGCGGCCGACCCGGCCCGAGCGGATGCTGGCCAAGCATCCGGCCTCGACCAAGCGCGTCCGCAAGGACCACGAGGCCTGTCGCCAGGTCGCGTAACCGGGAGTCCGTACTTGCACTACATCAGCACCCGCCACGGCTCGCAGGGGGAACCCGCGCCGCTCGGCTTCGAGGACATCATGCTCGCCGGCCTTGCCCGCGACGGCGGCCTCTATCTGCCGGCCGAGTGGCCCCAATTCTCGAGGGCCGAGATCGCGTCCCTCAAGGGGCTCGACTACAACGAGCTCGCGTTCCGCATCATGCGGCCCTTCGTCGGGCATACTTTCGATGATGCGACCTTCCGCCGCCTGATCGGCGAGGCCTATGCCTCGTTCGAGACGCCTGAGGTGGCACCGCTGAAGCCGCTGGGCGATTCGGGACTGCACCTGATGGAGCTGTTCCACGGCCCGACCCTCGCCTTCAAGGACGTGGCGCTGCAGCTCCTCGGCCGCATGCTCGACCACACGCTCACCCTCCGCAGCCAGCACGCCACCATCGTCGGCGCCACGTCGGGCGACACCGGATCGGCCGCGATCGAGGCGGTGCGCGACCGCAAGACGATCGACATCTTCATGCTGTTCCCCAAGGGGCGCGTGAGCGAAGTGCAGCGCCGGCAGATGACGACGGTGTCGGCGCCCAACGTGCACAACATCGCGGTGCAGGGGACGTTCGACGATTGCCAGGATCTCGCCAAGGCCTGCTTCAACGACCTCGCCTTTCGCGATCGCCACGCGCTGACGGCCGTGAACTCGATCAACTTTGCCCGCGTGATGGCGCAGATCGTCTACTACTTCTGGGCCGCCCTGAAGCTCGGCGCACCCGAGCGACCGGTGGCCTTCACGGTGCCCAGCGGCAACTTCGGGAATGTCTACGCGGGCTACGCCGCCAAACGGATGGGCCTGCCAATCTCGCACTTCGTGATCGGTACCAACAGCAACGACATCCTGGCGCGCTTTTTCGACGGTGGCGTCATGACGATGACGGATGTTGTGCCGACTTACAGCCCGAGCATGGACATCCAGATTTCCAGCAACTTCGAGCGCCTGCTGTTCGATCTCTACGACCGCAACGGCAAGACCCTGGCCGATGCCATGACCACCTTCCGCACCACCGGCACGCTCAAGGTCGGGGCGAATGCACTGGCGGGCGTGCGCGCGCTGTTCGATGCCGGCCGCGTCGACGAACCTGGAACCCTGGCCGCCATCGCCGATTGCCACAGTCGCTTCGGCGAGACCATCGATCCGCATACGGCGATTGGCTATGCCGTGGCCCAGCAGCATCGCCGCGATCCAGCCATCCCCATGGTCGTGCTGGCGACAGCGCATCCCGCCAAGTTCCCCGACGCTGTCGACAAGGCAACCGGCGTGCGGCCACCCTTGCCGGCACGTCTCGGCGATCTCCTGGATCGCGCCGAGCGGGTCGACGGTTTGCCCAACGATATCGAGGCGCTGAAGGCCATGATCGACGAACGCCGGGCGATGGCTGCCACATCCGCGACACGGAGCAAGGTTCGCATATGAGCGAAGTCAAGGTCACCACGCTGGCCAACGGCCTGCGCATCGCGGTCGACGAGATGCCGGAAGTCGAATCGGCTTCGCTCGGCATCTGGGTTGCCTGCGGCACGCGGCACGAAAGCGCCGAGCTGAACGGCATGGCCCACATGCTGGAGCACATGGCCTTCAAGGGCACGAAGACGCGCAGCGCCCGCGGCATCGCCGAGGAGATCGAGAACGTCGGTGGCAGCCTCAACGCCTATACCGGGCGCGAGATCACCGCCTATCACGCGTCGGTGCTCAAGGAGGACGTGGCGCTGGGCGTCGAGATGGTCTCCGATATCCTGCGCAACTCGGTGTTCGATCCCGACGAGCTGCAGCGTGAGCGCGGCGTCATCCTGCAGGAGATCGGCCAGGCACTCGACACGCCAGACGACCTGATCTTCGACCAGTTCCAGGAAACCGCGCTACCCGGCCAGCCGCTCGGCCGCCCGGTGCTGGGTACCGCCGAGTCGGTCGAGGCGATCGGCCGCGACGATCTCTTTGCCTTCCTCGCCCGCCACTACACCGCCTCCAACATGGTGCTGTCGGCGGCGGGCCGCGTCGAGCACGACCAAATCGTCGATCTCGCCGAGAAGCATTTCGGCTCGGTGCCGCGCACCCCGGCCAACGCCATCGTCCCGACGCCGCTGCGCTATGTCGGCGGCGACGGGCGCGAGACCCGGGTGCTCGAGCAGGCTCATCTCGTGCTGGGCTGCGAGGGCATCGGCTATCGCGATCCCGACTATTTCGCACTCGCCATCTATTCTACTCTGTTCGGCGGCGGCATGTCCTCGCGCCTGTTCCAGCGCATCCGCGAGGAGCGGGGCCTCGTCTACGGCATCCACTGCTTCAACACCGCCTATGCCGACGGCGGCCTGTTCGGCATCTACGCCGGCACGGGCGAGGACGACCTCGCCGAGCTGGTGCCGGCGGTGTGCGAGGAGTTCCTCGGCGTTGCCGACACGGTGCACGAGCAGGAACTGATCCGCGCCCGCAACCAGATCAAGGCCGGCACGCTCATGGCCCTTGAATCGAGCGGTGCCCGCTGCGAGCAGGCGGCCCGCCACCTGATCGTGCACAACCGTCCCATTCCCTACGCCGAGATCGTGGCGCGCATCGAGGCGGTCGACCAGGATGCCGTGCGTCGCGTCGCGCGCCGCCTGCTTCAGGGCGAACTGACCCTGGCGGCCCTCGGCCCGATCGACGGCCTCGAAGCCCTCGACAAGATCGCCTCAAGACTGGCCGCTTAGGTCGGTGCCTTAATATTCCTCTCCCCCGCTAGGGGGAGAGGTATCGAAATAAATTCTAATGCTGCTCGTTGCTGCGCGCGGGGGCCGCGGCAGGGACGGGGTTCGTGCTGCGGGCGCCGCTGATCAGGCCCGCCGTCGCCTGAGGGGCCGGGTTGCGGGGCGGCACGCCGATCGAGGCGCGTTCGACCACCTTCTTCACTTCGGCACTGCGGCGGATCAGGTTGTAGCGCAGGCCGGTGTAGAGGTTCACGGGGAACGGCATGCGAGCATCGAAGTCGATGATAAGGACCACGCGCGTCTCGTCGGTCTGGTTCTTTACCCAGTGCTCGCGCGTGTCGTCGAACACCAGCGGCTTGCCTTCTTCCCAGAAGAAGTGGTGGCCGCCGATCTCGATCCAGCATTTCTCCGGTTCGGACGGCACGATCAGCGGATAGTGGAAGCGCACCACGCCCGCCGCCGAGCCCCGGTGCGGCTCGATTTCGGCGCGGCCGTGCAGGATGCTGAACAGGGCAGTGTGCACGCCCGGGATCTTGTTGATCGCGGCCATAGTGTCGGGCACTGCCGCCGCGTTTTCCTTCACGTCGTGGCCCATCAGCTTCAGCAGGAAGGTGCGCCACGCCCGGCCGGCCACGTAGAGGTCGCGCGGATGGACCTCGTGGAGCGCCGGGATTTCCTCGTGATGGCTCAACAGGTAGTCCAGATCCGCCTTGATCTTGGCGTGGCTCTTCTTGAGTTCGCCCAGGATCGGGAACGACCGCATCGCGTCCTCGCCGGCCAGCGGCAGCTTGGGCATGTTGCGCAGGATCATGTCCGACATCTTGAGGTTGAAGTCCTCGATCGGCTGCTGCGGCACCCAGATGTGCTTGGTCAGATAGAAGCGGCCCTTTTGTCCGATTCCCTGTGGAGATTCATTTGCCATGATCGGGATCCTGATCTCGTGAAATCCAGTACCTAGTTAATACTTCCGATTTGCCCCGCCAATACGGGACAATTGACGCGGTGGCCGCGGCGGACGGTCTCAATTTCCTACGTCAAGCCTCGGAAAACATGTAACAATTCTAAACCTGCGTTACACTGGCGCCAAGATGTTCCGTTTCGCCGATGTTCCCCTGTCCCTGTCGGGGATGACCCGGATCTCCGGCCGGCGCGTGTTCCTGCGCGCCCCGAGCATGGACGACTGGGCGGAATGGGCCGAATTGCGGGCCCGCAGCCGGACCTTTTTGACGCCGTGGGAGCCGACCTGGCCCGAGGATTCGCTGGGACGCGACCATTTTCGCCGCCGGCTGCGCCAGCAGGTGCGTGAATGGCGGGCAGGCGAGGCCTACGGGCTGTTCGTCTTCACCAACGACAGCCGCCGGCTGGTGGGGGGCATCAACCTCAGCAATGTGCGGCGCGGCGTCGCGCAGGCCGCGGCAGTCGGCTACTGGATGGGGCAGCCCTACGCCGGCCAGGGACTCATGACCGATGCGCTCCGCGCCTCCCTGCCGTTCGTGTTCGACGAACTGCGGCTGCACCGCCTCGAGGCGGCCTGCCTGCCGCACAACGAGCCCTCCAAGGGGGTGCTGGCCAAGGTCGGCTTTCACGAGGAGGGCCTCGCGCGGCAGTATCTGCGCATCAACGGCCAGTGGGCGGACCATCTCCTGTTCGCCCTGCTGCGCGCCGACTACGACCAGCTCCTGAGGACCACCCGGTAGACGCGCGGGAGACCCGAATGCGCAATCTCAATCCGACAACCATCACCCAGGCCTTTGCCGACTACGCCCGCAACGCCCCGTCCGAGCGCACGCGGGACCTGATGGTCTCGCTCGCCACTCACCTCCACAGTTTCGTGCGCGACAACAAGGTCACGCAGGACGAGTGGATGGCGGCGATCGACGTGCTGACCCGTGCCGCCAGGTTCACCGACGACAAGCGCAACGAATTCATCCTCCTCTCCGACCTGCTCGGCGTCTCCTCGCTGGTCGACATGGTGAACGCCGCCGACACGGGCACGACCTCGTCGCTGCTGGGACCGTTCCTCATCGAGGGCGCGCCCGAACTGGCCAACGGCGGCGACATGTGGCGCGGCCAAGAGGGCGAGCCGCTGGTGGTCAGCGGCAAGATCGTCGACGAGAAGGGCGCGCCCGCCAAAGGCACGGTGCTGGCGCTCTGGCAGAATGCCGGCAACGGGCTCTATGCCCAGCAGGATTCGAAGCAGGCGCCGACCAACTATCACGCGCGCCTGCGCGTTGCCGACGACGGCAGCTTCTCCTTCTCGACCGTTCGCCCCGTCGCCTACCAGGTGCCTTATGACGGCCCGGCGGGCGACATGCTGCGCGCGCTCGGTCGCGACGCGTGGCGGCCGGCCCATCTGCACATGATGGTCAATGCGCCAGGCCGCAAGCCGCTGATCACCATGTTCTTCCCCGAGGATGACAAGCACCTCGACAGCGATGCCGTGTTCGGCGTGCGGGTGCCGCTGGTGCTGCCGTTTGCGAAAGAGACGGTGCGTGCAAAATTGCCGGCCAACCTCGCGGCGCGCGAGACGCTGCCGCTGCCGGTGTGGACCGCCCGGCTCGATCTCACCCTTCCCGCGGGCTGATCGCCCCGGTTGATGCAGCTCGTCGGTATTCGCGGTGTCGCCAAGGTCTTTGCCAACGGCGTGAAAGCGCTGGATGGCGCGTCGCTCGATATCGAGGCCGGCGAATTCCTGAGCGTCCTGGGGCCGTCCGGATGCGGCAAGTCGACCTTGCTGCGTCTCATCGCAGGCCTCACGCCGCCGAGCGCGGGCACGATCGAATGGCCGTCGGGCAAGCCCGATCTCGGCTTCGTTTTCCAGGAGCCGACATTGATGCCGTGGGCGACCGCGCTCGCCAATGTCGAGTTGCCGCTCAAGCTCGGCGGCATGGCGCGAAGTGAACGCGAGTCGCGGGCGGCCGAGGCGCTCGACCACGTCGGTCTCGCCGGCTTCGAGCGCACCTGGCCGCGCGAATTGTCGGGTGGCATGAAGATGCGCGTGTCGATCGCGCGGGCGCTGGTCACCGGGCCCAAGCTCCTGCTCATGGACGAACCTTTCGCCGCCCTCGACGAGATCACGCGCCGTCGCCTCAACACCGATCTGCTCGAGCTCTGGCAGCGGACGCGCTTCACCGCGGTGTTCGTCACGCACTCGGTGTTCGAATCGGTGTTCCTGTCGCAGCGTATCGCCGTGATGGGCCCGCGGCCGGGCCGCGTGCTGTCGGAGCTCGCCATTCCGGTGCCCTATCCGCGTACCGAAGCCTTCGGCACCTCGGCCGAGTACGCCTCCCTCTGCCGGCTGGCCTCGGCGCAGCTCAGCGAGGCGATGGCGAAGGAGGGGGCGGCATGAACGCGCGCTTCATTGCGCCGCTCGTCATGGGTCTCGTCATGCTGGTCCTGTGGGAGGCCGTTGTGCGGCTGGCGGAGATTCCGCCCTATGTTCTGCCGGGCCCGGTCCTGGTCGCGCGCACCCTGGTGGCCGACTGGGGCATGCTCGCGCCGGCGCTGTGGGTGACGCTCGGGATCACGCTGGAAGCGCTCGCCGCCGCGGTCGTGCTCGGCGTCCTGCTGGCAGTGTTGTTCTCGCTGTCGCGCTGGATCGAGCTGTCGCTGTTTCCCTACGCCATCATTCTTCAAGTGACGCCGATCGTGGCGATCGCGCCGCTGATCATCGCCTGGGCCAACGACGTCGACCTGTCGCTGCTGATCTGCGCCTGGCTGGTGGCATTCTTTCCCATCCTCTCCAGCACCATCCTTGGGCTGCGCTCGGTCGACCACAATCTGCTCGCCCTGTTCGAGCTCTACGGCGCCGGCCGCTGGCGGACGCTGATTCATCTCAGGCTGCCGGCCGCTCTGCCATACTTCTTGGGGGGATTGCGCATCTCCGGCGGGCTGGCGCTGATCGGCGCCGTGGTGGCGGAATTCGTCGCCGGCACCGGCGGCAATGCCTCGGGGCTCGCCTACCGCATCCTCGAGGCGGGCTATCAGCTCAGGATCCCGCGCATGTTCGCGGCCCTGGTGCTGATCTCGGCGGCCGGCATCGCGATCTATCTGCTGCTGTCATTGCTGTCGCACCTGCTGCTGCGGCACTGGCACGAAAGCGCACTGAGTGAAGAATAGTCGCAAGTTCAGCAGATTTATGTAAATAATTTCGATAAGCTGGTGCTTGGACTGCGCCGGCCCTTTCCATTTCGGCACGACCCCTAGCGGTACGCCCGCGGAATAGGCCCTGAGCCCCGGATAGTCCCAAGAACAACCCCCTCTCCACCACACGCCGAATAACAACGTGGGAACAGACACTCAACGACGCTTGGAAAACAGGCGCGCTGGGGAAGTCTGGCCCAACTTGGGCCACAACATTTGGCCCACTCAGGGGGGGGCATAAGCGGGCTGAAAGCCCGGCGGGATTGGCTCTTTGGCGTGCGAAGAGCTAAAATTCTCTTGCAAGCTTTCGCCACAATTGCTCGCCAGATGAACTCGCCAATCTGAACAGGAAAAGGGCAGGGCGTCATGCTGGATGCGAAGCGGTTGATGGATCAGTTCCTCGGTGGGCAAGGCGGCCAAGGGGGCGGCCAGGGCGGTGGCGATTTCCTGCGCGGTGCCGGCGGCGGCGCGCTGGCGGGCGGCCTTGCGGCCCTCGTGCTCGGCACCAAGACCGGCCGCAAGCTGGGCGGTGAGGCGCTGAAGCTGGGCGGCATGGCGGCCGTCGGCGCGCTTGCCTACAAGGCCTACAGCGACTGGCAGGCCGGCAAGCAGGCAGCACCCTCGACCGCCCAGCCTGCGCCGCAGCCCGTGCCGATGTTGCCGGCGCCGAGCGGTACGCCGTTCAACCCGTCGAGCGATGCCGGGCAGCAGACGCTGGCCCGTCATCTGTTGCGCGCCATGATCGCCGCGGCCAAGGCTGACGGTCATGTCGATGCCCAGGAGCAGGCGCGCATCTTCGCCGAAATGGACAAGCTGCCGTTGTCGTCCGACGACAAAGCCTTTGTGATGGATGAGTTGCGCGCCAAGCTCGATGTCGATGCCGTGGCGGGTGCTGCCGCGACGCCGGAGGAGGCAGCCGAGATCTACGCCGCCTCGCTGCTCTCGATCGACGTCGATAACGTGGCCGAGCGCGGCTACCTCGCGATGCTGGCGGCGCGGCTGAAACTCGACGATGCGCTGGTGGCCCACCTGCATGGCAACGTCGCCGCCGCGACGGGTAAGAGCGCGCCGATCGCCGCCTGAGAGGCTTACCGCCGCGCTGCTCTCGCAAGGAAGAACGAACCCATCGCGACACCGGCGGCGAGCAGCAGGTAGCCCACGGCGTAGGACTGGGTGAGGGCGAGCACGCCGCGGAACAGCAGCGGCGAGAGCAGCGCGCCACCGAAGACGAAGAGTTGCGTGGCGCCGGTGAACTCGGCGGCACGGCCGGGCGGGGCGCGTGCCGCACTCTCGGCCAGGAAGACGCCGTTCCAGCCGACGGCGGTGCCGCCCAGGATCGTGAAGACGAGATAAACGGCGCCGGCCGGCCAGTCCGGGGTCGAGAAGGCCATTGTCGTGGCCGCGACGGCGACGATGGCGCCGATACCAGCCAGCACCGCCGAGGGGCGGCGCAGCATGTCGGCCACCACGCCCCAGAAGATGCGGCCGAGTGCGCCCGCGACCGTCGCCGCCGACAACAGCGCGCCCGCCAGCACATACGACATCTTGAGGCCGTCGACGGCGTAGACGACGGTGAAGTTCACCACGATGGCCTGGGTCGCCGAGAACAGCATGCCGATGAAGCACATCGGCCGCAGGATCGGGTCGCGCCAGGCGAGCCGCAGCGGCTCGAAGATTTCTGCGGCGCTGGGCAACAGCCGGCCCGAGATGGTCGACGTGCGTTCGTCGTCGTAGAGCGGGCGCAGCGGCTGGATGGCGAGCACCGTGATCAGCGAGGTAACGCCGACCGAAGCCGCCGCCCATCGCCAGCCGTGGTCGAGCGCCAGGCTCGGCAGCACGGCGCCGCAGAGCGCGAAGCCCACGGGCACGCCGCTTTGCTTCAGAGAGAAGGTGACGTTGGCCAGGCGCCGCGGCGACACCCGCGCCAGGATGTGGGAACTCGCGATTGTAAGCGGGCCTGAGCCCAGCCCGACCACCAGGGCCGAGAGGGCGGCAAAGCCGACGCCGCCTGCTGCAAAGATGAAGGAGCCGACGGCTGCGACCGACAGGCCGATCTGGATGAAGCGGATGGGCCCCGTGCGGCGGCTGATGGCGCCGCCGCCCAGGGTTGACAGCATGGCGGCGAGATAGACCAGTGAGATGTAGTAGGCGACGTCGGCCGCCTCGACACCGAGGTCGGGCGCTGCTGCCGGCGCCAGCACTGACGCCTGGTTGAAGGCCAGTGTCGCCATGACCTGCACCAGCGTGAGCGAGACAAGGGCGATTAGGTAGCGACGCAGATCGGTCGGCGCAGCCGACATTCCGCGGCGACTACTTCAGCGTCGCGAGGAAACTCTGGACCAGCGGCTGCCAGATCGGAGCGCCGCTGTCGCTGCTGGCCAGGCTGTGGCCGTCGCGGCCGAACGCTCCGACCGGCCGGTAGGTCGCCTTGCCGCCTGCAGCGTCGTAGGCGGCGGCCATGCGCCTGGCGAGGGCCGGCTCGAAGAAACTGTCGTTCTCGGCGTAGATCCAGAGGAGCGGCACGCGCGCCGTGGCGCCGTACCTGGCGGCTGCCTGCACGAGCGCGTCGGGTGTGCAGTTGCCGATGCCGCCGCCCGGCAGCTTCTGGTGCCCACCGCGGCCGCCGGCGAAGTTGATCATGCCGGACACGCCCGGCGGATTGCGGCTGGAGAGCGCCACCGTGGCCCAGCCGCCGGCCGACTGGCCGACGACGAGGGTGCGGTCCGGCGCGACATAGGGCTGCGTCCGCATGAAGTCGATCGTGGCCTGCACGTCGGCCGCACTTTGCAGGCCCGCGCTGTAATAGTCCGGCGTTTCGCAGCGGCCGTAGGCCTCGGCCCAGGCGCCGCCCGTCTCGCCGTAGCCGCGCCGGAGCGGCAGGGCGACGACATAGCCGCGGGCCAGGAACCACGACGAGAGCGCCGAGTAGCGCGGCGGTTCCATCTTGGTGCGCTGCGAGCTGTCCGCCGGTGAGCCGTGATTGATGACGACCAGCGGCTGCCGCGCCTCGCCCGGAGACTTCATCACCCGGGTGACCAAGGTCGAGCCGCCGGTTCCGGGCACCATCACGATCTGCTCCTGCGCCGCTGCCGGAAAGGCGAACAGCAAGGCAAGCAGCCAGAGAAAAGCGTGTCGGCGCATCTTGGTCTCCTATCGTCCGCTGCGTCGTCCCGGCCGTCCTCCCGCACCGGAGCCGGTACGGACGCCACGGAACACCCTGGAGTGCTGCATCTTGCCGAGATGGACGCCGACGTTGGCGCTGGCGGCCTGGCCCGGCAGTTCGAGCTCATGGGCTTCGAGGCGGCGGATCTCGTCGCGCAGGCGGCCCGCTTCCTCGAACTCGAGGTCGGCGGCGGCGGCGCGCATGCGCTTCTCGAGATCGGCGATGTGGCTGCGCAGATTGTGTCCGACCAGATGCACGTCGCCCGAGACCCCGGTGTCGACGGTGTAGTGGTCGCGCTCGGCGGTGGACTGAAGGATCTCGCCGATGTTCTTCTTGATCGACGCGGGCGTGATGCCGTTGGCCTCGTTGTAGGCGACCTGCTTGGCGCGGCGGCGGTCGGTCTCGCTGATGGCGTACTTGATCGAATCGGTCATCTTGTCTGCATAGAGGATGACCCGGCCGTCGATGTTACGCGCGGCGCGGCCGATCGTCTGCACCAGCGACGTCGGCGAACGCAGGAAGCCTTCCTTGTCTGCGTCGAGGATGGCGACGAGCGCGCACTCGGGAATGTCGAGGCCCTCGCGCAGCAGGTTGATGCCGACCAGAACGTCGAAGGCGCCGAGGCGAAGATCGCGGATGATCTCGATGCGCTCCAGCGTGTCGATGTCCGAGTGCAGATAGCGGCAACGGATGCCGGCTTCGTGGAGATATTCGACCAGATCCTCGGCCATGCGCTTGGTGAGCACGGTCACCAGCACGCGCTGGCTCTTCTTCGCGCACTCCTTGCACTCGGCGATCAGGTCGTCGACCTGCTTCTCGACCGGCCGGATGATCACAGTCGGATCGATCAACCCAGTCGGACGGATCACCTGCTCGATGAAGGCGCCCTGGGTGCGTTCCATCTCCCAGGGGCCGGGCGTGGCGCTGACGAAAGTCGTCTGCGGACGCAGCGCCTCCCATTCCTCGAACTTCAGCGGCCGGTTATCGATCGCCGAGGGCAGGCGGAAGCCGAACTCGGCCAATACGCTCTTGCGGTTGAAGTCGCCGCGGAACATGCCGCCGATCTGCGGCACGGTGACGTGGCTCTCGTCGCAGATCAGCAGCGAGTGCTCGGGGAAGTACTCGAACAGGGTAGGCGGCGGCTCGCCCGGCTTGCGGCCGGTGAGATAGCGAGAGTAGTTCTCGATGCCGGCGCAAGCGCCCGTTGTCTCCATCATCTCGATGTCGAAATTCGTGCGCTGCTCGAGCCGTTGCGCCTCGAGCAGGCGCCCGGCGCGGTTGAACTCGTCGAGCCGCTGCTTGAGGTCGGCCTTTATCTGGTCGATTGCCTTCTGCATCGTCGGCTTGGGCGTCACATAGTGGCTGTTGGCGTAGACGATGATGTCGGACAGGGTGATCGTCTTGTCGCCGGTCAGCGGATCGAACTCGGTGATCGATTCGATCTCGTCGCCGAACATCTCGAAGCGCCAGGCCTTGTCCTCGTAATGGGCCGGGAACAGGTCGATCGTATCGCCGCGTACGCGGAAAGTGCCGCGCTGGAACGCGTTGTCGTTCCTCTTGTACTGCTGCTCGACGAAGCGGCGCAGCAGCGTCGTGCGATCGATCTTCTGGCCCTTGTGCAGGCGGAACGTCATCGCCTGGTAGTTCTCGAGTGGACCGATGCCGTAGATGCAGGAGACCGACGCCACGATGATCACATCGTCTCGCTCCATCAGCGCACGCGTGGCGGAGTGGCGCATGCGGTCGATCTGCTCGTTGATCGACGAATCCTTCTCGATATAGGTGTCGGTCCGCGCGACATAGGCTTCGGGCTGGTAGTAGTCGTAGTAGGAGACGAAATACTCGACCGCGTTTTCCGGAAAGAAGCTCTTCATCTCGCTGTAGAGCTGCGCCGCCAGCGTCTTGTTGGGCGCCATCACCAGCGCCGGTCGCCCCTGTGAGGCGATGACATTGGCCATGGTGAAGGTCTTGCCCGAGCCGGTGACACCCAGCAGCACCTGATCGCGCTCACCGCCCTCGATGCCGGCGATGAGCTGTTTGATCGCCTCGGGCTGGTCGCCCGCCGGCGTGTAGTCGGACACCAGCTTGAAGGGCCGCGCGCCGCCTTCGAGTTCCGGCCGCCGCTGGATGTACGGCATGAGGAGCGGCACGGCGGAAACCGCGAGATTCTTTGAGGGCATGACCTCTATTATATGATGCTCGAATGACGGTCCGGCAATGCTAGCGTCCGGCCCGCAATGCCCGATTTGTTGACTTTTCCCTTCCTGATTTCCGCCGTTGTTGCCTGCATCGCAGGCATGGTGCGGGGATTTGCCGGCTTCGGTGCGGCGATGCTGATGACGCCGGTGTTTTCCGCCCTCTACGGACCGCCGGTAGGCATTGCGCTCTGCCTGTTGCTCGAGATCGCGGTAGCCCTGCCGCTGCTGCCGGCTGTGGTTCGCCTGGTCGACTGGCGGCAGCTCGGGCTGCTTCTGGCTGCGGCCGTCGTCCTCGTGCCGGTCGGCACTCACGTCTTGACGTTGACCGAGCCCGAACCGATGCGTTGGGCAATCTCGGCGATCATTCTGGCGGCGGTCGCCTTGCTGGCGAGCGGCTGGCGATATCCCGGTCGACCGCAGCCGGTCACGACACTGGCCGCCGGCGCCGCCAGCGGTTTTCTCAATGGCGTGTCGGGCATGGCCGGCCCGCCGATCGCTTTCTACTATCTTGCTGGTCAGGACACGGCAGCGCAGGTTCGGGCGAACCTCACGACATATTTTGTTTTCGTCGACCTGGCGGCGATCCTGGTGTTCGCCTCGCGCGGCCTGATCGGCTGGGATACCGGCGTCCACGGCCTTGTTCTTGCACCGGCGGTCATGCTGGGAGGCCTCCTGGGCCAGCGGCTTTTTCCGCTGGCGAGCGAACGCTTCTATCGCCGCCTGGCCCTCGGACTTCTGGTCGCCGTGGCGATCGGCTCCCTGATATTGTAAGCGAGCGAACATGAGCATCTGGGACATCATCGCGGACAAGGCAGCGCAGCTCGGGATCGGCGGCTCGATCGGCGCGCTGCTCGGCGTGGGGCCGGCGCAGGCGGACGACGGCACGCATCCGGGCCTCCGCCAGATCGGCTTCACCATCGGCGTCATTGCCTTGGGCGCCAAGATGGCGCGGGTCGATGGTGAAGTATCCGACGTGGAGGTCGCAGCCTTCCGCGCCTTCTTCCAGGTGCCGCCGGGCGAGGAGCGCAACGTCGAGCGCTTCTTCGACCTCGCCAAGCGCGATGCTTCCGGCTTCGAGACCTACGCTCATCAGGTGGCAAACCTGTTCCCCGATGCGCCGGAAATCCTCGAAGGCGTGATCGAGGGTCTGTTCAGCATTGCTAACGCCGACGGGTCGATCGATGCCGCCGAGGCCGACTATCTCGCCAAGGTGGCCCGCATCTTCGGCCTCGACGGCGCCCGTTTCGAGCGTGCGAAGGCTTCGGCATCGGGTGTCGTTGAATGCGAACCGTGTGTCATCCTGGGCATCGATCCGATCGCGACGGACGAGCAGATCCGGGAGGCGTGGCTGCGCCAGGTCCGCGCCAATCATCCCGATCGGCTGATGGCCCAGGGCTTGCCCCAGGAGGCAATTGCCATCGCCAATCGCAAGCTCGCCCTGATCAATGACGCCTACGATCGCCTCAGGCGACAACGCGGCCTGGTGGCGGCCTGACCGTGAGCATCGTCGACCGGCCGTCGCCTAATCACGCGCCACGGCCCGACGATGCCACCGTCGATGTGCTGGTTCTGCACTACACCGAATTGCCGCTGCAAGAGTCGCTCGACATTCTCTGCGATGATGCGCGCGAGCACCGTGTGAGTTCACACTACGTCCTGGCGGAAGACGGCACGGCCTATCGCCTGGTCCCCGAGAATCGCACCGCCTGGCATGCCGGCCTCTCGCACTGGCGCGGGCGCGAGGCGCTGAATACGACGTCGATCGGCATCGAGATCGTGAACCTGCACGGCGATCGGCACGACTATCCGCCGCGCCAGATCGCGGCGTTGATTGAACTATGCCAGGGCATCCTGGGACGCCATCCGGCAATCGAGCCGCGCAATGTCGTGGGCCATTCCGACATCGCGCCCAAGCGGAAGATCGATCCCGGCCTGCGCTTTCCATGGGCAACACTCGCCGCTGCCGGTGTCGGGCTCTGGCCGAAAGCCGGCGGGCGACCGCTCGATGGCGACTTCCACAAAGCGCTGCAGCGCTTCGGCTACGCGCCGCCGATCGCCGTGCCGCCGAAGGACATCGTGAAGGCTTTCCAGCGGCATTTCCGGCCGGCTAAGGTCGACGGCATGCCCGACCCTGAGACGCGAGCGCGCCTGGCCGGGCTGCTTGACCAGGTCGGAGGAGCCGCCTAGCTAGGGCGCGTGGGTCAGACGGCTGGATGGCTGCGCTGTCGCGGGCGACCGCGGTGGTGAGGAAAGTCCGGGCTCCACGGAGACACGGTGCCGGCTAACGGCCGGCGGGGGCGACCCCAGGGAAAGTGCCACAGAAAACAGACCGCCGGACTGGTTTACCAGTCAGGCAAGGGTGAAACGGTGGGGTAAGAGCCCACCGCGCGACCGGCAACGGAAGCGGCAAGGCAAACCCCACCGGGAGCAAGACCAAATAGGGGCGACACGCCGGGCAACCGGCAGCGGTGTTTCCGCGTCGTCGCCCGGGTCGGTCGCGCGAGGCGTTCGGTAACGGACGTCCCAGAGGAATGGCCATCCATCGTCCCGGCTTGCCGGGGTGAGGACAGAACCCGGCTTACAGGCCGTCTGACCCGCATTTTCTGCTCGAATCGAGCAAAATCTCAACCTGTTGTGGTTTTTAACCAATAGTGCACAATAGATGTTGTGGCTAAGGCCTTCAGATTCCTCGCCGAATCCCGCTTTTGGACATTGCGTCCCGGGAAATCCCATGCTATCCCATAGCATCCCGTAAACAGGGATCCGCAGGGGCGTGGGGCACCTGTCGTGGATTTAGGGGGACAGGGTCGTGGCCTTTCGGTCCGAAATCCTGATCAAGCTCGACAAGAAAGGCCGGGTCCTACTGCCCGCCGCCTTCCGCGACGAGTTGCCGGCCGACGACCGCGAGGCCTTCGTCCTCTACCACTCACCCAACGTCCCGGGCGTCGTGAACGGAAATTCGCGCCTGGGCTTCGACGCCATGCTCGAGCGGCTCCGCGTCGAGGCGCTCGGTCCCAAAGGCTCCCTGAAGGTGTCGCTCGACGACGAGGCCTTCGATCCTGCCGGCTATCTCTCGGCCAGCGCCCGCACCATCGCCATGGAGCCGGACGGCCGCTTCTCGATGCCGGCTGAATTCGCTCAGGCCCTCGACGCCGAGGCGGGCGTCATGCTGGTCGGCAAGGGCGACAAGTTCCAGATGTGGAATCCCAAGCGCTGGCAAGCCCGCCGCGACAGCGATCGCGACAAGATGGCGGCATTCGTGCGCGGCCTCGCCAATTCCGATTCAGAGAGGGGCGACGCATGAGCGGCGCCGGCGGGCATGTTCCCGTTCTCGCGCGCGAGGTGATCGACGCACTGCAGCCGCGTGATGGTGGTCGCTACGTTGACGGCACTTTCGGCGCCGGCGGCTACACCGCGGCCATTCTCGATCGCGCCGACTGCCAGGTGATCGCCATCGACCGCGATCCCGATGCCATCGCCGCTGGCCAGGCATTGGCCGTGCGCTATGCGCCGCGGTTGCGTCTGATCGAAGGCCGCTTCGGCGATATGGCCGAGCTGCTGTCTGCGGAAGGTGTCGATGACGTCGACGGCGTGGCGCTCGATCTGGGCGTCTCTTCGATGCAGTTCGATCAGGCCGAACGCGGTTTCTCCTTCCGCAATTCGGGCCCGCTCGACATGCGCATGGAAAAGAATGGCCCGTCGGCCGCGGATCTGGTGAACCAGGCGGACGAAGTCGAGCTCGCCGACATTTTCTGGCGCTACGGCGAGGAGCGCCGCAGCCGCCGCGTTGCGCGCGCCATCGTCGAGGCCCGCAAGATCAAGCGCATCGAGACGACCGGTGAACTGGCCGAGATTGTCCGTCGCGCCGTCGGTCCCTCGGCCAAGGACGAGAGCGATCCCGCGACGCGCGCCTTCCAGGCGTTGCGCATTGCCGTGAATGACGAGTTGGGCGAGTTGGAGCGCGGCCTCGCCGCCGCCGACTCCGTCCTGGCGCCGGGTGGCCGCTTGGCTGTCGTATCGTTCCATTCGCTGGAAGATCGCGCGGTCAAGGAATTCGTCCGCCTCAGGGCCGGCCGTACGCCCAGCCCGTCGCGTCACGCGCCGCCGCGCGCCGTCGAACATGAGACCACGCTGCGCGATCTCACGCGCAAGCCGGTGCTGCCGACGGCATCCGAAGTGGCCGCCAATCCGCGCGCCCGCTCGGCCCGCCTGCGTGTCGCCGAGAAGCTCGGCGTTCCCGGAGGCCGCGCATGATCCATCGCGGGCTCGTCTTCTGGTCGGTTGCCGCCGTTGCCACGGCGGTGGGCCTGTTCACAGTGAAGTACAAGGTGCAGGACCTCGAGGAGCGGATCGACCGCACCAATCACAAGATCGTCGAGAGCCAGCAGGCCACGCATATCCTGCGGGTCGAGTGGGCCCATCTCAACGAGGCCGAGCGCGTCGAGAAGCTCGCCCAGAAACATCTGAAGCTCGAGCCGGCCTCGATCAAGCAGGTCATCCGGCTCGACTCCCTCAAACCCGAATCTGTCCCCCCGCGGCGCGAAGCACCACTCCCTTCCCCCCCACGTACGGGCAACGACGTCCCCTCGTCGACATTGCCCGGTGGTGCCCGCGTCGCAGCGGAGGCCGGCAGCCCCTCGCCGGCCTCCGCACCCCTTTCAGCACGTTCCACCGGACCCACGACGCCCCCTCGACCGGCCATAATCCAAGAGCCGGCTACATCGGGTCCGGTAGGCGACAGCCAGGGCGTTGCAGCCTCGATCGACGAAATCCTCTCGCGAAACGACGGAGGACGCCGGTGAGGCTGTGGCGCAAGTCTGGCTCGCCCGAACCGGCCGCCGCGGCAAACGCGGCGGCCGGCGCGCGTTACAGCTCGTCGCAGGACCGTCTCAAGGGCGATGCCCAGGAGACGGCGCGGCAGCGCCTCGTCATCGCCTCGGCGATCTTCGTGATCGCGTTCGTCGCCGTCGGTTTGCGGATGGGCTACGTCTCGCTGCTGCGCGACGGCGCCGAACCCACCCAGCGCGTGGCGGCTCGCGGTGGCTCGATCCAATCGGAGCGCGCCGACATCGTCGATCGCAACGGTGCCGTCCTCGCGACGTCGGTGCCGGTAATGTCGGCCTTCGTCAATCCGCGCCTGCTGCTCGATCCCCAGGATGCCGCGCGCAAGATCGTCACCGCCTTGCCGGACCTGAAGTACGACGACGTCAGGGAAAAGCTCGAGGGCGACAAGACCTTCGTCTGGATCAAGCGAGGCCTCAGCCCGCGCGAGCACAACCTCGTCAACCGCCTCGGCATTCCCGGCCTCGAGTTCCAGGCCGAGGAGCGGCGCATATATCCGCAGGGTTCGGCTGCGGCGCATATCATGGGCTACGCCAGCGTCGACAATGCCGGGCTGGCCGGCGTCGAGCGCTTCTTCGACCAACAGCTGCAGAGTGGCGAGACCGTGCAGCTTTCCATCGATCTCCGCCTGCAGCGGATGGTCGAGCGCGAGATCGCGCGTGCGGCCCAGAAATTCTCGGCGATCGGCGCCACCGCCATCGTCATGGATGTGACCAATGGCGAGGTCCTCGCCATGGCCTCGCTGCCGACGTTCGACCCCAACAGCACCAAGACGCTGACCAACGAGGCGCTGTTCAACCGCGCCACCCTGGGCGTCTACGAACAGGGCTCCACCTTCAAGATCTTCAATACGGCGATGGCGCTCGACACCGGCCGGGTGACGATGAGCAGCGTCTTCGACGCGACATCGCCCATCAAGATCGACCGCTTCACGATCAACGACGACCACGCCCAGCGCCGGCCGCTTTCGGTGCCGGAGATCTTCAAATACTCGTCCAACATCGCCTCGGCCAAGATGGCCGTGGAGATGGGCGCGGAAACCCAGCGCGCCTTCTTCGACAAGATCGGCTTCCTGAAGCCGGTTTCGACCCAGCTGCCCGAGGTCGCCTCGCCGCTCTATCCCCGGCAGTGGCAGAAGATCAGCACCATGACCATCGCCTTCGGGCACGGCATTTCGGTGACACCGCTGCACCTGGCGACCGGCTCGGCGGCCGTAATCAATGGCGGCATCCTCTACCAGCCCAGCCTGGTGAAGCGGAATGCGGCCAGCGACCCGGGCCGGCGCGTGATCCAGACCAAGACGTCGCTCAACCTGCGCCAGCTTCTGCGGCTGAACGCGGTGGAAGGTACTGGCAAGAATGCCGACGTGAAGGGCTACGAGGTCGGCGGCAAGACAGGCACGGCGGAAAAGCCGGCCCGCGGCGGCTACCGCCAAAAAGCCCTAATCAGTTCGTTCGTTGGCGCGTTTCCCATGAACGATCCCAAATTCGTCATTCTGGTCTCGCTCGACGAGCCCAAGGGCCTTCCCGAAACCGGCGGCTACGCCACGGCTGGTTGGGTGGCCGCGCCGTCGGTCAAGGTCATCATCGAAGGCATCGTGTCCTTGTATGGCGTCCTGCCAGGCGACCTCAAGGAGGGTCTGCCGCCGCTCGAGATCGCCTCGACTCCGGTGCCGGCGCCGGTGGTGCCGCCGCAGTTCGTGCCGGCAAACGCACGTCATCGCGGCTCCGAGCAACGCAAGGCCGTGCCAGTGCGGCCCGGTGCAGCGCAGACCGCAGCGGCCCCCGCAGCGGGAGTGCGTCGCGTTGCGGCTGAGTGAGCTCATGCGCCGCAGCGCACATGACCCCGCGTCCCCCTCAGCGTTGCCGCGCGATCCCGTTCTCGCCGGCCTGACCCTCGATTCGCGAAAGGTCCGGCCGGGCTTTCTGTTCGCCGCAATGCCGGGAACGCATCAGAATGGCGCTGCGTTCGTCGCCGATGCGGTCGGCCGTGGCGCCGCGGCGATCCTGGCCGCTCCCGATGCATCGTTGCCGGCGCTCGATCCCGGCATCGTCGTCGTGCGCGACGCCAACCCACGCCGTCGCGTGGCATTGATGGCGGCGGCGTTCGCCGGCCTCCAGCCCGCCATTGTCGCCGCCGTCACCGGCACCAACGGCAAGTCCTCGACCGTTCATTTCGTGCGCCAGATCTGGGAGGCGCTCGGCCTCAAGGCGGCGAGCGTCGGCACGCTCGGCATCGTATCGCCGGGACTGACGCGAGAAGCGGGCCTCACGACGCCCGACCCGGTGCAACTGCACGAGGATCTTGCAACGCTTGCTCGCGAGGGCGTCGCGCATCTGGCGATCGAGGCCTCGAGCCACGGTCTCGACCAGCACCGCCTCGACGGCGTCCGGCTCGCAGCGGCCGCCTTCACCAACCTCACGCACGAGCATCTGGACTATCACGCCTCGATGGAGACCTACTTCGCGGCCAAGGCGCGGCTGTTCGACAGCCTGTTGCCGACCGGCGGCACGGCGATCGTCAACGCCGACAGCGACCGCGCCGAGGCATTGGCCGCGATCTGCCGACAGCGGGGCATCCGCTTCTGGACCTATGGCGCCAAGGGCCGCGAAATTCGCCTGATCAGCGACGATCCGACCTCGACCGGCCAACGCCTCACGATCGAGGTGCTGGGCATGCGCCATGAAATCGATCTTCCCCTGGTCGGCGGCTTCCAGGCGTCCAATGCGCTCGCGGCGCTCGGCCTCGTCGTGGCGACTGGCGGCGATCCGGCACGCGCGGTAGCGGCGCTGGCGAACCTCACCGGGGCGCCCGGCCGCCTGCAACTCGTTGCCCGGCACAGTTCCGGGGCGCCGATCTATGTCGACTATGCGCACAAGCCCGAGGCGCTGGAGACCGTGCTGGACACGCTTCGGCCGTTCGCGCGCGGCAAGCTGGTCGTGGTTTTCGGCTGCGGCGGCGATCGCGATCGGGCCAAGCGGCCGGTCATGGGTGAGATCGCCACCCGGCTCGCCGATCTCGCCATCGTCACCGACGACAATCCGCGCAGCGAGGAACCTCAGGAGATCCGCAGCGAGATCCTGCGCGGCATCGCGGCCGACCGGAAGAACTGGATCGAGGCTGCCGACGGCAGGCATGCCGCCATAGTAGCTGGCATGGCCGCCCTCCGTAGCGCCGACGACCTGCTGCTGATCGCTGGCAAGGGCCACGAGACCGGGCAGACCATCAAGGGTATCACGCATCCCTTCGACGATGCCGAAGTCGCGCGCGAACTAGCGGGAAGCGCCGCGCCTGGGAAGGCGCTGACATGAGCGCCCTCTGGACCTCCGATGAGATCAGCAAGGCATTGTCGCCGGTCGCCGCCGTCGCGCCCTTCGAGGCGGAAGGTGTGACGTTCGACAGCCGCGCCGTCGGCAAGGGCGACATCTTCTTCGCACTCGCGGGGGAGACCAGCGACGGCCACAGCTTCGTGGCTGATGCATTGGCGCGCGGCGCTGCTGCGGCTGTCGTCTCGCGTGAGGTCGAGGGTGCTCGGGGCACGTTGATCCGTGTTCACGACACGATGAAGGCGCTGGTCGATCTCGGTCGTGCCGGTCGCCAGCGCAGCAAGGCGCGCATCGCGAGCATCACCGGCTCGGTCGGCAAGACCAGCACCAAGGATGCGTTGCGCGCCATGCTGTCGGTTCAGGCGCCCACCTCGGCAAGCGTCGCGAGTTACAACAATCATGTCGGCGTTCCGATCAGTCTGGCGCGCCTGCCGCGCGAGGCGCGCTATGGCATCTTCGAGATCGGCATGAATCACCCCGGCGAGATCGAGCCGTTGGCCCGCCAGGTCGAGGCGCATGTCGGTGTGGTGACGAATGTGGGACCGGCCCATATCGGCCACATGGGCAGCGAAGAGGCGATCGCCGACGAGAAGGGGTGCGTCTTCGCCGGCATGGCCGACGGTGCAGTCGCCGTGCTCAATCGCGACAACCGCCACTATCCGCGGCTGGTCGATAAAGCCCGTCATTTTGGCGTTTCCCGCATCGTGGGTTTTGGCCGCAGCGATGCCGCGGAGGCGCGGCTTGTCTCGTGCAACCTGCAGAATTCGGGCAGCGACGTTATAGCCTTGATCCACGGTCGGCGGATCGAGTATCGGCTGGGTGCGGCAGGCGAGCATTGGGTCCTGAATAGCGTGGCGGCGCTGGCCGCCCTGGACGTGCTCGGCGCTGATGTCGCCAAAGCCGCGATGGCGCTGGCCGCCCTGAAGGCATTGCCCGGCCGTGGTGCGCGTCGCCGACTGAAGTTCGGCGCAGGCACGATCGAGTTGCTCGATGAGAGCTACAACGGCAATCCGGTCTCGGTGGGCGCCATGCTCGCCGTGCTGGCACGGACTGAGCCGGAAGGAGGCGGACGGCGCATGCTGGCCCTGGGCGACATGCGCGAGTTGGGCGAGCAGGCCGATGCCCTGCACGCCGGCCTCGCCGACGCCGTAGCGGCCAGTGGCGCCGCGCAGGTCTTCCTGTGTGGGCCGCATATGGAGGCGCTCTGGCAGAAGCTCGCGCCGTCGCAGCGCGGCGCGCATCGGCCTGACTCGGCGGCGCTGGCGGCAGAATTCGCGGCGGCACTTCGCGCCGGTGACGTGGTTGCGGTGAAGGGTTCGCTGGGATCGAAAATGAAGATCGTCGTAGACGCCGTCGTGGCGGCAAGCGGCGGCGAGGTGGGACGCTAGGGATGTTCTATAACCTTCTCTATCCGTTGGCGGACGTGTTCGGGCCGTTCAACCTGTTCCGGTACCTGACGTTCCGCTCGATCGGCGCGTTCATCACGGCGCTGGTCCTCAGCTTCCTGATCGGCGGCGTCCTTATCCGCTGGCTGCGCAGCAAACAGCAGCAAGGCCAGCCGATCCGCGACGACGGTCCCGCCAGCCACCTCCTGACCAAGAAGGGCACGCCCACCATGGGCGGTCTCCTGATCCTGATCACGCTCGCGGTCGCAACGCTGCTGTGGGCGGACCTCAGCAACCGTTATGTCTGGATCGTGCTCGGTGTCACCCTGGCGTTCGGCGCGATCGGCCTGTGGGACGATTTCCTCAAGGTCACCAAGCGCAACTCCAAGGGCGTGCCGGGCAGGATGAAATTTGCCCTGTCGATCGTGGTGGCCGGTGTCGCGACGTATTTCATCGCCCAGGCTTCGCCGGCGCCGCTGCGCTACACACTTGCACTGCCCTTCCTGAAGGACGTGTTGCTGCCTCTCAGCCTCGTAGGCTTCGTCGCTTTCGGCATTCTCGTGATGGTAGGCGCGTCCAACGCGGTCAACCTGACCGACGGGCTCGATGGACTGGCGATCGGCCCGGTAATCATGGCGTCGGCGGTGTTTGGTCTGATTGCCTACGTCGTCGGCAACACCATCCTCACGAACTACCTTTACCTTCATCACATCCCGCGTTCCGGCGAGCTGGCGGTGCTGCTGGCGGCGCTGGTCGGCGCCGGGCTCGGCTTCCTGTGGTTCAATGCCCCGCCCGCGATGGTGTTCATGGGCGATACCGGCTCGCTCGCCATCGGCGGCGCGTTGGGCGCTGTGGCGGTCGTCACCAAGCACGAGATCGTGCTGGCGATCGTGGGCGGGCTGTTCGTGCTGGAGACCGTCTCGGTGATCGTCCAGGTCCTGTCGTACAAATGGACCGGGCGCCGCGTCTTCCGCATGGCGCCGCTGCACCATCACTTCGAGCAGAAGGGCTGGGCCGAGCCGACCATCGTGTTCCGCTTCTGGATCATCGCCGCCATCCTCGCGATGGCGGGCTTGGCCACGTTGAAGCTGAGGTGAGCGGATGATCGACCTCGCCTTCCTCAAGGGATCGTCCTTCGTCGTGCTGGGGCTCGCGCGCTCCGGCCTGGCGACGGCACGCGCCCTGACGGCGGCGGGCGTCGGATGCATCGCCTGGGACGACAACGCCGCCTCGCGCGCGGCCGCGGTCGCCGCCGGCGTGGCACTTGCCGATCCAGCCTCGATCGACTGGTCGCGCATGACGGCGCTGGTCATCAGCCCCGGCATTCCCAGTCATCTGCCCGTACCGCATCCCGTGGCGGCTGCGGCGCGCGCGGCGGGCAAGAACATCATCTGTGACGTCGAGCTGCTGGCTCGCGCCGCGCCGAAGGCGAGCTTCGTGGCCATCACCGGGACCAACGGCAAGTCGACGACGACGGCGCTGATCGGCCACATCCTCTCCCAGGCGGGCGTGCGATGCGAAGTCGGCGGCAACATCGGGCGGGGCGCACTCGATCTCGGCATGCTGGGCGAAGGCGGAGTCTACGTCCTCGAACTGTCGTCGTATCAGCTCGAACTGCTCGAGACCTTCCGTGCCAACATCGCTGTCTGGCTGAACGTCACACCCGACCATATTGATCGCCACGGCGACATGGCGGGCTATGTCGCGGCCAAGGAAAACATCTTCGCTCGCCAGCAAGCCGGTGATTGCGCCGTGATCGGCATCGACGACGAGCCGTCGCGCATGGTCCACGACAGAATCTCGGCGCGGCCGGGTGTCGTTGCCGTCCCGGTGGCGCTCGATCGACCGGTCGCCGGTGGCGTTTCATTCCGTGCCGGTCGTCTGATCGATGCCGACGGTTATGCCGTCGATTTCTCCGATGTGCCTACTCTGCCGGGCGACCACAATGCGCAGAACGCTGCCTGTGCCTGGGCCGCCTGTCGCTGGCTCGACGTGCCGCGCGAGCGGATCGTCCAGGGCCTGCGCAGCTATCCCGGCCTGCCGCATCGCCAGGAGCGTGTCGCCTCGGTGGGCAACGTCGTCTACATCAACGACAGCAAGGCCACCAACGCCGAGGCCACGGCGCGGGCGCTTTCGAGCTATCACGACATCTATTGGATCCTGGGCGGCCAGGCGAAGGAGGGCGGCGTGGCGCCGCTCGCGTCCTACTTCGACCGTATCCGCCATGCCTTCCTGATCGGTGAGGCGACCGACCTGTTCGCTGGCCAGCTCGAAGGCAAGCTCCCCTACAGTCGCTGCGGCGACCTGCAGTCGGCACTCGATGCCGCGCATCTGCGCGCGCAACGCGAAGGCGGTGGCGAGGCCGTGGTCCTGCTCTCGCCGGCCTGCGCGTCGTGGGATCAGTGGAAGAGTTACGAGCATCGCGGCGATGCCTTTCGCGCCATGGCGCGGGCGTTGCCGGGTGCCCAGCGTTTGGGGATGGCGGCATGATCCAGGTTCCACGCGACGACCGCAGCGTCATCGGCCAATGGTGGTGGACCGTCGATCGCTGGTCGCTGGGCGCCATCCTGGCGATCATGGCCTTCGGTGTACTGCTGACCCTGGCAGCCTCGCCGCCCGCAGCGGAGCGCATCGGCGCCGACTCGTTCATGTTTGCCAAGCGCCAGTTCATTTTCCTGCCGATGGCACTTATGGTGATGCTGGCAATCTCGCTGGCTTCACCGCGTCATGTCCGGCGGCTCGCCCTGTTGGTGTTCTGCGGCAGTGTGGTGCTGCTGGCCGCCACCTTCGTCATCGGCGTCGAGATCAAAGGTGCGCGGCGATGGATCTCCGTGCCCGGCCTTTCCAGCCTGCAGCCCTCTGAATTCGCCAAGCCCAGCCTCGCCGTGATCTCGGCCTGGCTCCTGGCGCAAAGCCGCACCGAGCGCAGGGTGCCGGGCTACTTCCTCTGCACCTTGCTGGTGGGCACGGTTCTCGCGCTGCTGATCCTGCAGCCGGATCTCGGCATGAGCATCGTTGTCGCCGCGGTCTGGGGAGCACAACTCTTCGTCGTCGGCCTGCCAATGTGGATTGCCGGTTTCGGCGCGGTGGGGGCCGCCGGTGCCCTGGTCGGCAGCTACTTCATGTTCAGCCACGTGCGCAGTCGCTTCGACCGCTTCCTCGACCCTTCGTCGGGCGACAACTACCAGGTCAACACCTCCCTCGAAGCCTTCATGAACGGCTCGCTGTTCGGGCGCGGCCCGGGCGAGGGCACGGTCAAAGCGCAGCTTCCCGACGCGCACACTGATTTCGTGATGGCCGTCGCCGGCGAGGAGTTCGGTCTCGTCGTCTGCCTGTTGATCCTGGGCTTGTTCGCCTTCGTGACACTGCGTTCGATGTCGCGCGCGTCGAAGGAGACAAGCCTCTTCATTACCCTGGCGGCCACCGGTCTTGCCGTGCAGTTCGGCCTGCAGGCGGCCATCAACATGGCTTCGACCATCCAGCTCATTCCCGCCAAAGGTATGACGCTGCCGTTCATTTCCTATGGTGGGTCCTCGGCGCTCGCCATGGCGATCTGTCTTGGCATGCTGTTGTCGCTGACGCGCGAGCATGCTGGCCTCCGGGAGGCTGTGTGATGGCCGCAGGCCATACTCCCTTGGGTCCCGTGGTCCTGGCGACTGGCGGCACCGGCGGACACGTGTTCCCGGCCGAAGCGCTGGCCGGCGAACTCGAGGCGCGCGGCCTGCCGTTCACGCTGGTGACGGACTCACGCGGCCGGCAATGGCAGGGCGCGCTGTCGCGCCGACCCATCCACTACATCCATTCCGCGAGCCCCACCGGTTCGCTGCGCAAACGGCTGATGGCGATGTTCGCGCTTGCCTTAGGCCTGTTCGATGCGTGGCGTGCGCTGGGACGCATCGGTCCGTCGGCTGTCGTGGGGTTCGGTGGCTATGCCTCGGTGCCGACGCTGATCGCGGCCCGCCTGCGCCGGTTGCCGGCGATGCTGCACGAGCAGAATGCCGTGCTCGGCAAGGCGAACCGCCTCGTTCTCGGAGGTGCCGCGCGCGTGGCGACATCATTTGCCCGCACCCAATATCTTGCCCCGGATGATCGGCGCGCCTGCCTGGTCGGCAATCCCGTGCGCGAACCGGTGCGCCTGCTGCGCAGCTCGCCGTACCGGGCGCCGGGCGAGGGCCGCGTTATCGACATCCTCGTGTTCGGCGGCAGCCAGGGTGCCGCGTCGTTCAGCCAGATCATTCCCGAGGCAATTCTTTCGTTGCCATCGACGCTGCGCGCGCGTGTGCGGCTGGTGCAGCAGTGCCGGCCCGAGGATATCGAGCGCGTGCGGGCGACCTACACCGCGGCGGGCATCGTGGCTGAGTTGGCGCCCTTCTTCGCCGACCTGCCGGCCAGGCTGGCGGCGGCGCATCTCGTCATCGGTCGCTCCGGCGCGTCGACCGTTGCCGAGTTGGCCGCCATCGGCAGGCCGTCGATTCTGATTCCGTATCCCTATGCCGCCGATGATCATCAGAGCGCGAATGCCCGTGCATTCGAGGCGACAGGCGCCTGCATCGTGATTCCGCATGCCTCGTTCACGGCCGCTGCCCTGGCGTCACATTTGAATGCGCTTCTCGAGGCGCCGCAGCGTCTGGCGACGATGGCCGCCGCCGCTCACGCCGCCGGACGGCCCGATGCCGCTGCGCGGCTTGCCGATCTGGTCATTGAGATGACCGGCCTCGCTCTTTCACCGTCAGGAGTCGCCGCATGAGGGCGCTGCCGCTGGATATCGGTCTCATCCACTTCGTCGGCATCGGCGGCATCGGCATGTCCGGCATCGCCGAGGTCCTGCACAATCTCGGCTACAAGGTCCAGGGCAGCGACGTCGCCGAGGGCGCGAACACCCGCCGGCTGGCCGATCTCGGCATGAAGGTGATGATCGGCCACCGCGCCGACAATGTTTCCAACGCCCAGGTCGTGGTCGTCTCCAGCGCGGTCAAGAAGGACAATCCCGAGGTCATGGCCGCACGCGCCCGGCTCGTGCCAGTAGTGCGCCGCGCCGAGATGTTGGGCGAGCTGATGCGGCTGAAATGGTCGATCGCCGTCGGCGGCACGCACGGCAAGACCACGACGACCTCGCTGGTGGCTGCCATGCTCGACACCGGCGGGCTCGATCCGACGGTGATCAACGGCGGCATCATCAACGCCTATGGCACCAACGCAAGGCTGGGCGACGGCGACTGGATGGTGGTGGAGTCCGACGAGTCTGATGGCTCGTTCCTGCGGCTGCCGGCGACCATCGCCGTGGTGACCAACGTCGATCCCGAGCATCTCGACCACTACGGCACCTTCGACGCGTTGCGCGAGGCGTTCGTGCGTTTCGTCGAGAACATTCCGTTCTATGGTTTCGCAGTGCTGTGCTCGGACCATCCCGAGGTCCAGGCGCTGATCCCGCGTGTCGCCGACCGGCGCATCATCACCTACGGCATCGGCGCCAATGCTGATGTTCGGGCGATCAACCTGCGGCTCGATCGCAGCGGCGCCGATTTCGACGTCCAGGTCGAGCATCGCGCCACCAACGAATCGCGCATCATCACTGGCCTGCGCCTGCCGATGTTCGGCCAGCATAACGTGCAAAATGCCCTTGCCGCCATCGCCGTGGCGCAGGAGATGGGTCTGTCGGACGACACCATTCGGCGCGCGTTGAGCACCTTCGCGGGCGTCAAGCGTCGATTCACCAAGACCGGTGAGGCGCACGGGATCACGATCATCGACGACTACGGGCATCACCCGGTGGAGATCGCTGCCGTGCTGCGCGCCGCCCGCCAGGCCTATGGCGGGTCGGGGCGGGTCTTCGCCGTCATGCAGCCGCATCGCTATTCGCGCCTCTCCTCGCTCAAGGCCGAGTTCGCCACCTGCTTCACCGATGCCGACGCGGTGATCATCGCCGACGTCTATGCCGCGGGCGAAGCGCCGATCGAAGGCGTCAATCGCGACATGCTGGTCAATCTGGTAAGCCGCGCCGGCCATCGCGACGTGATGCCACTGGGTGCGCCGGGCGACCTGCCGGCTCTGATCTGGCAGGCGGCGCGTCCTGGCGATGTCGTGGTCTGCCTGGGCGCCGGCAACATCACCGCCTGGGCGCATGCCTTGCCTGGCCAGCTCCAGCAGCTCGCCACCGAGAATGCCGGCTTGCGCGCCATTGCGAACGATCCAGGCCCTCATGGCGGGTCGGCGGCATGATGGCACTCGCGACATCCAAGCCTCACCTGATCGATCGGCTGCCCAAGCCGCGAGGTCGGCTCGTGGCCGATGCGCCGCTCGGTCCCCAGACTTGGTTCCGCACCGGCGGGCCAGCGGAAGTCCTGTTCCGGCCGGCCGATGTCGAGGACCTGGCATCGTTTCTGGCGGCACTGCCGGTGGATGTGGCGGTCACGGTGCTGGGTGTCGGCTCGAACCTTCTGGTGCGCGACGGTGGCGTCCGCGGTGTGGTCATCCGCCTGATGCGCGGCTTCACCGGCATCGCTGTCGAGGGCAACGAACTGGTGAGCGGTGCCGGCGCGCCCGATCTCAACGTCGCCCTGACCGCGCGCGATCACGGCCTGGCCGGACTGGAATTCCTGAGCGGTATCCCTGGCACGATCGGCGGCGCGATCGCCATGAATGGCGGCGCCTATGGCGGGGAACTCGCGCATGTCCTGGTATCGGCGGAGGCCGTCGATCGCCGTGGCGTTGTTCATCATGTCGCCGCCGCGGATCTCGGCTTCAGCTACCGCCACAGCGCTGCACCTGCCGACTGGATCTTCACATCGGCCCGGCTGCGCGCCACGCCGGGCGACCAGCTCGTGATCGCGCGGCGTATCGCCGAGATCGATGCTGCCCGCACTGAGTCGCAGCCGCGCAGCCGTACCGGCGGGTCGACCTTCGTCAATCCCGAGGGCCATAGGGCGTGGGAGCTGATCGACCGTGCCGGTTGCCGTGGCCTGCGGATCGGCGAGGCGCAGGTCTCGGAGAAGCATTGCAATTTCCTGATCAATCTCGGTGCCGCGACGGCGGCCGACATCGAGGCTCTGGGTGAAGAAGTGCGCCGGCGTGTGCTTGCGCACAGCGGTGTGCAACTGGCCTGGGAAATCAAGCGCATCGGGGAGACCGCATGACACGCACCGTGGCGGTCCTGATGGGTGGCTGGTCACCTGAGCGCGAGGTCTCGCTCGTGAGCGGTAAGGCGTGCGCCGAAGGACTGCGAGAGGGCGGCCACAAGGTCGTCGAATACGACGTGAAGCGCGACCTGCGCGCCCTGGTCGAATTCCTGCGGCCGGCCGCGGGCGGCGGACCGGATGTCGTGTTCAACGCCTTGCATGGCCGCTACGGCGAGGACGGTTGCATCCAGGGCGTGCTCGAGATCATGGCGATCCCCTATACGCATTCCGGCGTGCTCGCCTCGGCGATCGCCATGGACAAGCCGCTGGCACGTCATGTTTTCGCGTCGCTTGGCTTGCGCGTTGCCGAGGGTCGCGTGATCGAGCGCCGATCGCTCGCGGCGGGTGATCCGATGCCGCGGCCGTATGTCGTGAAGCCGATCGACCAGGGCTCCAGTATCGGTGTCCATATCGTGCGCGACGGCGACAACCTCGCCGCGGTCGAGGCCGCCGAGGCGGCGTTCGGTGAGCGCGTGCTGGTCGAGAAGTTCGTGCCGGGCCGTGAGCTCACGGTCGCGGTGATGGGCGACAAGTCCCTCGCGGTGACCGAACTCCGGCCGCGCACGCGATTCTACGACTACGAAGCCAAGTACACCGACGGCATTACCGAGCATCTCGTGCCGGCGCCGGTACCGGCCGACATCTACGAGACGGCGAAGCAGTGGGCGCTCCAGGCGTATCAGGAGCTTGGCTGCGAAGGCCTCAGCCGCGCAGACTTCCGCTGGGACGATTCGAAGCCCGGTACGTCGGGGCTCGTCATCCTGGAGCTCAACACCCAGCCTGGCATGACGCCGCTGTCGCTGGCGCCGGAGCAGGCCAAGTGGGCCGGTATCTCGTGGGCCGATCTCATGACCTGGATGGTCGATCACGCGAGGCGACCGTCGTGAGCGCCGCTTCCACGAAAACGTCAACCAAGACCGCTGCCAAGTCGGCGGCGCCGAAGCGCGACTACGACCGTCGGAAGAAGCGCGGCCCCGTGCGCAAGACCGGCCGCCCGTTTTGGCGCCAGCCGATGATGCTGGGCCTCGTCGTCCTGATGCTCGGCGGCGGTGCAGGCGGCGGCTGGTGGGCCTGGCGCGAGGGTTGGCTGGTCGAAGTCCAGAGCCGGATCGATTCGGTGGGCCGCAGCATCGTGGGCGCCGTGACGCCGTTCAAGCTGGCCGACGTCACCGTCGAGGGCCGTGACTATGTCGAGCGCGAAGCCATCCTGGCCGCCCTCAACGTCAAGCCCGGCGACTCACTGCTGGGCGTCGACCTGCAGGCTTCCCGCCAGCGTCTCGAGGCGATCGACTGGGTGGCGGGTGCCACCGTCGAGCGGCGCCTGCCGGACACGCTATACGTGACCTTGCGTGAACGCCGCGCGGTCGCTCTTTGGCAGAACGGCGCGGAATACACGCTGATCGACAGGAACGGCCGCACCGTTCGCGCCAGCCGCATGCCGCCCGGCGCCGAATCGCTGCTGCTGCTGGGCGGTGTCGGCGCGCCCGAGCATGTCGGAGAACTGCTGCTGCTGCTCGCTTACGAGCCGGCGCTGACCCGTCAGTTGCGCGCCGCCGTTTGGGTCGGCCAGCGCCGCTGGAACCTGGTGTTGAACAACGGCGTCGAGATCTGGTTGCCCGAAGAGGACGCGGTCGCGGCCCTCCAGCACGTCGCCAAGCTTGAGGCCCAACACAGGCTGTTGTCGCGCGAATACGGCATCGTCGACCTCAGGCTGCCGGACAAGCTCTATCTGAGGAAACGCGGACCGGGCGGCGATGCGTCCCCCGGTCCGGCGTGACGTCCAATGAAACCTAAAGTGTACGCGTAGAGACGGGGGACATCGTGGCGAAGGCAAGAAATGGCGTCATTGCGGCGCTTGATATCGGGACCAGCAAGGTTGTCTGCTTCGTGGCGCGAGTCGACGGGCAGGGGCTTCGCGTGGTCGGCATCGGCCATCAGGCTGCCCAGGGCATGCGCTCCGGCAACATCATCGACATGGAGGCCGCCACCCGCGCGATCTCCTCGGCGGTGTCGACGGCCGAGGAGATGTGCGGCGAGCATGTGCGCGAGGTCATTGTCGGTGTCAGCGGCGGCTCGGCCGCCTCGCACAACCAGAGCCTCGAAGTCGCGATCGGCCACCACGAGATCGGCGAGCGCGATGTCCGCCGGGTGCAGACCCACATCCATCTACCGGCCGAGACCGCCGACCGCGACATCATCCATTCCGAGGCGATCGGCTACACCGTCGACGGCGTTCCGGTGCGCGACGCCCGCGGCATGTTCGGTGAGCGTCTCGGCGTCGACGTGCACCTGGTGACGGCCACCAGCGGCGCCATGCGCAACCTCCAGGTCTGCGTGCGTCGCGCCCATCTCGAGATCGCCGAGCGTGTGGTTGCCTCGCATGCCGCCGGCCTGAGTTCGCTGGTCTCCGACGAGCGCGACCTCGGCGTCACGCTGATCGACATGGGCGGCGGCACGACCTCGATCGCCGTTTTCTATGAAGGCCATCTCGTCCACGTCGATTCGATTCCGGTCGGCGGGGAGCATGTCACCCGGGATATCGCCCGCGGCCTTGCCACCCCGGTTGCCCATGCCGAGCGCATGAAGACCCAGATCGGCCGCGCCGTCGCCAAGCCCAATGACGAATACGACATCATCGATGTGCCGCTGATCGGCGAGGAAGACCGCACGCGCCCCAATCACATCCCGCGCTCGATCCTGGTCGGCGTCATCCGCCCGCGCATTGAGGAGACGTTCGAACTGGTACGCAGCCGCCTCGAAGCCAGCGGTGTGGATAAGTTGGCGGGTGGGCGCGCCGTTCTGGTCGGCGGCGGTTGCCAGCTCGACGGCGTGCCCGAGGTGGCGGCAGCCATTCTCAACAAGAAGGTGCGAACGGGAGCCCCGTTGCGCCTAGCCGGGCTGGCTGATTCGACCGGTGGGCCTGCCTTTTCAGCGGCCGCAGGGCTGCTCTCGTTTGCACTGCACCATCACGCCGCCGCCCAGGCCCAGCCGACGTCGGCAGAAGCGCAGGCGAGCCGGATTGGTCGCATTGGCAGTTGGATTAGAGAGAACTTTTAGGCAATATGTTGTGTGGGATATGGCAATCCCCAACAGGCTGTAGTCAACGATAAGAAAAAGCCCGGTGGCGGTGAAGGGTCTTTCCTTAAAAGGGTCCGCGTCGCTACTCCGAGCAGATACCCCCCTCGTTTGCGTGGAGAAAGCCGAATGACAATCAACCTCAGCCTCCCCCAAAAGGAGTCGGAGATTAAGCCGCGTATCACCGTCGTTGGTGTCGGCGGCGCAGGCGGAAACGCCGTCAACAACATGATCAGTGCTGCGTTGGAAGGCGTCGAATTCATCGTCGCCAACACCGACGCGCAGGCACTCGGCCAGTCGCTTGCCGACCGGCGGGTACAGCTCGGTATCACCATCACCCAGGGCCTGGGCGCGGGTGCGCGGCCCGAGGTCGGCCGTCAGGCGGCTGAGGAAGCCTTGCCGGAAATCCTGCAGCTTCTCGACGGCGCCAACATGGTGTTCGTGACCGCCGGCATGGGCGGCGGCACCGGCACCGGTGCGGCGCCCGTCATCGCCGCCGCGGCGCGCGAGCAGGGCATCCTCACCATCGGCGTCGTCACCAAGCCGTTCCACTTCGAGGGCCGCCGCCGCATGCAGTCGGCCGAGCAGGGCATCTTGGAACTGGAGAAGGTGGTCGACACGCTGATCGTCATTCCCAACCAGAACCTGTTCAAGATCGCCAACGAGAAGACGACGTTCGCCGACGCCTTCAAGATGGCCGACGACGTGCTGCACATGGGCGTGCGCGGCGTCACCGATCTCATGGTCATGCCGGGTCTCATCAACCTCGATTTCGCCGACATCCGCACGGTGATGGGCGAGATGGGCAAGGCGATGATGGGCACCGGCGAAGCCGAAGGTCCCGACCGCAGCCGCGTCGCCGCCGAGTCGGCGATCTCCAACCCGCTGCTCGAAGACCACTCGATGAAGGGCGCCCAGGGTGTCCTCATCAACATCACCGGCGGCCTCGACATGACGCTGCATGAGGTCGACGAAGCGGCCAACCGCATCCGCGAGGAAGTCGACGCCGAAGCCAACATCATCTTTGGCTCGACCTTCGATGCTACCATGCAGGGCCGCATGCGCGTGTCGGTGGTGGCTACCGGCATCGCCGCCATGGCGGCGCAGCAGCCGGCGCCGAACTACCTCTCGCTCGACATGAACCGTCCGATGCAGACCGGTCAGCCGGCGCTCAGCCGTCCGACCGCGCCGCCGGTCGGTCGTATCGCCATGCCGACTGCGGCGACCGCCGCGCCGATGCCTGCCGCGCCGATCCCCGCGGCGCCTGTCGCGATGGCTCCCATGGCACCGCCGGCTGCGCCTGTCGCGCCACCGGCACCGCCGATGATGGCAACCGCGCCGATGGCCGAGGCCGCACCGGCCCCGATCGCCCAGGCGCCGATTGCCGAGGCGCCCATTCCGGCGCAGATCATGGCGGCGGCACCGGTCGAGGCTCCCATGCCCGCGCCGGCTCCGGCGCCCGTGGCACAAGCGCCGGCTCCGGCGCCCGTGGCACAAGCGCCGGTCGCGGCTGCTCCGGCGCCTGCGCCGGTGGCTGCTCCCACTGCTCCTGCGGCCCAGCGGCCGTTGGTCGACGAGAACGACTGGCGCGTCAGCCGTCCGCCGATGAAGGCCGCTGTACGAGCGGCCGAACCCAACGCGCGACCGATGGCCGCGCGCCCGGCCGGCGGCGACAGCCGCTCGCCCAACCTCTTCCAGCGCATCACCGGCGCTTTCTCGGCGCCCAAGCCTGTGGCCGCAGCTGCCGCTCCCGCCGAGCCGGCGGCGGCTCGTGCAGTGCCGGAAAACGTCGTGGCCGTCGCCCCCAAGCCCGTCGTTCGGGCCGCGCCGGTCCAGACCTCGATCAGCCTCGACGTCACCGAGCGGACCAAACCCGCCCGAGATGACGACGACCTGCAGATTCCTGCTTTCCTGCGTCGGCAAGCCAACTGACGCAGACTTTCCGAGTTCTCCACGCATCCTATCGAGGGGCCGTTCGGCCCCTCTTTTTTTGGCTTCAGCGTGATATAACCCGGCGGCACTCTGGTTTGACGGATGGGAAATGTCGAAAGCGGGCGTAGGTATCACTCGGCACGTGGTTGCAGGACTGGCGCTGGCTTCGATGGCGCTGGGCCTGGTCGGCTGCGGCTCGTCCGACGACGACAAGAACTACGTCGAGAGGCCGGTGGAACAGCTCTACAACCAGGCGCTCGATGAGCTGGGGGCCCAGGAATACAAGAAGGCCGCCAAGGGCTTCGAGGAAGTCGACCGCCAGCATCCCTATTCGGTGTGGGCCACCAAGGCCCAGATCATGGCCGCCTTCGCCTACTATCAGTCGAACAAGTACGACGAGGCAATCATCGCGCTGGATCGCTTCATCCAGCTCCATCCCGGTCACCGTGATCTCGCCTACGCCTATTACCTGAAGGCGCTTTGCTACTACGAACAGATCTCCGACGTCGGCCGCGACCAGCGCGTGACGCAGCAGGCGCTCGAGGCGCTGGCGGAAGTCGTCAAGCGTTTCTCCGGCTCGCCCTACGCGCGCGATGCGCGCCTCAAGGTCGAACTCGCCATCGACCATCTCGCCGGCAAGGAGATGGCCGTTGGCCGCTACTACCAGGCGAAGCAGCAGTATGTCGGCGCGATCAACCGCTATCGCGTCGTGATCGAACGCTACCAGACGACCACGCATGTGCCGGAGGCCCTCCACCGTCTCGTCGAGAGCTATCTCGCTCTCGGCGTGAAGAGCGAAGCCAAGGAGAATGCCGCCGTGCTGGGGTTCAATTTCCCGGGCAGCGAATGGTATCAGGACAGCTACTTCCTGATGACCGGCGAGGGCCAAAGGCCACCCGACGAGAAGAGTAGCTGGTTCTTCGGACTCTTCTGACCGGGCATGCTGGTTTCGCTTTCGATCCGTGACTTCGTCCTGATCGAGAAGCTCGACCTCGGTTTCGCACGCGCCGGCCACGGCGGCCTAGGCGCACTCACCGGTGAAACCGGCGCCGGCAAGTCGATCCTGATCGATGCCCTCGGCCTCGCCCTGGGCGCGCGCGCCGAGTCGTCCGCCGTGCGGCGTGGCGCGGCGCAGGCGTCGGTCGCCGCCTCTTTCGACCTGCCCAAGGCCCATCCTGCCCACGCGATCCTGGCTGAGCAGGGCCTGGGCGACGAGGACGTGCTGACGCTCCGCCGCACGATCGGTGCCGACGGTCGCGGCCGCGCCTTCGTCAACGACCAGCCGGCGTCGGTGGCACTGCTGCGCCGGCTCGGCGACACGCTGGTCGAGATTCAGGGACAGATGGAGCAGCACGGGCTGCTCGATATCGCCACCCATCGCGGCTCGCTCGATGCCTTTGCCGGCCTGGACAAGCAGGCGGAAGCTGTCCGCGCGGCGTGGCATGCCTGGCGCGCGGCCGAACAGGCGCGCGCCGATGCCGAAGCCACCGCCGAGGCGGCGCGGCGCGACGAGGATTTTCTGCGCCATGCCGTGAAGGAGCTAGAGGCGCTTGCGCCCAGGCCCGACGACGAGGAGACGTTGGCGTCTGAGCGTCAGCTGCTGCGGGCCGGCAGCGCGCTGGGCGAGGCCGTCACACAGGCGCTGGCCGAGCTGGAGCAGGGCCGGGGCACGATCGCGTCGCTCGGCACGGCGCATCGCCTGATCGAACGCAATGTCGACAAGGCTGCGGGCCATCTCGATGCGCCGCTGGCCGCACTCGACCGGGCGCTGAGCGAGGCAGCCGAGGCGCAGGCGCAGCTCGAGGCGGCACGGGACGCGCTGGAATTCGACCCGGCGCGGCTGGAGAAGATCGAGGAACGGCTGTTCGGGCTGCGGGCGCTGGCGCGCAAGCACAATGTCGCGGTGCCCGAACTGGCCGCGCTTGCGGAGAAGATGGCCTCCCAGCTCTCGGCTCTCGACTCCGGCGAGGCCAGCCTGAAGAAGCTCGTCGCGACGGCCAAGGCCGCCCGTGCCAGCTATGTCACGGCAGCGGAAGCTCAGACCGCGGCACGCCGCAAGGGGGCTGCCCGGCTCGACAAGGCGGTGGCGGCCGAACTGGCGCCGCTCAAGCTCGAGAAAGCGAAGTTCGTCACCGATCTGGCGCCGCTCCCCGAGGCCGAATGGTCCGAGGCCGGGACCGACCGCGTGCAGTTCACCGTTGCCACCAACCCCGGCACACCTCCGGCGCCGATCGCCCGGATCGCGTCGGGCGGTGAGCTGTCGCGTTTCCTGCTGGCGCTGAAAGTCTGCCTGGCCAAGGTGGGCGATGCGGCCACCATCGTGTTCGACGAAGTCGATTCCGGCATCGGCGGCGCTACCGCGGCGGCAGTGGGCGAGCGCCTGAGGCGGCTGGCTAAGGATGTGCAGGTGCTGGTGGTGACGCATTCGCCCCAGGTTGCCGCCGTCGCCGATCGCCACTGGTTGATCCAGAAGACCACAACCCGCAATTCCGCCAGTACCGACGTGCTGGCCCTCGACGCCAAGGGCCGCCGCGAGGAGATCGCGCGCATGCTGTCGGGTGCCGAGGTGACGGCGGAGGCGCGCGCCGCCGCCGACAAGTTGCTGACGCCAGCGGGCTGACATGTCGAAAGCAGCAAAAGTCGTTGCCGCGATGAAGGTCGAGGATCTTACCGAGCGCCAGGCACGCGCCGAGCACAAGCGGCTCGCCGACGAGATCGCCCATCACGACAAGCTGTATCATGAGAAGGACGATCCGGAGATCTCGGACGCCGAGTACGATAAGCTGCGCCAGCGGCTGAAGGTGATCGAGGCACGCTTCCCGCAGCTCGTCGACATGTTCAGCCCGACGCAGAAGGTGGCGCCGACGCCCAGCACTGCCTTCGCCAAGGTCAGGCACGCCCGGCCGATGCTGTCGCTCGACAATGCCTTCAGCGAGGAGGAGGTGCGTGAGTTCGTCGCCCGGGTGCGTCGTGCGCTGGAGCGCGACATCGACCTCGACAAGGATGAGCAGGTGGCGCTCGCCTGCGAGCCCAAGATCGACGGCCTGTCGATCAGCTTGCGCTACGAGGACGGCATCTTCACCGTGGGCGCGACGCGCGGCGACGGCATGACCGGCGAGGACGTGACGCCCAATCTCCGTACCGTGAAGGACATTCCGCAAGAGCTGAGTGGCAAGGCGCCCGGCAGCATAGAAGTCCGCGGCGAGGTCTACATGGAACGCGCCGCCTTCCTGGCCATGAACAAGCGGCAGGAAGCCGATGAAGAAAAGGTCTTCGCCAATCCGCGCAATGCCGCGGCGGGGTCGCTGCGCCAGCTCGATTCCACCATAACGGCCAGCCGGCCCTTGCGGTTCTTCGCCTATGCCTGGGGCGAGGCCGAGCCGCGCTCCTGGAAGACGCAGAGCGAGTATCTCAAGCTGCTCAAGGAGTGGGGATTCAGGGTCAATCCGCAGTCGAGGCTTTGTCGGACGCCGGAACAGGTG
Organism: Reyranella massiliensis 521; assembly: GCA_945862125.1. GTDB lineage: Bacteria > Pseudomonadota > Alphaproteobacteria > Reyranellales > Reyranellaceae > Reyranella > Reyranella massiliensis_A. The sequence continues at coordinate 54,810 of CAMAYC010000013.1, forward strand.
CTCGACTACTACGCCGCAATGGCCGCCCAGCGCGCCGCGCTGCCCTACGATATCGACGGTGTCGTCTACAAGGTCGACCGTATCGACTGGCAGGAGCGCCTGGGCTTCGTGAGCCGCGCGCCGCGCTGGGCGATTGCCCACAAGTTCCCCGCCGAGCAGGCGCGGACCCGGCTGAACGACATCGTCATCCAGGTGGGGCGCACCGGCGCGCTGACGCCGGTGGCCGATCTCGAGCCGGTCAATGTCGGCGGCGTCATGGTGGCGCGCGCCACCTTGCACAATGCCGACGAGATCGAGCGCCTCGACGTCCGCGTGGGTGACATGGTGATCATCCAACGCGCCGGCGATGTCATTCCGCAGGTGCTGGGTTTCGTTCCCGAAGAGCGGCCGAAGAAGACGCACAAATACGAATTCCCCATCCATTGCCCCTGTCCGCTCAAAACCAAGGTGGCGAGCGAGGAGGGCGGTGTGGTGCGGCGCTGCTCGGGTGGCTTGGAATGTCCGTTCCAGCAGGTCGAGCGGATGCGCCACTTCGTGTCGCGCTACGCCTTCGACATCGAGGGCCTGGGCGGCACTCACATCGAAAACTTCTGGCGTGACGGCCTCCTGAAGACGCCGGCCGATCTCTTCCGGCTAAAGGACAAGTCCGCCAATATTCACAAGCGTGAGGGCTGGGGCGACCTGTCGGTGCGCAACCTGCTGGCGGCCATCGAGGTGCGGCGCACCATCCCGCTCGACCGCTACATCTATGCCATTGGCATCCCGCTGATCGGTGAGGCCACGGCCAAGCTGCTTGCCCAGGAGTATGGCGATGCCGACGTCTGGCTGGCCGAGATGCTGGCGGCGACCCGGGAGCGGAAGAAGAAGCCCGACGCGGTGAAGAAGGAGAAGGCGACGGCCGAGGTCGGCGAGAGCTACGGCCGGCTCTGCAACATCGAGCAGATCGGCGTCACCACGGCCGATGCCATGTGCGCCTTCTTCGGCGAGGGTCACACCGTCGACATCATCAAGGACCTGCGCAAGCAACTCACCGTCGAGCCGGTGACGCGCCGCGTGGTCGCGGCCGATGCCCTGCTCAAGGACAAGATCGTGGTCTTCACCGGCGAACTGAGTTCAATGACCCGTGATGCCGCCAAGGCTCGTGCCGAAGAGCTGGGCGCCAAAGTCACGGATTCGGTGTCGAAGAAAACCAGCCTCGTCGTGGTTGGCGAGAATGCCGGCTCCAAGGCACGTAAGGCGGCTGAACTCGGCTTGCAGACGATGACTGAGGAAGAGTGGGTGAAACTATCCCGCTGAACGACCAGGGCGACACAGCGGGTGTGCATGGTTGTCACGCATTGGCCGAGGGTCTCGCAACCCCCGATTTCTTTATCGGAGCCGGGCACAATGCTACAGCATCTGGTGTTCTACGGTGTGCGCGCAGCTGCGCTCAATTGAAGTTAATGGCTGGAGTTGATCGAATGGATCTGTCCCGTTTTCCGCGTCGTCGCTACACCCACGCCCCCACGCCGATCGAACTGCTGCCGCACTTCACCAAGGCCCTGGCGGCGAGCTGTCCGGGCGGCGTCGGGCCGGAGATCTGGATCAAGCGCGACGACATGCTGGGCCTGTTCCCGGGCGGCAACAAAACCCGCAAGCTCGAATTCCTGGCGGCGGATGCAATGGCGCACGGCGCCGACACGCTGATCACCTGCGGCGCGCCGCAGTCCAACCACTGCCGCATCACGCTGGCCGCCGCGGTCAAGGAGGGGCTGAAGTGCCGCTTCGTGATCGAGGAGCGCGTGCCCGGCAGCTACAGCAAGGAAGCCGGCGGCAACAACTTCATGTTCGAGCTGATGGGCGTGGAAGCCATCACCGTGGTGCCCGGCGGCTCGGACATGGGCGCCGCCATGTCGAAGGTGGCCCAGGAAGTCGCCTCGCTCGGCCGCAAGGGCTACATCATCCCGGGCGGCGGCTCGAACGCCATCGGCGGCCTGGGCTATGTCGCCTGCGTGCAGGAAATGCAGCAGCAGTGGTTCGACATGGGCGTGGCCTTCGATGCCGTCGTGGTCGGCTCGGGCAGCTCGGGCACGCATGGCGGCATGGTGGCGGGCTTCCTGGGCAACAACATCAAGGTCCCGCTGATCGGCATCGGCGTCAGCCGCGATCCCGCCGACCAGGAGCCGCTGGTCCACAAGGAAGCGCAGGCGGTGGCCGACCTGCTCGGCATCGGCAAGGTGCCGCGCGAGGCGGTGAAGAGTTTTGGCGGCTTTTGGCAGCCGAAATATTCCGTGCCGAACGCGAAGATGGTCGAAGCCGTCCAGATGGCGGCGCGCACTGAAGGCATCCTGCTTGATCCGGTCTATACCGGAAAGATCATGGCCGGCCTCATCGGCCTCGCCCGCCAGGGCCACTTCAAGCCCAACGCCAAGGTGCTCTTCATGCACACCGGCGGACTGCCGTCGCTGGACGTCTACCAGGACGTCGTGCTCGGCCGGACTGTCTTGCCGGATTAGGGCCTAGATGGCGCGGGTCGCCTCGGCGAGCCACGCCCGCGTGACCTCGTCGACGTCGGGCCCCACCGTTTCGCGCACGCGCCGATGGTAGGCGTTCAGCCAGTCGCGCTCGGGGCCGGTCAGCATGTCCTGGTCGATGCAGGCGAGGTCGATCGGTGCCAGGGTCAAGGTTTCGAACTCGTAGTAGCGCCGGTCGGCGCCCTCGATCTTGGCCTCGCGCACCGCCACCAGGTTCTCGATGCGGATGCCGTAGGCGTCGGTCTTGTAGTAGCCGGGCTCGTTGCTGACGATCATGCCGGGGAGCAGGGCCACGTTGTTGGCCATCTTGGAAATGCGATGTGGTCCCTCATGGACCGAGAGATAGGCACCGACGCCGTGGCCCGTGCCGTGGTCGTAGTCGAGGCCGGCCTGCCAGAGATGGAAGCGCGCCAGCGCGTCGAGTTGGGAGCCCGTGGTGCCGGCCGGGAAGCGCGCAGTGGCCAAGGCGATGTGGCCCTTCAGCACGCGCGTGAAGCGGTCGCGCATCTCGGGTGAGGGCGTGCCAATGGCGACGGTGCGGGTGATGTCGGTGGTGCCATCGCGGTATTGCCCTCCGGAGTCGACGAGATAGAGGCTGCCCGGCTGTAGCGCCCGCTCGGTCGCCTCGGAGGCACGATAGTGCACGATCGCGCCGTTGGGGCCGGCGCCTGAAATGGTGTCGAAGCTGAGATCGCGCAGCTTTCCGGTCTGCTGGCGGAGCGCCTGCAGGCGATCCGACACCTCGATTTCGCGCAGCTTGCCGCTCTTCGCCTCGCGCGCCAGCCATCCCAGGAACCGACTGACCGCGCCGCCGTCGCGGTGATGGGCCGCGCGGATGCCGGCCAGTTCGATGGTGTTCTTGCAGGCCTTTGGCAGGGCGACCGGATCGGCGTCGCGCACCAGCGCGGCGCCGGCCTGCTGCAGGCGGGTCGCCGCCCAATGCGGCGCCGTCGCGCTTTCGATCAGCACGCGCTTTTCCATCTTGCCCAGCATGTCGAGCGCGCTGCCGAGTTCGTCGGGTGGCGCCAAGGTGACTGCGTTGCCGAGCCAGGCCAGCGTACGGTCGGGCACCTTGCGACGGTCCATGTAGAGATCGACATGGCCGTCGCCGTGCAGCAAAGCGAAGCCCAGGGCGAACGGCGTGCGGGGCACGTCGCCGCCACGCACGTTCAGCAGCCAAGCGATGGAGTCGGGGGCAGTAATCAGCGCCACGTCGGCACCTTTCGACGCGACGATCTCGCCGATGCGGGCGCGCTTGGCGTCGCTTGTCTCGCCCGCGAACTCGACAGGATGCGGCAGCACGGGCGCCAGCGGCGCCGGTGGCCGGCCATGCCACACGGTGTCGATGGGATTGGTCTCCACCGCGACGAAGGTGCCGCCGGCACGCTCGCAGGCGCGCGCGAAGCGGTCGTAGCCGTCGACGGTCTGCAGCCAGGGGTCGAATCCCAGGCGGCCGCCCTTGGGCAGGTTCTTGGCGATCCAGGCTTCCGGCGATTCTTCCGGGATCTGATGGGGCACGAAGGCCGCGATATCGACCTGGCCGCGGACGGCGAGGGTGTAGCGGCCGTCGATGAAGATCGCCGCGCGGTCGGCCAGCACAACGGCGAGGCCGGCCGAGCCGCTGAAGCCGGTGAGCCAGCCCAAGCGCTGCGAGCGACGGGGCACGTACTCACCCTGATGTTCGTCGGCGCGCGGCACCACGAAGCCATCGATGCCGCGACGCGCCAGTTCAGCGCGCAATAGCGCCAGTCGCTCGGCCGGCGCGGGTGCCACGTCGAGCCCGTCTTCGGCGGTGGCCAGTTCTGCCCGCCAGGCAGTCAGTGCCTCGGTCAATTCGGCATCGGAATCGGGGGTGATGAGTTCGATCCATTCCGGGCCGGCCAGCCCTTCCGGGGCGGCGGCGACGCCGCGCATCAGGGCATCAAGGGTGGATGGGTCTGTCGCACGGCCACGCCGGCGCAGGAGCTGAAGAACGTCGTCTGGAGCTGAACTCATGGTGCGTCGGACCCTACGCGGGGCGCCTCATGGAGGCAAACTGAGCAATAATTGTTCGTTCGCGGGTGCGAAATGCTAAATTGTTGTGCGTCATGCGTTAGACGCATAGCAGGAGTTCAACCTCCAGACTTATCGTTGTAACTCAAGGCTCTATATTTGCTTAGTGCGATGCAGCATCGCGTACCGCGTCGCACAATTGAAGGAGATGACGATGATGACCCAGCCGATTCAGATGTTTGAAAATCTGACCAGCGAAACTGCGCCGGCGGGGAGGAAAGACGACGTGAAGGCCGGCTTTACCCTCGCCGACCGCCACATGATCGAATTGCGCGCGCGCTATGCCCGCGCCGAATTCGTCGCCAATTCGCTCGGCGACGCCCTGCTCTGGATCGGCCGCCAGTACGGCCGTCTCGTGGGAGGGATCAAGGCCGACCTCAAGCTGCGTGCCGCTGAGGCCCAGCTGTTCCGGATGAGCGACCGCGAGCTGGCCGACCTCGGGCTCGCCCGCGGCGACATTCAGTTCGCTGTCCGCGAGGCCGCGGAAGGCCTGGCGCCGCAGATCGATGCCGTCACCGGCAGCGTGATCGCGGCCAACCAGAACCTGCATCGCGCCGCGTAAGTACCTTTAGCGTAGCGTAGCGTAAGCGTACAAAGGGCCGGCGAAAGCCGGCCCTTTTTCGTTTCCTCCAGATGCTGTCAATCCCGGCGCAGGATGAGGCTGCGCCACCAGGCGCCGCCGGTCTCGAGATCGAGGCGTCGTTCGAAGGCGAGGCCGCGGCGGGCGTAGGTCGAGAGGATCAGAGCGGCCTGTTCGACGAGCAGCCCGCTCAGCAGCACGCGACCGCCTGGCCGCACCGAATCGGCGAACGATTCCGAAAGATCGACCAGCGGGCCGGCCAGGATATTGGCGACGATGAGATCGTAGGGCGCACGCGCCGCGAGTTCGGGCGCGTCGAGGCCCGAGGCGACGGAGAAGCGGCAGAGATCGCCGACGCCGTTCAGGCCGGCATTCTCTTCCGCCACGGCGACCGCTTCGGCATCGTTGTCGCCGCCCCACACGGGCCGCTGCCATAGCTTGGCCATGGCGATGGCCAGGATGCCGCTGCCGCAGCCGACATCCACGGCATTGGCCGTTTCCGATGGATCGAGCGTTGCCAGCAGTTCCAGGCAGCCGCGCGTGGTGGCGTGCGTGCCGGTGCCGAAAGCGAGGCCAGCGTCGATGCGCAAGGGCAGAAGGCCGGAGGGGATGCCGTCGGCGACATGCGAGGGATGGACCCAGAATGGCCCAACGGCAAAGGGCCGGAACGAGCGCTGGTTCTCCGCGACCCAGTCGATGTCGGGTAGTTCCTCCCACGCCCAGGCCGGCTCCGCGACGCCGAGCGCTCGGGCCGCCGCTTTGATGGCCACTTCAACCAAGGCTGCGCTGCCTTCGCCAAAGACGTCGATGCGCCACGGCCCGTCGCGCGAGACCTCGCAGCTTGTGACGATGAAGCCCTCCTCGGCCAGTCGCTCCTCGAGGAGCGCTTCCCAGGCCGCGCGCTGCGCCGCGGGAGCGACGAAGCCTGCTTTTCTCACAATGTTCATGCTGGGGGGCTCATGCCGGCAGGTAGAGCATGCGTTCCGGCGGCAGGGCCACACCGACCACGTCGCCCACCGTGCGCAGCTCGTTGCCCGAGTGGAAGGGCGTCTCGACCAGGATCTCGCTGCCGCCGATCCGCACGGCGTAGCGCACCGTGGCGCCCAGGAATTCCCGGTGCGTGACCGGGCCGCGCAAAGGAATGCCCTCGGCCGACGACAGGGAGGCGTGCTGCGGCCGGAAGACCAGCCGCTTACCGGCCGGCACCGCGATGCCATCGCCGTCGCCCA